>NZ_POTY01000303.1 GCF_003236315.1 Micromonospora craterilacus
GGCGGCGGAGCCGGCTTGGCTGGGGGCGTACCACCGGCGGGTGGATCGACCGGGTGGCTGTCGGCGGGTGGCGGAGTCGGCGTCGACGGTTCGGACACCTCGGGGTGTCCGGCCGGGCCGCCCGCCGATGGCGGCAGCGTGTCGCTCGACTGTCGGCCGGGCGCGACCGCGGTGACCACGGGGGCGAGGACGGCCCGGATCAGGTCGGTCGCCGGGTTGACCGGCCGGTCCGGTGTGGTCACCGGCGGGGCCTCGGCGGCGTGGGCCGGGTGGTCCACGGCGACGTCGTAGGCGGCCCAGGCGACACCGGCGACCACGGTCAGGAATCCGAACCGCAGCGCGACGCGGACCAGCCGGCCAGGCCGTCGACTCTCCACCGGCGCCTCCTGTACCGACCGTCACCAGATTCGATCGCACCTTACTCGCCGCAACTTTCCGATCACAGGCTGCACGGCGTGTCGGGGGCAGAAAAGCCGGCCGGCAAACCTGACCCGCCACGACAGCGAGGCCGAAGAACGGCGCGACTGGTCCAACCAGTTGACGGGTTGATGGGCGCTGGTCCA
Organism: Micromonospora craterilacus; assembly: GCF_003236315.1. Lineage (GTDB taxonomy): Bacteria > Actinomycetota > Actinomycetes > Mycobacteriales > Micromonosporaceae > Micromonospora > Micromonospora craterilacus. The sequence continues at coordinate 564 of NZ_POTY01000303.1, forward strand.
CACTGCCGGGCATGGCATTCGTACCCGTCACTCGCGCCTCCGTGTCCGACCTCGTCTTCGGTCAGCTGCGCGACGCGATCGTCAGCGGTACCTACCGGACCGACGACAACCTGCCCGGCGAGCGGGAACTGGCGGCGGCGTTCCAGGTGAACCGGCACGCCGTACGCGAGGCGCTGCGCCGGCTCCAGCAGCTCGGCCTGGTACGGGTCAGCCAGGGCGGCGCGACCCGGGTGCTGGACTGGCGGGTGCACGCCGGGCTGGACCTCGCCCTGTCGCTGGTGCAGTCGGGCGACGTACTCCCGGTGACCACGCTGCTGCGCGACATGATGGACATGCGGGCCTGCATCGGCGTCGACGCGGCCCGGCTGTGCGCCCACCGCGCCGACCAGGCGGTACGCGAGCAGATCCGCCGCGCCGCCGAGGACTTCGCCGCCCTCGCCCCCGACCTGCCGGCGATGGGCGAGGCCAACATCGCGCTGTGGCGGCACATCCTGCGGGGCGGCGGCAACACCGCGTACGTGCTGGCCTTCAACAGCCTGGTGGCCGGCGCCCTCGCGGTGGGCAAGGTGCCGCCGCAGCGGCGCGCCGCCGAACTGCTCGACGTCGCCGGACACCGCCGGCTGGCCGAAGCCATCGCCGAGGGCCGGGCCGACGACGCCGCCGAGCAGGCCCGTGCCCTGCTCACGGCTCCCCTCACCGCCCCCACCAGAAAGGACAGTCGCGCATGATCCCCGCCGTGCTGTACGCCGTACCGGCGTTCCTGCTGCTCATCGCAGTCGAGGCGCTGTCCTACCGGTTCGCGCCCGACGACACCGAGCGTGGCTACCAGGCCCGCGACACCGCCACCAGCCTGACCATGGGCGCCGGCAGCCAGGTCATCGGCGTGGGGTGGAAGCTGCTCACGATCGGCCTGTACGCCGCGGCGTACACCGTCTCGCCGTTCACGCTCTCCCCCGGCGACTGGTGGGTGTGGGTGCTGCTGTTCTTCGCCGACAACTTCGCCTACTACTGGTTCCACCGGGCGCACCACGAGGTACGGCTGTTCTGGGCCGGGCACGTGGTGCACCACTCCAGCGTCCTCTTCAACTTCTCCACCGCGCTGCGGCAGAGCTGGACACCGATGACCTCGCTGCCGTTCTGGCTCGGCCTGGCGCTGCTCGGCATCCCGCCGTGGATGATCTTCCTTCAGCAGTCGATCAGCCTGCTGTACCAGTTCTTCCTGCACACCGAGCGGATCAACGTGTTGCCTCGGCCGATCGAGTTGGTCTTCAACACCCCCTCGCACCACCGGGTGCACCACGGTTCGAACGCCGAGTACCTGGATCGCAACTACGGCGGCATCCTGATCATCTGGGACCGCCTGTTCGGCACCTTCCAGCCGGAGGGGGCGGTCCGGTACGGCCTGACCAAGAACGTCGGCAGCTACAACCCGCTGCGGGTGGCCACCCACGAGTACGCGGCGATCTGGCGCGACCTGCGCACCGCCACCACCTGGCGGCACCGGCTCGGCTACCTGCTGCGCCGCCCCGGCTGGCAGCCGGCCCGATGACCCGGCCCGAGCAGAACACCACACCCCCGAACCGGCCGACGCCGGACACCACGCCACCGGGCCGGCCGGCGCGCGGCGCCACGCGGCCGGGCTGGCCGGGTACCGCGTTGCTGTGGGTCTTCGCCGTGGTGGCGGCGGTCGAGCTGGTCGCGGTGGCCGTCGCGGCGACCCCGGTGCAGTGGCTGGCCAAGCCGCTGCTGGCGCCGCTGCTGCTGGTGTGGCTGTGGCGGGTGGGCCGGCGGGCCGACCCGGTCGCGGTCGGGCTGGTCTTCGCCACCGCCGGGGACATCGCGCTGCTGGTGCCGGGAGACACCGCGTTCCTGGTCGGGATGGGCTGCTTCCTCGGCACCCAGCTGGCGTTGATCATCGCGTTCGCCGGGCACCGCCGGCCGCGGCTGGCGGCGATGGCCGGGTACCTGCTGCTCTGGGTGGCGGCGAACGCGCTGTTGTGGCCACAGCTCGGCGCGCTGCGACTGCCCGTGCTCGGGTACAGCCTGGCCCTGAGCCTGATGGCCGCCGCCGCGACCGGCGTCAACGTCCGGGTCGCGGTCGGCGGCGCGTTGTTCCTCTTCTCCGACCTGCTCATCGGTCTCGGCGCGGCCGGGACGACGCCGCCCGGGCACGGGGTGCTGGTGATGGCGACCTACAGCGCGGCCCTGCTGCTGATCACCACCGGGTGGGCGACCCGGTCCGGCGGTGCGGCCGGTCAGCCAGTGGGCGGCATGAGCCCGCCCCGGTAGGCGGCGGCGACGGCCTGGGCCCGGTCGCGCAGCCCGAGTTTCATCAGCACCCGGCCGACGTGGGTCTTCACCGTCGCGTCACCGATGTGCAGGCGGGCGGCGATCTCCGCGTTGGACAGCCCGTACGCCATCTGCACCAGCACCTGCCGCTCCCGGTCGGTCAGCCGGCCCAGCTCGCCCGGGACGGGCCGGCGATGGTCGCCGAGCGCGGCGAACTCGGTCAGCAACGACCGGGTGACCGCCGGGTCCAGCCACGCCTCGCCGGCCGCCACCGCCCGCACCGCCATGGTCAGCTCGTCGGGCGCGGCGTCCTTGAGCAGGAAGCCGGAGGCGCCCGCCCGCAACGCCGCCCGGACCGCGTCGTCCACGTGGTACGTGGTGAGGACCAGCACCCGTACCCCGGCCCCCTCGGCGGTGATGTCGCGGGTGGCGGTCACCCCGTCGGTGCCCGGCATCCGCACGTCCATCAGCACCACGTCGGGCCGCTCCCGGCGGGCCAGCTCGACAGCGGCGGCACCGTCGGCGCACTCGCCGACCACCGCGATGTCCCTCTCGGCGGCAAGCAGCATGGCGATGCCGGAACGCACCAGCGGCTGGTCGTCGGCGAGCCCCACCCGGATCACGACGGCACCCCCACCTCGACGGGCGGCAGCGGCAGCCGGGCGTACACCCGGAAGCCCTTCCCCGGCACCGGCCCGGTGGTCAGCTCGCCGCCGGCGACCGCGACCCGCTCGCGCAGCCCGACCAGCCCGCGCCCGGTGGACAGCGCACCACCGGCGGCGGTGCCGTCGCCGCCGGTGTCGCGCACCTCCACCTCCAGCTCGTCGGCCCAGGTCAACCGGACGGTGGCGGTGGCCTGCGGGCCGGCGTACCGGGCCACGTTGGTCAACGCCTCCTGGACCGTCCGGTAGGCGGCCAGGCCCACGCTCGGGTCCACCGGTCGGGCCGGCCCGTCGACCGCGAACTCCACCCGCAGCCCGCTGGCGCTCATCCGGGCCACCAGCTCCTCGACGTCGCCGGGGCCCGGGTGCCGGGGGTCGACCGGTGCGGGGTCGCCGGGCGCGATCACGGTGAGCATCCGGCGCAGTTCCTCGACGGCCTGCCGGCCGGCCTGCTCGATGTGGGTCAACGCCTGCCCGGCCCGGTCCGGGTCGGTGGCCAGGACGCGCCGTGCGCCGCCGGCCTGCAACAGCATCACCGTCACCGTGTGCGCAACGATGTCGTGCAGCTCCCGGGAGATGCGGGCCCGTTCGTCGGCCACCGCGCGTTCCGCCTCGACGGCGCGGAGGCGCTCGGCAGCCGCGAGCCGGCGTCGGTTGCTGCCCGCCCACCAGCCCAACGCCCAGGTGCCACCGACCACCAGGGCGTAGACCAGGGCGAGGCCGACGAAGACGGCGGTGCGTCGGCCGGCGTCCTCCCGACCGGCCAGCCACGCCTCGTTGGCGGCGATGACCAGGTACGGGGCCAGCGCTGGGACGGTGACCCAGGCGCGGATGGCCGGCGCGTACGCGCCCACGGCGAAGAGGGCGACCAGCACGCCGAGCACCGGCTGGTAGCCGGGCACCAGGGCGGTGCCGACGAGACCGAGGGCCCAGACCACCACGAATACGGTGACCGGCGCCCGGCGGCGCCACAGCAGGGCGATCGGGCCGAGCACCGCGAACGCCAGCAGCAGGGCGGTGGAGCCGCCCAGGCCGCCGGCGCGGGCGAGGTCGGTGCCGGCGGTGGAGAACAGCGCCAGGTCGAGCAGCCAGACCGCCGCGGCGACCAGGACGTCGCGACGGGCCGGGACGTCCCGGCGGGCCGGCCCGGTCGGCGGTACGGCCGGGGCGGTCATCGTGGACCGTGCGGCTGGCAGAAGCAGAACAGGATGCAGAAGCCACCGGTCAGCTCACGCATCGAGCCGAACCGGTGCTCGGCTCGGCGCGGTTCGCGCTGGGCCTGCTCCAGCTCGCCGGCACGGCGCAGCAGGTCGTCGTCGACGACGTGGATATCGCCGGCGACGATGTCCAGCCGGCGCAACGCCTCCCACAGGTCGCCGCCGGCGCCCTCGATCGCCTTGGCCAGGGCGGCCGAGTCGGCCCGTCCGACCTGGGAGCTGTAGCCGGAGGTACGGCCCAGGGACGCGATGACGGCCACTGGCGCCTGGTCGGTCAGCGCGAACCGACGCCACTTCCACACCGGCGCCACCTCGACCGGCAGCCGCTCCTCCAGGCTGGCCGGGAAGATCACCACCTCGAGGTCGGCGTGCGGGTCGAGCAGCTGCTTGGACGGGTTGGGCACGAGCACCTGATCGCCGTCGATCAGCACACCGACGGCGAGGTGACCGGCGGCGCGGTCCGGCGCACGCCGGTCCTGGATGGAGACTCTGATCTCGGCGCGGTTGGCCGTGTCGACGCACATGGGGGGTCCTCCGGGGGCTACGGGTGCGTGCACGGTAGGCCGAAAAGATCAGCAGAGCTGTCGGCCAAATACACCCCGATCGTCCGCCTGACGCTTGACAACCGCACCGACGTAAGGAAGGGCCCCTTCTTAACGCCTCGCGTAGAGGAAGGGCCCCTTCTTAACAAGCAACGGGGCGGGGTGGGCGGCTCAGTGGCCCCGATACAGGGCGGCGATGTCGTCGGCGAAGTGGTCCTGCACCGCCTCCCGCTTGATCTTGAGGGTGGGGGTGAGTTCCCCGTCGGCCTCGGTGAGGTCCCGGGACAGGATCCGGAAGGTCTTCACCTGCTCCGCGTGGGAGACCGTCCGGTTGGCCTGGTCGATCGCACCCTGGATCTCGTCGCGCAGCTGCGGGTCGTCGCGCAGCTTGGCCAGGGACGCGCCGGGATGCCCGTGCGCGTCGCGCCACCGTTGCCACGCCTGCGGGTCGACGGTGACCAGCGCGGCGACGTACGGGCGGCCGTCGGCGACGAGCATCGACTGGCTGACCAGCGGATGCGCGCGGATGCGCTCCTCGATCGGCGCGGGCGCGAGGTTCTTGCCCGCGGCCGTGACCATGATCTCCTTCGTCCGGCCGGTGATCCGCAGGAACCCGTCGTCGTCGAGGCGGCCGAGGTCCCCGGTGTGCAACCACCCGCCGTCGGCCAACGCCGCCCGGGTGGCCTCCGGGTTGTTCCAGTAGCCGGGGAACACCACGTCGCCGCGGGCCAGCACCTCCCCGTCGTCGGCGATGCGGATCCGCACCCCGGGCAGCGGCCGGCCGACCGTGCCGATCCGCATCGCGGTCGGCAGGTTCGCGGCCAACGCCGGTGAGGTCTCGGTCAGGCCGTAGCCCTCCAGCACGGTGATGCCCGCGCCGCGGAAGAAGTGCCCGAGCCACTCCCCCAGCGGCGCCCCACCGACGATGGCCATCCGGCACCGCCCGCCGAGCGCGGCACGCAACTGCCGGTACGCCGCGAGGTCGAACAGCAGGTGCGCCAGGCTCAGCGGTACTCCGGGGCCGTGCGGCCGGTCCTGGGCCCGGCTGTACCGTACGGCCACCTGCTCGGCCAGGCTGAACAGCCACCCCCGGTGCGAGTCCTCGGCCATGTGCCGGGCCTGGTCGTGCATCTTCTCGAACATCCGGGGCACGGCGAGGATGAAGGTGGGCCGGAACCGGCGCAGCTGGTCGAGCACTCCGGAGACGTCGGCGCTGTGCACCATCGTGGCCCGGTTGTGCACCATGCCGACCTGGATCAGCCGGGCGAAGGCGTGTGCCAGCGGCAGGAACAGCACGGTCGACGCACCCGGATGCAGCACCTGCGGCAGCACGGCGGTGGCGTTGCCGACGTCGGCGGTGATGTTGCGGTGGGTCAGCACGCAGCCCTTCGGCGGGCCGGTGGTGCCGCTGGTGTAGACGATCGTGGCCATGTCCGCGCCGGTCACCGCGGCCCGCCGGGCGTCGACCTCAGCGCTGTCCACGCCGCGGCCCTTGGCGGCCAGCTCGATGAGTTCGCCGACGTCGATCCGCCAGGTCTGCCGCAACGCGGGCAGGTCCGGGCGCATCCCGGTCACGGTGGCGGCGTGGTCGGCGGTCTCCACCACGCAGCCGACCGCTCCGGAGTCGCCGAGGATCCAGTGGATCTGATCGAGGCTGGAGGTGTCGTAGATCGGCACGGTGACCGCGCCGATCGACCAGAGCGCGTAGTCGACCAGCGTCCACTCGTAGCGGGTGCGGCTGAGCAGCCCGACCCGGTCGCCGTGGGCCACCCCGGCGGCAACGAAGCCGCGGGCCAGGGCCAGCACGTCGTCGCGGAACTGCCGGCAGGTCACCGGCAGCGAGCCGCCCCGACCGGATCGTCGTACCGGCCACGACCGTGGGTCCGGGTCCGGGCGGATGAACTGCACCGCGTCCGGATCCTCCGCCGCGTTGCGCCACACCTGCTCGGCCAGGCTGGCGTCACCGCCGCCGACGATCGGCTCAACCGCTGTCTCCCGCACGCCCGCCCACCTGCCGTCGTGTCCCGTCGCGCCGATAG
>NZ_POTY01000304.1 GCF_003236315.1 Micromonospora craterilacus
GCCCGGACCCGCCGGGTCGGCCACGGCGGCACGCTCGACCCGCGCCCCACGTTGCCCGACTGGATGCGCGACCCACCCCCGGCCCGGCGCACCCTGGGCACCCGGCTCGCCGACGGCATGGCCGCCCTGCCCGGCGCCGGTTGGCTGCGCCGCCGCTGGTGGGCCTGGCAGCGGCGGCAGCGGCTCTACCAGCGCTTCCCGAACACCGTCAAGATCGGCGCCATGCTGGTGTCGTTCGTGGTGATCCTGGTCATGGTGATGTTGGCCTACGGTCTCTACGGCCAGGTCTGATCAGGCGGCGACACCGGCACGAGACTCGGGCCGCACCGCACCGGTGACCGCCCAGGCGCCGGAACGCAGCCGCAGCAGCAGGGCCACCAGGCGGATCACGATGAACAGCATCAGCCCGGCCCAGATGCCGCCGAGGCCGAGGTCGAAGGCGTAGGCGAGCCAGATCGCCGGCAGGAATCCGCCCAGCGCACCGACCACCGTCAGGTTGCGCAGGTAGCGGATGTCACCCGCGCCGATCAGCACCCCGTCGAGCGCGAACACCACCCCGGCCAGGGGCAGCATCGCGACGAACCAGGGCCAGGCGACCAACGCCTGCTCGCGTACCGCCGAGTCGGAGCTGAACCAGGTCGGTACGACGCCGGCACCGGCCGCCGCCAGCAGGGCGAACGCCGCGCCGCAGACCGCGCCGAGCCGGCCGATCCGCCGGGCCAGCGCACGGGCCCCCACGCCGTCGTCGGCACCGAGCGCGGCCCCCACCAGCGCCTGCGCGGCGATGGCCAGCGCGTCGAGCACCAGCGCCGCGAAGAACCAGAGCTGCACGGCGATCTGGTGGGCGCCGACGGCGGCGGCGCCGAACCGCGCGGCGACCGCGGTGGCGGACAGGAAGCTGGCCTGGAAGGCCACCCCCCGGATGAGCAGGTCGCGGCTGAGCACCAGTTGCTGGCGGATGACCCGTGGGCGCGGGCGCAGCGCCACCCGCTCGGCCACCAGGGCGGCGGCGAACAGGGCACCGGAGAGGGTCTGCGCGATCACGTTCGCCACCGCCGAGCCGATCAGTCCCAGGCCCGCCGGGTAGACCAGCACCGGGCACAGCACCGCGGACAGCAGGTTGGGGCCGACCACGAAGGCCAACGGCCGGCGGGTGTCCTGCACGCCGCGCAGCCAGCCGTTGCCGGCGGCGGCGAGCAGCAGCCCGGGTGCGCCGAACGCGGCCATCCGCAGCCACTCGGCGGCGGCCACTCCGACCTCACCACCCCCGGCCAGGGCACCGGCCAGCGCGCCGCCACCGAACTGCATGCCGATGACGACCAGCACCCCCACGCCGAGGGCCAGCCAGGATGCCTGTACGCCCTCGGCCACCGCGGCGGCTCGGTCCCCGGCACCGAATCGGCGGGCCGCCCGGCCGGTCGTGCCGTACGCGACCACGGTGCCCAGCCAGACGGTGAGGGTCATCACGGTGCCGCCGACCGCCACGGCGGCCAGCGGGACCCGGCCCAGATGGCCGACGACCGCGGTGTCGACGAGTACGTAGAGCGGCTCGGCGGCCAGGACCACGAGGGCCGGCAGGGCGAGCGCGGCGATCCGGCGCGGCGAGGCCGCCCGGTCGGTGGTGCTGGTGGGCTGGCTCATCGCCGCCGATCGTGGCACGCGATGAGTAAGGGGAGCAAGCTGATGCGCTACTTACCCGCCCAAGGGTGCTGTCCGCAGCGGCGGGCGGGCGGTGACGCCGTACCCGGGACGGCTCGGCGTCACCGCCGGTCGCGTACGGTCACTGACGGGTGTCCATGGAGGTCTGCAGGGCGCGGCGGGCCTGCTCACGGGCCTCGTCGGTGGTCTCGGGCTTGGGCTTGGCGGGCATGGTGGACCCCTTCCAGGGCGCGCGCCGCCAGGCGCGACGGCGCGTCACGGGCGTTGTTGCGAGGCACCCGGCACCTCTTCCGGGGTCACCGGAGCGGTGGCTGGGCGGCGTGGTGGCCCGGGGTCGGTCGACCCTGGAGGGAAGCGGCGCCGGGTATGGCTCCGCCGTCCCTGACCTGCGCCGAAGCGGCGCCGACCGTTTCCCAAGTTATCGTTCAGGTCCACATGGTGCGCGCTGTTCCCGCCATCTGGACAGGTTGGGTCCCCGTCACCGGGCCAGGAAGTGCCAGCCGACCCACCACCAGAAGCCGAACAACCCGATCCGGCCGACCGGGACCGGGCCCACCTCGTACCGCATCACGTAGGCGCAGACCTCGCCGAGGGTCGGTATCCGCGACCCCTCCCGCCGGGCCAGCCACTCGATCAGACCGAACAGCGCCAGCCCGACCAGGAATCCGCCGATCGCCAGTGCCCGCATCATCGCCGCACCAGCCCCCAGAACGCCGACAGCCAGACCAACCAGCCGGCCGAGCGGACCAGGCGGTCCTCCAGCAGCGGATCGGCCAGCAGGGAGAAGGTGGGGAAGTCGTCGCCGGCCGCCGCGAAGAAGGTGGCCCCCTCGAAGACCCCGAAGACCACCACCGGCAAAGTCCACCAGATCGCACCCGAACTGAGGCGCTGCGGCGCCGTATGGCCCTGCACCCGCCTGGTCAGACCTAGCCAGATCAGCACCCCGCCGGTGCCGAAGACGTACAGGTTGGCCTCCGTCGAGAAGGACGGAAAGCGACCGCCGACCAGCGAAAGGGCGACGAGCACCGGCACGCAGACGACCGGACGCTCCCAGGTGCGAGGGGCCTCGACGGTGAGATCGTGGGGCTGCTCCATCATCCGATTCTCCCCGCCCTGTCCAGGCCGCCGGAACGTCAACATGCCCGGAGACGCCCCGGAAATAACCCCTACCCCGGCTGGTCGCCGCCCTTCCCGGCGGGTGCGGCCAGCTCGGCCCGGATCCGGTCGACCACCTCGTCGACCGTGCCCCGGCCGGTGAAGCCGGCGGCGAGCCGGTGCCCACCGCCGCCCAGCGCGACGGCCACCCGGCTGACGTCCACCGCGCCCTTGCTACGCAGGGACACCGCCCAGTCGGCCGGCCCGGTCTGCTTGATCACACAACTCACGTCGGCCTCGGCGGTGCACCGGACCGGATCGATCAGGGCCTCCAGCACGTACGGCCGCTGGTCGTGCCGGGCCAGGTCGTCCAGGGTCGCGTACGTCCAGACCAGGCCGTGCCCGGCGGCGGCGGCCGGCTCCAGCCGGGCCCGGCCGAGCACCTCGCCGAAGAGCCGCACCGCGCCGAAGGGGCGGCTGTCGAAGACGCGTCGGGAGATGTCGCCCGGGCGGATCCCGGTGGCCAGCAGGCGGGCCGCCATCTCGTGCACGGCCGGCGTGGTCGCGTCGAACCGGAACGAGCCGGTGTCGGTGCTCAACGCCACGTACAGGCACTCGGCGATGCCGGCGTCCAGCGTGACGCCGAGCCGGGCCAGCAGCTCCTCCGCGACCACCGAGGTCGCCGCCGCGGCCGGGTCGACCAGGTTGACGTCGCCGAAGCCGCCGTTGGAGGCGTGGTGGTCGAGCACCAGGGCCGTGGCGCTGCCGGTCAGCCGGTCGGCCAGCTCCCCGAGCCGCGAATCGCTCGCCGCGTCGAAGCAGATGACCAGGTCCGGCTGCGGGTCGGCGTCGGTCGCCGGCACCAGCAGGTCGAGGCCGGGCAGACCGCGGAACGGCTCGGGCACCTCCGGCGGACCGGGGAAGGTCGCCTGTAGCCGGCGTACGCCGAGCCGGCGCAGCCCGAGCCCGAAGCCGAGCATGCTGCCCAGCGCGTCGCCGTCCGGGTTGACGTGACAGATCAGCAGCACCCGGCCGTCGGGCGGCAACTGGCGTACCGCCGCGACGGCGGCGACCCAGTCGGACTCGGTCGGACCGGCAGCGCCGTCCGGAGCCGGACCGTCAAGCGCCTGGCCGGCGGAATCGGCAGAGGTCGGGCCGGCCGGGATCGGCGCGGCCGGGGTCGCCTCGGTCAGGGCACCGCCGGAATGGGCGGTCACCGACGGTCCCCACCCCGGGCATCGTCGGCGTCGCCGTCCTCGGCGTCACCCTCCTCGGCCTCCTCGACCCGGTACGGCTGGGCGTCGCCCGCGTACTCGGCCTTGGCGGCGATGCGCTGTACCTCGGCATCCGCGTTACGGGCCGCCGCGAGCAGGTCGTCGATGTGCTTGACCTGGTCCTGCACGTCGTCCAGGACGAAGGTCAGGGTCGGCGAGTGGCGCAGGCCGAGCGCCTTGCCGACCGTGCTGCGCAGCATGCCCTTGGCGCTGTCCAGCGCGGCGGCGGTGCCCGCCTGGGCCGCCGCGTCACCCAGCACGGTGTAGAAGACCGTGGCGTCACGCAGATCAGCGGTGATCCGGGCGTCGGTGATAGTGATCATGCCGAGCCGCGGGTCCTTGATCTGGCTCCGCACCACCGACGCGACCAGTTCACGCACCCGCTCCGCGTGCCGGCGTACCTTGGCCGGATCCGTCATCTCCGCCACCTCCACGGCGTCCCGCTACCGGCCAGGATCGGTGACGCCCACGTCACCGGAGCCCGGACCGGCCCCAACACCTCGAACCCTACCCGCGCCCTGCGGACCGCCGCGCGGGGCGGCCGATGGTCGCCCGCCATGGTCAGTCCTCCTCGCCGTGCAGCCGGCGGCGCACCGACAGCAGTTCGATCTCCGGCCGCCCGGCCACCAGCCGCTCGCAGGAGTCGAGCACCTCGCGGGCGTGCGCCGCCTCAGCGGCCACGATCGCCACCCCTATCTCCGCTCGCCCGTGCAGGTCGAGCGCCCCCACCTCGGCAGCCGACACCTCGAAGCGGCGCAGCGCCGCCACGATCGGCCGTACGTACGATCTCTTGGCCTTGAGCGACCGGGAGTCCCCCGGCAGCAGCAGGTCGAATACTGCGGTTGCGGTGTACATCGGCTACCGACACTACCGGCAACCCGCCCCACATGATCAAGGGGTTTACGCCGCCCGGCGTAAACCCCTTGACCAGTGCGTCACCGCAGGATCAGGCGCGAACCTTCTCCCGCATCTCGAAGGTCTCGATCACGTCGCCGACCTGGACGTTGTTGTAACCACCCAGGGTCAGACCGCACTCGAAGCCCTCCCGGACCTCCGTCGCGTCGTCCTTGAACCGCTTGAGCGAGCTGATGGTGAGGTTGTCCGCCACCACCGTGCCGTCGCGCAGCAGGCGCGCCTTCGCGTTGCGCCGGATGACACCCGACCGGACGATGCAACCGGAGATGTTGCCGATCTTGGACGAGCGGAACACGTCGCGGATCTCCGCAGTGCCCAGCTCAACCTCCTCGAACTCCGGCTTGAGCAGACCCTTGAGCGCCGCCTCGATCTCCTCGATGGCCTGGTAGATGACGGTGTAGTACCGGATCTCCACGCCCTCGCGGTCGGCCATCTCGCGGACCTTGTTGGAGGCCCGCACGTTGAAGCCGATGATCGTGACCGGCTCGGACGAGGCACTCGCGAGCATGACGTTGCTCTCGGTGATCGCGCCGACGCCCCGGTCGAGGACCTTGAGCTGGACCTCCTCGGGGATGTCGAGGTTGAACAGCGCGTCCTCCAGGGCCTCCACCGAACCGGAGACATCGCCCTTGAGGATGAGGTTGAGCGACGTCTTCTCGCCCTCCTTGAGCTGCTCCATGAGCGTCTCGAGGGTGGCCCGGCCACGGGAGTTGGCGAACGCCGCCGCCCGCCGCCGCGCCTGCCGCTGCTCGGCGATCTGCCGCACCGTGCGGTCGTCCGCCGCGGCGAGGAAGGTGTCGCCCGCGCCCGGCACCGCGGTCAGACCCAGAACCATGACCGGACGCGCCGGACCGGCCTCGGTGACCTGGTTGCCGTTCTCGTCGAGCATCGCCCGGACCCGGCCGTGCGCCCCGCCGGCGACGATCGAGTCGCCCGCCCGCAGGGTGCCCTTCTGCACCAGCACCGTCGCCACCGCACCGCGGCCCTTGTCCAGGTGCGCCTCGATGGCCACACCCTGCGCCGGCCCGTCGGTCGGAGCGGTCAGCTCCAGCGACGCGTCGGCGGTGAGCAGCACCGCTTCGAGGAGGTCCTCGATGCCGATGCCCGGCTTCGCGGCCACGTTGACGAACATCGTCTCGCCGCCGTACTCCTCGGCGACCAGGCCGTACTCGGTCAGCTGCTGGCGGACCTTGTCCGGGTTGGCCTCCGGCTTGTCGACCTTGTTGACCGCGACCACGATCGGCACGTCCGCCGCCTTGGCGTGGTTGAGCGCCTCGATGGTCTGCGGCATCACGCCGTCGTCGGCCGCCACCACCAGGATCACGATGTCCGTCACCTGGGCACCACGGGCACGCATGGCGGTGAACGCCTCGTGACCCGGGGTGTCGATGAAGGTCACCGCCCGGTCCTCGCCCTCGTGCGGGACGTGGACCTGGTAGGCACCGATGTGCTGGGTGATGCCGCCGGCCTCGCCCGCCACCACGTTCGCCTTGCGGATCGCGTCGAGCAGCTTGGTCTTACCGTGGTCGACGTGACCCATGACGGTCACCACCGGCGCACGGCTGACCAGGCGGTCCTCCGCCACCTCGGCGTCGAGGTCGATGTTGAACTGCGCGAGCAGCTCGCGATCCTCGTCCTCCGGGCTGACGATCTGCACGTTGAAGCCAAGGTGCTCACCCAGCAGCAGCAGGGTGTCGTCGGAGCACGACTGGGTCGCGGTGACCATCTCGCCCAGGTTGAACATCTCCTGGACCAGCGAACCGGGGTTGGCGTTGATCTTGTCAGCGAAGTCCGACAGCGAGGCGCCACGGGAGAGCCGAACGACCTGACCCTGACCCCGGGGCGCGCCCGAGCTCATGGTCGGGGCCGACAGGTTGTCGAACTCCTGTCTGCGCTGCTTCTTGGACTTGCGACCACGGGTCGGCTTGCCACCCGGACGCCCGAAGGCACCCGCGGCACCGCCGCCACGGCCACGGCCACCGCCACCCGGACGCCCGCCGCCACCGGCCGGCGCACCCGGACGGAAGCCACCGCCGGCACCGGCACCGCCGCCACCACCGGGACCGCCACGGTAGCCACCGCCACCGCCGCCACCCGGACGACCGGCGCCCCCACCGGGACGACCGGCACCCGGGCCACCCGGACGACCGGGACGCTGGCTCGGCATCGACGCCGGGCTGGGCCGCGGCGGCATCGAAGCGGGGCTGGGCCGCGGCGGCATCGACGCCGGGCTCGGCCGGGGACCGCCGGCACCGGCGGCCGGTGGCCGCTGCTGCTGGCTGCCCTGGAT
>NZ_POTY01000305.1 GCF_003236315.1 Micromonospora craterilacus
CCCCGGATCCACCCACCCCGCCGCACACACTGTCGACTGTGGACGGCCCGCCCTCAGCGGCGGGCGGCGAGCAGCGGGCGGTAGTCCGATCCGGAGCGGAACCAGGCCAGCCCGGCCGGACCCGCGGCGTACAGCGCGGTGGCGTAGGCGTCGGCCACCGCGAGGTCGGGGCCCACCACCGTCGCGGCGACCAGTTGGTCGGCCGGCTCGCCGGTGTGCGGGTCCACCACATGTCCCTGCCGGCCGGTCACCCCGGAGGTGCCGATCGCGCCTGCGGCCATCTCCAGCACCAGTGGTGCCCGGCGCCGATCGGTCGGGTGGTGCACCGCGACCCGCCACGGGCCGCCGTGCCCGGCGTGGCCGCGTACCACCAGGTCGGCGCCGGTGAGCACCGCGTAGTCGTGGATGCCGGCGGCCCGCAACCGGGCCGCCGCCCGCTCGACCGCCCACCCGCCGAGCAGGCCGCCCGGGTCGAAGCCGCCGGGCACCGCCCAGGCGTCGAACCAGCCGTCCGTGGCTGCCCGCATCGCGGCGCACCGGTCCACCAGGTCGGCCAGCGGCGGGTACGACTCGGGACCGATCTCGCCCCGGCGCAGCCGGGACACCAGGCTCTCCGGCTGGTTCGGGCCGTAGGTGAGGTCGATCGCCCGTAGCTCGGCCACCGCGTCGCGCAGCGCCTCGCCGACTCCCCGCCGGCCGAGCCACTCGGGTGCGTTCAGCAGCAGGGTGTACTCGGCGGTCGAGGTGCGCACGCTGTGCCGGACGGCGATCCGGTCCCCGGCCACCGGGCCGGACCGGTCAGGTCGCGGGTCGCGGGCGCCCAGCCGCAGGTCGGGGCGGCGGAAGCGGAAGGTCGCCGGGTCCGCCCAGCGGGTTCGTGGCTGCTCGTCGGTCCACATCGCATCGCCCTCTCCTCGACGCCCGCCGCGCCGTCGCAGTGGGCGTCCGGCCCCGTGAGCCGTCAAGGCTCACGCTAGGCAGCGGACATGACCGCCCCATGAATGCCCCCTGGGAAGCTGCTGTGCATCCCGGATTCCCGAAAAGTGGAACATCCGTACCGGGAAGCGGGACGGCGGCGTACCGTCGAGCCGACACGAGCGAAGGAGCTGACGGACGTGGCACGGATCGCGGTGGTGGCCGGGGACGGGATCGGACCCGAGGTGGTCGCGGAGGCCCGCAAGGTCATCGACGCGGCGCTGCCGGGGGTCGAGGCGACCGAGTACGACCTCGGTGCGGCACGTTACCACCGCACCGGCGAGGTGCTGCCCGACTCGGTGCTGACCGAGCTGGCCGGGCACGACGCCGTCCTGCTCGGCGCGGTCGGCGACCCGACCGTCCCGCCCGGCGTGCTGGAGCGGGGCCTGCTGCTCAAGCTGCGGTTCGCCTTCGACCAGTACGTCAACCTCCGTCCGTCGCGGCTCTGGCCCGGCGTCACCAGCCCGCTGGCGACGGTCAAGTCGGGCGAGGTCGACCTGGTGGTCGTCCGTGAGGGCACCGAGGGGCTGTACGCGGGCGCCGGCGGCGCGCTGCACCGGGGCACCCCGGCCGAGATCGCCACCGAGGAGAGCCTGAACACCCGGCACGGGGTGGAGCGGGTCGTCCGGGATGCCTTCGCCCGCGCCCGGCGGCGCGAGCGGCGCAAGGTGACCCTGGTGCACAAGACCAACGTGCTCACCCACGCCGGCTCGCTGTGGGCCCGCACCTTCGAGGCGGTGGCCGCCGAGCACCCCGACGTGACCACCGAGTACCAGCACGTCGACGCCGCCGCGATGTTCCTGGTCACCCAGCCGCAGCGGTACGACGTCGTGGTCACCGACAACCTCTTCGGCGACATCCTCACCGACATCGCCGCCGCGGTGACCGGCGGGATCGGGCTCGCCGCCAGCGGCAGCATCAACCCCGACGGGACGTACCCGTCGATGTTCGAGCCGGTGCACGGCTCCGCGCCGGACATCGCCGGGCGTGGCGTGGCCGACCCGGTCGCCGCCGTACTCTCCGGTGCCCTGCTGCTCGACCAGCTCGGGCACGCCGACGCCGCGGCCCGGATCACCACCGCGGTCAGCGCGGAGCTGGCCAGCCGTGGCCCGGGCGTAGCCCTGGGTACCGCCGAGGTAGGCGACCGCATCGCGGCGCAGGTCGCCGCCTGAGGCTGCCGCGTCGTCGCCGGTGACCGGCGGTGACGCCCGTGGCGTGGTGCACCGGGTCGCTCCCGGCCTCGGTTCCGGCCGGGCGGCGGCCAGTTCGACCAGTGGGCTTCGCACCGGTTGTCGGCTTGCTACCCACCGGTCGACCTACCCGCTGAACGAGCGTTCGGGCGCCTCAGCCGATCGGACCACCCCCACGACGGGACCGGGCCCGACCCGGCCGAAGGGCCGAACCGGAGCCGACTCCACCCGGCCGGTGTCACCCGTTCCGCCGTCCCTGCGCCGCCCCGCCCGGATTGACCGCCCCAGCGGTCGATAGCCCCACAGCCCGATCCGTCACAGGATCAGCACCTGACGTGACGCGCCCGGGGCGGCGGGGCAATCGCCGCGCACCGGGCGCTCGACCGCCAACACGGGAGGCGATCTGTGTTCACCGTAACCGCGACCCGAGCGCCGCACAGCCACGACCTGATCACCGCCTACCAGCGACATCTGCAGGTCCTCAGCCGAGCGGAGGCGACCGTCAACACCTACGCGGAGGAGCTGTGCATCCTCGACCGGACGCTGCCCGAGGGGCTCGCCTACGCGTGTGGCGACGAGCTGCGCGACGCCATCCACGTGGACGGCCGCAAACCCGCGTACAAGGCGAAGCTCACTGCGATCGTGGGCGGCTTCTACGCCTGGGCGAGCGACCCGGGCAACCCTCGCCTGGACTACAACCCGGCCGCGCATCTCTCGCGTGTGAAGGTGCCGGCGCGCAGCCCACGCCCGATCAGTAACGAGGAGTTGGCGGACATCCTGCGGCGGGCACGGGAGCCCATGCGTACCTGGTACTTGCTCGCTGCGGCCTCCGGGATGCGCTGCTGCGAGATCGCCGACCTCGACCGGGCCGACGTCACCGCCGAGCAGACGTGGATCCACGGCAAGGGGGACAAGGAGCGGGTGGTGCCCACCCACCCGGACGTCTGGGCAGCGGTGCAACAGATGCCGGCCGGACCGATCGCCCGCACCCGCGCCGGCCGGCCCGCCAACCGTATCCAGGTCCAGGAGCGCGCGAACTACCACCTACAGGCGACGCTGGGCCACGCCGCAGTGTCGATGCACCGGCTGCGGCACTGGTACGGCACCCACGTCTACCAGTCCGCCGGCCGGGACCTGCGCGTCGCCCAGGAACTGCTGGGCCACAGCACCCCCCAGACCACCCAGGTGTACGTCGCCGCCACCGCCGCGGCGAAGTCGGCGGCCGTGAGCTCACTGCAACTGCCAACCTGATCACGATCCCCGAATCACGGCGACGCCCCGACCGGGACTCGGTCGGGGCGTCGCCGTGATCGGCTACCGCACGCGGCGCGCCCGGCGTGACCGCGGCGCCGATGCCTCCGGCGGTGCCACGCAGTGCGAGCCCGGACCATCCGCTCGCACCGCATCGGCCACCGCCTCGATCCGCGGTCGCCGGTCATGCGGCAGGTGTGACCGGCTGGCGACCACCACCACGTGCGCCCGGCCGTCCCGGATCAGCCGCAAGGCGTCCTCCCACGTCCGGACCACGCCCACGAAGGCGTACCCGCAGACCTCCACACGCTCCAAGCAGGGCGCGGCGATCGACGCGAATTCGGCAGGGTCAGTCGTCGACGCGGGCACGAACACCACAGCGCGATCAACAGGGGCACTCATGATCAGCTCCTCGTCTCTAAAGAAGCGATTAAGAGTGCTGATCAAACACGGATCGGCTGGCCCTTGTAAGCCGCCGGGCGGGGGATGGGCGTGACACGAATGGCCTCGGCAGGCAGGCTGGCACCTGTGCGACGGCCGTCCGTGCTATGTGGTCGACTCTCGGTGATAATCCCGCCGAGGGGACTTGCGCCCCATGAACCCAGAGTCAGCTACACCGTGCACCACCATCGATCCGGCCCCGGATTGCAACATCCGACGTCTGGCGGAATCTGCCGCAACCGACCAACGGGGCGTAGCTCGCCTACGGGGCCACAACCTCCGTACGGTCCCCTGGGTAGGCATATGGGACGCCATCTGGCCCGGTCACCACGATCATCCCCACGCCGTCAGGCATCTCCCACGTGGCGCGCTCCATCGGTGTCGGCATCCGGATCGTGATGATCGACCCCGACTCGGCGACCACCCGTTCCATCTCCCGCGGCGCGGGCACCCGCATGCCCCAGCCGTGGATCACCTCGACCACCCCGGCGGACCGCAGCGACGAGATCGCGCGGCGTACCGTCGTGCGGCCGAGCTCGTACTGTTGCACGAGATCGGTCTCCGACGGCAGCCGCGCGCCGGGCGGCCACTCACCAGCTGCGATGCGTGCCCGCAGCAGGTCGGCGAGCTGCCGCCAGGCAGGGACGCCCGACGCCGGATCGATCATGAGTGTGACGGTAGGGACCGCCCCGGACACGTCCGCACGTGGACACGTGTCCACGTGTGCGCCCGATATCGGGCAAAAAGAACGGGGGTCGGATGTGCGGTCCGACCCCCAGCGCGCTACCGACACAGTAGCAGCCGGCCATGACAGCGCGTACCGTGCTAGCTACGCGCCAGTCCGTGCGGGAACTGGCCGAACGACTCACCACCCTCGTGCGGGAGGGCACCATGAGCGACTACATCGGACGTCGCGTCGCCGAGTGGCGCGGGATCAGCGGCATGTCCCAGCAGGATCTAGCCACTGCCGTGGGCGTCAGCCACGCCTACATCTCGATGATCGAGCGCGGGAAACGGCCGGTGGCCAAGCGGGACCTGCTGATCGCGCTCGCCAGCGCGCTACGGGTCAGCGCCACCGTCCTGACCGGGCAGCCCACACCACCACGCTCCAGCGACGACCTCGCCGTCTACGCCGCCGTGCCGGCGCTGCGCGGCGCCCTGGACGACGACCCGGATCCTGACCAACTGCCGGACATGGCCGACGTCGCCGCCCGGGCCGACCAGGCCGCGGCGGCCCGGATGGCCTGCGACTACCCGACGCTGGCCCAGATCCTGCCCGGCCTGGTCGCTGACGCCCGGCAACTCGCCAACGCCAACGCCGGCGCCGACCGCGGCCTGGCCCTGCTCGTCCGGGCCACAGTGACGGCTGCGCTCGCCGTCAAGCCGTTCGGCTACGTAGACCTGTCCGCGCGGTACGCCGAGCGCGCCCAGCTCGCCGCGGCGAGGCTCGGCCACCCGGTCGAGATCGCCGCCGCGGAGTTCGCCGGCGCCCAGGTCGCACTGGCATCGGGCACCGCAGGCGGCCGGCGTCGATCTCTCACTACCGCAGCCGCAGCCGCCGAGCATCTGGGCGACGACGGCGGGGACGATGTCCTGACGTGGTACGGGATGCTGCACCTACACGCGGCGTTGTCTGCCGCGTCCCTCGGCGCTGGCGACGTCGACGGGCACCTCGCCGAGGCGGCCGGCGCCGCGCAGCGCGCCGCGAGCGATCCATGGCGGATGGAGTTCTCGCCGGCCAACGTGGGTATCTGGCGCGTCGGCGTCGCCGTGGAAAACGGCGAGCCGGACCGGGCGCCGCTGCACGCCCGGCACGTAGACCGATCACGGATCCGCACCGCCAACCGCCGGTGCCGGCTGCACATCGACACCGGACGTGGCTGGTACGCCGCCGGCGACCAGACCCGCGCCGTTCGGTCCTTCCTCGAGGCCGACGCCGCATCGCCGGCGGAGCTCCGAAGCCGGCCGAGCGTGCACGAGCTCGTCGGGCAGATGGTCCGCGACTCCCGGCGCCGCGGCTCCACCGAGCTGCGCGACCTGGCCACCCGTCTCGGAATCGACCCCCTCGACCCCGACCGAGACGCGACTTAACAGGCTGTTACACCCCGGGCACCCACCACCGCCGATAGTCCGAAGTAGGCGGCGGCGGTGACGCCCATCTGGCTGTCCCCCAGCAAGACGAGACACCGTCGCCGCCTCCCCACTCGGAGGGAGGCGACCCGATGACGCTCATCCGCTGGGCGGTACGCCAGCTGCTCCGGCGCACCGATCTCCCGGTGCCGCCCGGCACCGGCCAGGCCATACAGGACCGCGAGGCCGCTGCGGCCCGGGCCCGAACGCTCGCCCTGGCCCGCCGGCGCACCGCCGGCCACCTCTACGACGGGCCCGCATCATGACCGGGCCGCTCACCGTGCGGGCCGCCTGGGCAGCCGAGGCGACCCAGGCGGCCCGGGCCGTCGAGCAGCTGCCCGGCTGGCTCGGCGGCACACACATGCCGCGGCGGCCGGGGTGGACGTGCGACACCTGCCCGGCCACGGACACGCCGTGGCCCTGCTCTCCCGCGCTGGTGCGCCTCAGCGAGCACTTCGTACGCGACCCGGCGGGCCTGGCCGCGTACCTGGGCGCGCTGGATGCCGCGGCGGCCGTCGACCGGCCGGACGCGTTGCGGTGCGAGCTACGCCGCGGACGGGTGCGGTGACGGCGCTGCGCGCCGGTCAGGTCCTGCTGCTGGACCGCCGGGCCTCCCCGCAGTTCGTGGTGCGGCCGTTGATGCTGCGGCTCGGCGCCATCATGCCCCGGATCACCTACGACGGGTGGGTGTGGCTGTCCGGGTACGCGGTGGACCAGCGGGGTGTGGCCACGGCCCGGCGTGAGGTGTTCGTGCAGTGGGCGGGGATCCGCGTCGTCGCCGACGACGGCAGCACCCGGCCGGTGACCGTCGCGCCGAAACCGCCACCAGCCACCCGGGCCGGCACCGCGCGGTTCCCCGTGGCGGGTGCCGGAGCGGGGACCACGGCGCGCCCGGACCACGGCCGTAGGGCTGCGGCACGGCCGTCCGCGTCAGCAGGCGTCGCAGCGGCCCAGGCGCGTTGGACCTAAGTCGTCGGGGGACGGCCGGGGCCGCGGTGCACGCCGGCGCGCTTGCCGTGGGCGGTCATCCGCCGGCGCACCTCGGAGACGCTGACTCCCGCCCGCTCGGCCACCTGCTCCTCGGGGTCGCTCTGCCGGGCGTCGGCGATCGCGGCGTCCTGGGCGGCAGCGATGGCTGCCTTGATCTCGGGCGCGAGGTCACGTAGGGCGCGGTACCGCTGGATCGGTTCGGGGAGGCGGGTGGCGG
>NZ_POTY01000306.1 GCF_003236315.1 Micromonospora craterilacus
GGGCTGGCCGGCGCGGTCGAGCAGCTGCCGCAGCGCGGCGATCGACTCGCCGTCGAGGCGGTCCAGCAGGCCGCGCAGGGAGTGCAGCAGTTCGTCGTCGACGTCCGGGCCGCCGGCGCGGCCGGACTCGACGACGGCGTTGGCGTCCATCGGCAGGGGCGTGCTGGACAGCTCGTACAGCTCCCACTTCTCGGCCACGCCGCCGCGCCAGTAGTCCTGGGTCTTCGGGTCCTCCCACTCGATGACCGAGAACCCGATGCTGACGGCGTTGAGGAAGCCGTCGCGGTACTTGCGCTCCACCGTGGCCGCGAAGTCGTCGGCGCGGTCGAAGCGGATGTCGAACATCAGCCGCTTCGCGTCGTCGACCTCGGTGCGCTCCGACCGGCCGATGGGCAGGCTGTCCCGACCCCAGTAGCGGTGCCCGTACCCGAAGATCGGGTTGGCGCGGTACCGGTCGAGCTGCGCGCCGGACATCTTGAGGGCGATCCCGTCGCCCTTCTCGCCCTCGGTAGCGCCGATGAACCGCAGCAGGTCGCCGTCGTCGGACGTCTCGCGGACCATGAGCGCGCGGGTGTAGCCGAGCTTCACCGGTTCACCTCCGATCGGGCCTGGCGGTCGCGGGGCGCGCCGGGCTGCTGCCGGTCCACCGGCGGGCGGGCCTGCCCGCGGCGGCCGTCGTCGTCGATGTCCTGGTCGTGGTCGCGCCGGCGGCGCGGGTCGTCGTTCATGCGTGCTCCGTCTGGTTGCAGGTGCAGCCCGGGTGCACCGGGCAGGCCCGGCCCGGCTGCGGCGGATCGCCCGGCGCCGGCGCCGGCTGCATGTTCAGCGGCACCAGGTACGTTTCGCCCTTGCCGTCGGGCAGCGGGTTCTCGTTCTCCTTCTCGCGGATGTCGTCGCCGGACAGCCAGCCCCAGTTACGGCCGACCGCGTACGCGTCGTACCGGCTCTTGAGGTCGCCGCGGGTGATGGCGTCGACGATGTGCTCGGCGAAGAACCTCGGCCGCTCCCGCGAGGTGAGCAGCCGCAGGTTGACGTACTGCTCCCAGGTGGTCAGCCACCCGAGCAGCGTGTCCTGCAGGTACTCCAGCGACTGCCACTCGATATTGGAGAACGTGGCCCGTTCCAGATCACCGATCTTGTGCGGGGGTAGCCGCAGCCACCGGCACATCTCGTTGACCTGGAGCTTGCGGGTCTCCAGGAACTGGGCGTCCTCCGGTGGGATGCCGATGTCCTGCCATTCCAGGCCCTCCTCGAGGATGGCCACCCGCTGCGCGCGGTCGAGGCCGCGGTGCAGGTTCTCCCAGTCGGCCTGGAGCCGCTTGTGGCCCTCCTCGGACATCTTCTTGGCCGTCTTGAGGACACCGCCCGGGCGAGCGCCGTTGTGGAAGAACTGGCTGCCGTACTGCTCGGTGGCCATGCCCAGGCCGATCGACCGGCGGGCCAGCTGCACCACGCTGTAGCCGCGGATCCCGTCGTAGCCGAGCCCACCGATCGGCAGCACCTCGTCCGGCCACAACCTCGTGTAGATGCCGTTGACATCGTCGATGTACCGGTAGGTGAGCGACATCTTGCCCGGGCCGAGCCGCTTGACCTCCGGGGTGATCCGGTCCGGGCGGATCGGCCACACCTCGGTCACCTCACCACGGCCGTTACGCAGCACGTGCGCGTACCCGGTGCCCCAGGTCAGCGCGTGGCCCTGCACCGTGCCTTTGAGCGCCATCGGCGCCATAAGGTCGTTCGGCTGGTCGTGCAGCACCCGGTACACGCGGTGTTCCCGGGCCTTGCGCTTGCCCTTGTCGAGGCGCTCGTACAGCGGCAGCGGCAGCTTCCCGACGTCGGTGGCGATCGCGTTCACGCCGGCGAAGAACGGGCTGTAGTGCAGCGCGGTGTCCTCCGACACCCACGTGCCCCCCGCCGACCCGCCGCCGGTGAACCAGTCCTCCACCCACTTCTCCGGGGTGGCCAGCCCCGACGACGCGCCGACGCTCGCCCGCTGCGACAGCACCGAGCGCAGGAAGCCCACGGTCAGGCCCCGGCCTGCCGGCGATCCGCGCCGCCGGCGGTGGCCGGCTTGGCCATCGCGCCGAGGATCCCGACGACCAGGACCAGCACCCCGACCACGGTCAGCGCCACACCGACCGACCACCACTGCCACAGGCCTGCGCCGAGCAGCAGCAGCCCCGCCAGCACCACCACGTCGACCTGGTCGAAGCGCGCGGACATCCGCGCGCCCGCCGACCGGGCCGCAGTGGCCACCAGCCCACCCGGCTCGGCCGGGGTCTGCCCGGTCGCAGTTTCTTCGGACATCGATCGGTCTCCTCTCAGCCGACGGTGGACAGGCCCCGGTAATCCAGGTACTCGTCCTCGCCCTGGCGCATCTGCCCGTCGATCGCGAAGAACAGGGCGGGCATGCCGTCGATACGGACGTGCTGGGTCTTGCGGTCCGGCTTCACCGGCCGGACCCGGTCCGGGTCGTCGGCCGGGCTCTTGCCCTTCAGGTGCTCGGCCATCCACCGCGCCACCGGGTTACCGCCGTGGCGGTACTCCCGCGCGTGCAGCGCCCGGGAGAACTCCGTCATCGGGCCGGTCATGCGGTCGTACGTCGTGCCCGACTCGTAGCACTCCAGCCCGGTCCGCTCGGTGATCTCCTGCCGGACCGGCTCACCCGACCACTTGTCGTACGTGACGTCGACGATCGCGAACTGCTCGTGGTCTTCCTCGATCGCCTCGTAGATCGACTGGTAGTCGATGACGTTGCCGTCGGTGACGGTGATCCACTCCGCGTCACACCAGCGCTGGAACGCCCCGTCGGTTGCCTCGGCCAGGCCCGGCACCACGGCCTCCGGCACCCAGAACCGCCACCGGATCGACCCGTCGTCGAACAGCAGCGCCCAGGCGGTGAGGTCGAGCTTGCTGGACAGGTCCAGACCGGCCCAGCAGCGGCGGCCGGCCAGCTGCCCGTCGCGCCACGTCGGATTCGCCGCCAGCTCGCCGGCGTTGAGGTCCCACAGGTCCAGCGGGATAAACCGGTAGGCCTGCTGCACCCGCTGGTTGAGCTGGAACTGCCGGAACGCCTTCTCCTTCGCCGCGTTCGCCTTGGCGGCCAGGGCGTGCCGCCGTAGGGCCTCGCGGCTCTTGAACTGGTCCAGGGCCGGGTTGGCCCACTTCCAGTTCCGCTCGTCGTACGGATCCGTCGACACCGGCAGGTGCGGGTGGCCCTTGAAGATGCGGTGCAGCCGCGCCAACTCCTGCTCGGTCGCCGGCGCCTTCCGGATGAACGTGAACACGTGCGGCGCGCGGCGCGGGTCCTCCTGGACCTTCTCCGCCTCGTCGATCAGCGACGCCCCGAAGCTGTTCGGCTCGTCGGTCTCGGTGCTGGTCGCGAACAGGAGCTCCTGCTCCCGGGCACCGTCGGCGGTGTCCATCGCCTCCCACAGCGACCCGTCCGGCTGCGACAACACCTCGTCGAGGTTGAAGCCGTGCGGGTTGTGCCCGAGCTCGCCCTTCGCGTCGGCGGTGATGACCTCGTAGATCGACCCGGACTTCTCGTCGACCAGGCGCCGCTCGTTCTTGTAGTACCGCAGCCGGCGGGCGAGCACCGGCGACAGCTGCACCATCCGCAAGGCCGGACCGAACACCTTCTCCGCCTGCTTGGTGTCCTTCGCCGCGTTGTACACCTCGGCTGCCTCTTCGTCGTCGCCGACGAACAGCAGCAGCTGGATCGCCGCGGCGATCTCCGACTTGCCGTTCTTGCGGCCGACGATGATGAACGCCCGCCGGTACCGGCGCACGTAACGCTGCCACTCGACCGACCAGAGCACCTCGCCGAACAGCGGCCGGATGATCTCGTGCTCCTGCCACGTGCGCAGCACGAACGGCTTACGCCGGTAGGGGCCCTTGATGTGCCGCAGCAGTTCCGCCGGGAACGCCACCGCGCGGTCGGCGCGCGGCTCGCAGTAGTGCGCCCCCCGCTTCGCGCAGGTCTTGTCGCGGAACGTGTAGCCGCAGGTCGGGCCCTTGCGGTCGCGCGGCCGCCACCGCTTGTCGTGGTCCGGGATCGGGTCGTCAGCCGGACCCGGCCTGGTCCGCGACCGCGGCCGCGGCGCGCTAGCCGGTGAGGAGGTCCTCGTGCGGGTCACGGCGCCCATCCCCGCCGGTCAGCTGCGCCCGGTCCGACGGCGTCAGCCCGAACCGCGCCGCCCAGCTCTGCAGCTGCCGGTCGGCCTGGCCGAGCACGACGGTCCAGGGGTTGCGGCTGATCCGGAACCCGGTCGGCTTGCCGTTCTTGTCGAACACCGGCGCCTGGATGACCTCGCCCTCCTCCTCGAGGGCCTTCGCCGCCTTCCGCCGGCGGGCGGCGGCATCGCAGGTCACCGCGAACGCCTCCACGTCCCACGCCGTCAGCACGCCCTTGCGGATCAGGTCCGGGGCGTACTCCTCCCAGAACTCCACCGCCTCCGGAGTCAGCCACTGCGGCGGCTCCAGCTCCTCCACTGACGGCGACGGCACCGGCTCCTCGGTGTTGACCCGATCAGCCCGGGTTCCTTTGACCAGCTTCAATGCCGTCGGCGCCGGGTGCGGTCCGCGTTTGCCCACTGTGGACACCCCCTCTCCGGATACGGCAAGTGTCAAAACTCGTCAGCGTGAAAGGAAGCCTAGGGCGGCGGTCTCCCCGCCGTGACCAGCAGAGATTTAACCCGCCCCTCCCCCCGGGGCATCGCCACACGTCGAACTGTCCAGTGGCAGGTAGAGGCTCTCGAAGGCCACCGTCGGGGAGTAGACGGCCATCGCGGACACGTCTGATTCGAGCAGGTTGTTTTGGCCCCACTGCACCAACTTGTTCTGGCCCCACCTGCGGAACTCCAACTTCTCTTGGCCCCACACGGGCATCGATGCGTCGAGACGCCTTGTCGGACGTCCGCCGGTTGGAGGCACGCGACCGCCCCGGCCAGATCGCACTGCCGCGCCGCTGCCGCTCCTCGGCGCGTAAACGCGCCTGCGGTGCGGGTCGGCTTGCCACCGAGCAACCGGGCGCGGCTCCGGCGGGTCGAGCCGGCCGGATGGCCACCTCTCGGACGCGCGGGGAAGTGGGGCCAAAGGAAGTTGCCAACAGATGCGCATCGATCCCACTGGTCCCAGAAAAAGTTGGAACGGTGGGGCCAGAACAAGTTCGTACGAACACACGTCGGCGAGGACCACGCATCGCACCCCGGGCAGCTCTGCCTCCAGCGCCTGCCGCAGCTCGTCGGCCCGCGCTGCGGTCAGCGAGGCGCTGGCCATGCCGACCACCAGCGTGTCGCCCTCCTGCACCACCAGGCCCCAGGCCGGGATCATCTGCTGCTGCTCGGTCACCGCCGCCTCCTCTTGTTCCAGCCGCCCGGCTGACGCCCTGCCTTGTCCACCCGGTCGCACGGCTCACACAGCCCGCGTCCGTGCGCGGGGTCGTTGGGGTTCATCGCCCGGGCCACCAACTGCTTGCGGTCCAGCGGCCAGTGGTCGGCCACCACGCTCGACCGCACCTCACACAGGACGCAGACCGGATCCCTGGCCAGGACCCCGGTGCGGAAGACGTCGCGGTGCTCGCGGCCGTAACCGCGCTCGGTCGAGCTACCCCGACGCTGGTCCGACGCTCGACCCGTCCGGGCCCGACAGCCGGTGCACTTGCCGCCCCGCGGGCCGGGGGTGCCTCGGCAGCCCGTCGTGGTGCACCGCCGTGGTGCCCGGGTCGGCATGTCTACGCCGATGGCCCCGCGCCGGTACGACGCGGGGCCATCGGTCCCGGAGCCGATCCCGGGCGACTGGCACGGTAGACAGTGGCGCTGGACAGACTCCTGGCGCTGCGCACATGGTGATATGCCGCCGCGATCTTGTCAAACATCCGTTCGAGTCACCCCTCCACGTGTCCCCTCCGACGTCCGGACCTCGGCCTCCAGCAACTGCTCACCGACGTACCCGTACACCCCGCCCCGCCGCACCGGGGGGTCGACGTGGGGGAAGCCGTCCGGGTGCGACCGGCAGCGCGGGCAGTCCTGCGGGCCGGCGCCGGCGACGTGGCCGGCGCGGCGGGACCGCAGCACCCACTGGTTGATCAGCTTCCGCTCGACGCGCAGCTGCGCCACGGCGTACGCGGTCGTCCACCACTGCACGCCGTCGACCACCACCACGCCGCTCACGCCGCGCCAGTCCGCCGGTCGGACCAGCCGCCGTGACCGGCGACGGTGCTGCGGACGGTGGGCCGGGGCCGGCCCTGCTCGTCGAGGCGCCGGGCGATCGCCACAGCGGTGGCCAGCCCGCCCGGGCCCTCCATCTCCCACCGGCTCCACACGTGCGGCAGGCCGGGCCGGCGGTCGCGCTTGAGGCAGCCGCAGCCGGCACCGACGCACAGGCAGGTCCGGCGGACGCACCGCACCGTCCAGCGCCGCTTGTCGTGGCCGTCGTGGTGCAGTTGCAGGGACCGGTGGCGGCAGGCCGGGCAGCGGTGCTCGATCGGCCGGACCGGCTCGGCCACCACGCCGGCCGCCGACCGGGCGACCTCGTCCGCCGCCGCGAGGGCCCGGGCGATCTCGGTCAGCAGGTACGCGTCGCGGTTGTCGTGCAGCTCGTCGACCACGCCGGCCCGCCACGCGTCGCCGGCGGCGTCGACCACCCACGGCCGGCCGGGCCCGCCGACGGTCAGCCAGTCCAGCACGTCCGAGATCGCCCCGCCGCCGACATAGGACGAGTCGCGGTACGCGGCGACGCTCCGGGCCAGCCGGGTCAGGATCCGGTGCACGACGGCCTGGGCGTCGACGACGTCCAGACGCGCGGCCGCCGGCGACGGAGCCAGGGCGCCCATGCCGCGGCTCAGGTTCCACTCCCGGTACGCCCGGTCGCTGCGCCCGCGTGCCTCGAGGACCTCGGCCTGCTCCTCGTCGACCGGGCGGCCGGGGCGTCGCTCGCGGCCGGGGACGGTCAGCAGCCACAGCCAGGCGCACGACTCGCGGAGCCGCTCGACGGCATCGCGGACGTCGACCACCCGTGGGGACGGCTGGCCGGTCGCCGTGGTGGGCGGGGTGTTCATCGGTCCTCCGGGTCAGGCTGGGGTGGGTGTCCTGCGTGGTGCTCTGGCAGTGGTCGGTGCTGGCGTAGGTACGGGGATCCGTGGAG
>NZ_POTY01000307.1 GCF_003236315.1 Micromonospora craterilacus
CGGCCAGCAACACGGAGGAACCCGGCCCCGCGCCGGGCCCTCAACATGCCAAGAAAACGCCGATAGGTACGCAAATCTTCTTCATCGAAGACCGGCTATCGAATGGCACTCAAGTGAAAGACCGAGGCTAGCTTCCTCTCCGGCTTTGGCGAGCAACTCGCAGAGTCCACCAAGGAGCGACTGAAGCAGTTCGGGGCCAAGTTACGGAAGCCCTCGCACGAGTCCAACGTCGACGAATTGACCGAGATTCGCCGGATTGTGATCGAGTTTAAGGCGGCGGATCCATCGTTCGCCCTTCCACAAGACCTGCAGAGCGCTATAGCCACGGAACTCGTCGAGTCTGGCCTCGACGCGGAGCGCGCAGCAAACATCGCGGCGCGGGTGGCCCGGGCGATCGGCGATGAGTAGTGGCGCTGCGGGCTGGCTACACGGGGACCTTCCAGGGGATGGCGAGTTTCGTTCCCGGTGGGCCGCCGATCTGACCGCACGTCTGCGCACCGGCATGGAGACGGCGGACGCCCAATTCGTGGCCCAGCGGCTCCAACGAATCGCACTAGAGAAGATCAGCGGAGGGTCGATCTCGCTCAACGCCTCAGCCGACCTGCGCATGTTCGGGATCGTGCTCGGCCGGCGGGCCAGGCAGTTCAAAAACGCGTTTCGCGTACACATCCCGGACGGGCTTGACCTCAACCAGATCACCGGCGCGATGCTCGCCCCCGAAGATCGGCGGGAGATGTATATAGAGGTGCGGCGAACGGCACTCAAAAAGCTGGAACGGTGCCGATCGACGAATATCAACGCATGGTCGACCCTCTGGGGTGCGTGGATCGATTTCATCGTCGCGGAGCGGGTCGTCTCTCGGTGGTGGCCAGCCGAGTACCGGTCGACTGCGGAGCGAACCGAGGAGGTCGGCCTACTGTTCGACGAGGAACAGTACCGCAGCCTGAGCAAGCAAGACTCGGAGCTGGAGGAAGCCTTCGCCGACATTTTCTCCGCCATGATGGTTTACGCCTCCGACGAGGCGCAGGAGGAATTACACGGGAGACTGTTGGAGGTTTGTGCCGAGCACGGAAAACTGCGAGCCCGGACCCGGTTGCGCGAGATGCGGCAGCAGTTTCAGGTGAGCCCGTGGAACTTTGTGCGGTGGGAAGCCGAACTGCGCACCGGATCGCCGGCAGGCGCCGAGCCAGCCGTCGAACAAACACCTGCGGAGCCGGCATCCGCCGCGGAGCCGCCGTCCGCCAAGCCGGCAACTGTCGCGGAGCTGCCGGATGAGCCGTCTCCGGTCCATATCTTGGCGCGGTGGGTCGAGGCTAGGTGGTCCCGGGATTCCGCCGGATTAGCCTCGTTGCTCGACGAGTTGCTCGAGTGGGGGCGGACCGGTTCACCGATCGAACGTGCGGTCGCACTCAGCGAAGCGGCCGGGGTGATCGCCCAGACAGACCTCAGCACCGGCTACGGCGCTGCTTTGACCGCTGGTGACGCGATCGACGTGGCGCTAGCTGGGCTGCCCGACGCCGAACTGCAGGCGGTGCTGCACGACGTCCTGGCGCCGACGCTGAACAACATTCTGGAAGTTCTACTCGCGGCGAGCAAGCCAATGGGCGACTCTGTGGACCGGGGCGCGTATGCCTGGATCAGGCGGCTGCACTGCTCGCCTGACCTGCCCGAGGCACTCCGCGAGTTGGGTCTGCGGCGCCTTATCGCGCACTATCAAGGCACAGGCGAGGCTACGATGGTCTGGCGCGTCGATCGGGTGGGCTACGACCACCGCTTCCTGACCCTCGGCGAACAAAGCGCCGCCGGCTGGCGGTTCATGTTCGAGCCGGGTGGCAGCGTGGCCATGGATCCCTTCAGGTTCTCCAAGCAGGACGTAGCGGTATTGCGGCGCCCACCGGGCCGCGCACGTACGGCGGCGGAGCGGGACGCGCTCCGGAAGGCGTTGTTCGGCCCCTGGATCGGCTTCCGGCTGGAGGTCGGGCTGTCGTTTCCTGGGGCGGTCCTCGTGCGACGGTCCGAGGAACTGTCAAGCCTTGATCTGACATGGCTGGGCGGCACACCGGGCGACGAGGAGCCGGTCTGGCCCGCGCTTGACTGGTTCGATCGTCTTGATGACACCAAACTGCAGTGACTTCTCAGCTCGGTATAGCCCCATTACACCCTGAGGCTCGCAGTCCCGGCTTCCCGCAGCTCGTCACCATGCGTGAACGGATGACCCCTCCGGCGGCGACCGGGCCGTCACAACCGACGGTGGTGCCAAAAGTCACGAACGTCGGACCAGCAAGGTATCGCTGGCACCGCCGCAGGAAGTTGCGGGGCACTGCCTGTGGGCAGAAGGTAACAACTCGCACACCTCGGCCGGAACGTGTGCGTTTTGAGGAACGGGTCCGCGACCAAATGATCGAGGTCGGTGGTGGCCCGGATCACCCGGGACGCCAGCGCCGGGTGTAGCAAGTTGTAGTACCGGTCACCGGACGTGTCGACCGAGCGCGGTCGACACGTCCGGCAACCGGCAAGAGCACTGACCCAGCGGGGTCAGTGGACAAGGTAACGCAACCACGTCGCGCGCCGACGGCGGCGGCCACACCGGCACTTCGGCAAGCTTCCGCCTTCGAGGGCGAGTTGCCGTACCTCGCGCCGAAGCGGTCCAGACTGGTTCCGCTTCCGCAGCCGGTAGTTCCGGCACGTGTGCTTCCGGTCACGGCTCTTGCTTCCACCGTCAGTACCGAGCGGAACCGGAAGCGCAGTTCCTACCGAGTCGCTACCCGTAGCGTCGCCGATAACCCCGCCGTCGCACGTTCGGACGCAGGAACAGGCGAAGCGGAGGCGACGACGGTGGACACCCGTACGCGAACAGCGACCGGCGGCACGCCAAGCCCACGTGGCGCCGACCGGCGTCACCAGTTCCCAGGCCGGCGGCAACGTATCAACCTCCGACTCGACGACGCCGAGCACAACGACGTCGTGACCGCCGCGAACCGCGCCGGGCTGACCCCGACCGGCTTCTGCGCCGATGCCGCGCTGGCCGCCGCCAGGAGCACCACCGCTCCCGGCGCCCTGATCGCCGGAACCGGCGTCACCCGAGCAGAACTCGCGGCCATGCAGCGGGAACTCTTCGCTGCTCGGACCGCCATAACGCGTACCGGCACCAACCTCAACCAAGCCACCGCAGCACTCAACGCCACCGGCGAAGCGCCGGTCTGGCTCGGCCACGCCGTCAGGCGGTGCGTGAAGGCACTCGACAGACTCGACGCCCTCGTGGCCGACATCGACCGGCGGCTACGCTGATCCCCGCCATTCATCCCCGCGGCACGAACGTAGGCGGACTGCTCCGCTACCTGTTCGGGCCAGGGAAGGCTGAGGAACACGTCAATCCCCACCTCGTCGCCGCGTGGTCCGGCCCCAGCCAGTTACCTTCGCTGGAACCCCCGACCCAGGCCTCCGGGCGCCACGACATCCGGGGCCTGGCCCGCCTGCTCGAACAGCCCGTACGGGCTGGCAGGAACCCGCCCCAGAAGTTCGTCTGGCACGCCTCCGTCCGCAACCACATCACCGATCGCGTTCTCAGCGACGGCCAATGGGCGCACATCGCCGCCGAGATCGTCGCCGCCGTCGGCATCGCCCCGCATGGCGACTCGGACGCTGTGCGATGGGTTGCCGTCCGCCACGCCGACGACCACATCCACATCGTGGCCACGCTCGTGCGGCAGGACGGCGAGACCGTCTGGGCCTGGAACGAACGCCTCAAGGCGCAAGCCGCCGCCCGAGACCTCGAACAACGCTACGGCCTGTACCAGGTCAGCCCGGTCGATCACACCAGCCACCGCCGGCCAACCGCCGCGGAACAGAACAAGAGCCACCGACAGGGCCGGCCCGAAGTTCCCCGAGACAAGCTCCGCCGCGAGGTACGTGCAGCCGCAGCCGCATCGACTGACGAGAACGACTTCGTCAACCGGCTCCAGGCGGCAGGCGTTCTCGTACGGCTTCGATACAGCACGGTCAACCCGGATGAGATCACCGGCTACGCAGTCGGGCTTCCCGACCACCACACGTACGCCGGGGACACCGTCTGGTACGGCGGCGGCCGACTCGCTCCGGATCTCACCCTCCCCCGGCTCCGCCAACGCTGGGCTGCAGGTCCCGGCACAACGCCACCCGAGGGCACTCAGCGCATCGAACGTCCCGGCGTCCGACACCGAACAAACGCCTTCCGCCGGGCAACAGCCTCTGCAACCACCAGCGCCCGTTACTTCGAGACGGCGAATCCGGCGAACGGCGAGGACGACATCGCGTCCCTCGCCGGGGCCGCCGCCGACCTTCTCGCGTCCACGGCGCGCGCGTTTGAAGGCCGCAAGAGCGGCCCCCTCACCGAAGCTTCGGAAACCTTCGATCGAGCAGTCCGGGAACCACGCCAACGCCGTCCCAGGCATCTCCACCCGGAGGCGGGCAATCTTCGGGCCATGTCCCGACTCATCGCAGCAGTGGGCCGGCTCACGAGCAACGACGACACCGCCGCAGCCCTGCAACTGGTCCTGCGCATGTCAATGATCGCGGACAATCTCGCCGAGTTCCGCGAAGCTCAGAACAGCCTCCATCAGGCGAAAGCAGCCCGACTGGCGGCAGCACGCCTCCGGATGATCGCGTCGAACACCGCAGCCGACCCGCTAGCGCCTCGGTTCGCAGCCGCGCCAGCGCCAGTTGTCGTAGAACGAGACCACACCAAGGGTCACGCGCTCTGACCAGCCATCCAGTCTCTACGCGAGTTCCCCGGGTCTGCTTCATCGAGGTGGGGCACCCCACAGTCGCATCATCGCCGCCCATGACCGATCCGCTACCCGTAGCGGTAGCGCGCCAGGAAACCCTGGAGCCCGAAGGTCGTGACGAGGCATACCAGACGGTGTCTCTTCAGCCGGACGCCACAGGCGTCTGCCCCCTCAGCAAAGGAACAGGCCAGTGATCACCAGTGCACTCAGCCAGGACCAGCTGCTGCAACTACCCGCAATGGTCGATCTGACAACCGCCGCTCGCGCGATTGGCCTCGGCCGGACGAAGGCGTACGAGTTGGCAAGGCGGAACGCATTTCCGTGCCCGGTGCTGCGCATCGGGACCTCGTACCGCGTACGCACGGTGGACCTGCTCGAACTCGTCGGCATCGAACGACCGCTGGACGCCGACGGACTCTCAGACCCGGACGGACAGGCGACTAGGGCGACTGTTTAGGCTCGCCGCCAGCAGTCGCGTCGGATGCGGCGGCAGCCCATGCCGGCCGATGGCGCCCGGTAACAACGTCGTCAACGAGCAAGGCGACAATTCCGGATGGTGTGAGGTCGGGACGCAACTGGCCTAGCCTCTCCATCTCGGACGGCGTCAGCCTGATCTTGACCTGTTGATCCCTCCTCTCCCGAGCAGGCAACGGCGGCAGGTCATCTGCGACAGGACGCTGTCGCGGCATACCTCAACTCCTCACCCAGCAGATCGAACAGTCGCATCACGGGTCGAGGGTCCCACACTCCCATCGCCAACCACTGGCGCCATCCCGATGTCGCCAGACCTAAACTAGGTACCTATTATTGGTACCTAGTTTAGGAACCTAGGCGACCTCAATTCATGGCGCCTCATCTGTGAAGGAGCAGAGCCAACGTGAGCCAGTCGGACCCAATCAAAAAGATCACGCTCAAGAACGGAAGAACCCGTTACCGGTTCGTCATTGACGTCGGACGGAAGGCAGACGGACGTCGAGACCAGCGGACGTACACCTTCGACACCAGGAAGGAGGCCCGGGCGGAGTACGCCCGGATCAAGCACGAGACCGACCGCGGCACCTACGTTCGACCCGGCAAGGTCACGGTCGCCGAGTTCCTCGATGAGTGGTTAACGTCCGCCACCCGCGACGTGGAGAAGGCCACGGCTTCGAACTACCGGGACGCGCTCCTACCGGTCCGGGCTCGACTCGGCGGGAAGCCGCTTCAGGACGTCAACGAGGCCGACATCGAAGCCTTGATCGACTGGATGCTGAGGGAAGGCCGGCGACGCGGCGGCAAGCCCGGCACGGGGCTTGGCGTCCGCTCGGTGCGTCTGACGCTGGGCCGTCTCCGGACCGCGCTGAACGTGGCGGTTCGCCGTCAGCTCGTGGTGCGCAACGTCGCCGCGTTCGTCACCATCCCCAGAGCAGCGGCGAAAGCCGCGATTGAGGAGAGGACGAAGCGGAAGCCCTGGACCCAGGACGAGGTGAAGACGTTCCTGACCGGCATCACCGGCGAGCGCCTGTACGCCGTCTGCCTGCTGTCGCTAATGGGTCTGCGACCGGCCGAGGTGTGCGGGCTGCGCTGGTCCGATGTCGACTTCGAGGCAGGCACGATCGCCGCCGGGGACAACACGCGAACGCTGGTCGACGGCGAGGTCGAGGAGAAGAAGGCCAAGTCGGCGGCTGGCCAACGCGGCCTACCGATGCCGGCAAGCGTGGCGAAGGCACTGAAGGCGTTCCAGACCCAGCAGAAGAAGGAACGCCTGAAGGCGGGCGACGCGTATGTCGCCAGTGGCTACGTCCTGGTCAACGAGATCGGCGAGGGGCAGCGTACCGACTGGCTCCGCCGCCGGGTGTACGGCCTGATGGCCAAGGTCGGGGTCCGCAAAGTCCGGCCGTACGACGCCCGACACGCCTGCCTGACCTACCTCGCCGCCGCCGGAGTACCCGACGTGGTTCTCGCGGCCTGGGCCGGCCACGCAGACGGCGGCACCCTCGCCAAACGGGTCTACGTCCACCCCGACAGCAGCCACCTGAAGGTGGCCGCCGAGCACCTCGAATCCGGGCTGTTCGGGTAGCTATCACACCCGGATTTCAGCAGTACGCGCGTACGTGATGATGTGTGAGACGAAACAGCAAAAAGCCCTGACCCACCAGAGTGAATCAAGGCTCTGACCTGCTAAAACTCTGTCGGGACGGCCGGATTCGAACCGACGACCCCTTGACCCCCAGTCAAGTGCGCTACCAAACTGCGCCACGTCCCGATGCCCTCGCGCGATTTCTCCCGCGACAGCCGGTACAGCTTAGCGCAGGATCTCCCACCCGTCGCACAGCCCCCTCCCCGCCTCCGCGGGG
>NZ_POTY01000308.1 GCF_003236315.1 Micromonospora craterilacus
CCACCGCCGAGCACCTCACCGCCGACCACGCCGCCGCCCACCACCCCGCCGGCCGGCTCGATGCAGGCGGAGAACCTGGACCGCGGCCTGGTCAGCGTCCGCTCCGGATCGGGCAACCTGGTCTCCTGGCGGCTGTTGGGCACCGAAACCTCCGGCGTGGCGTTCAACGTCTACCGGGGCACCACCCGGGTCAACAGCAGCCCGATCACCGGCGCGACCAACTACCTGGACAGCGGTGCCGCCGCCGGCGCGGCGTACACCGTGCGGGCCGTGGTCAACGGCGTCGAGCAGGCCGCCTCCGCGCCGGCGCTACAGTTCCCGGCCGGCTACCTGGACGTGCCGCTACAGGTTCCCCCGGGCGGCACCACCCCCACCGGCGAGGCGTACAGCTACTCCGCCAACGACGCCAGCGTCGGCGACCTCGACGGCGACGGCCGGTACGAGTTCGTGCTCAAGTGGGACCCGTCCAACGCCAAGGACAACTCCCAGTCCGGCTACACCGGCAACGTCTACGTCGACGCGTACACCCTTACCGGCACCCGGCTGTGGCGCATCGACCTGGGCCGCAACATCCGGGCCGGCGCGCACTACACCCAATTCCAGGTGTACGACTACGACGGCGACGGGCGCGCCGAGGTGGCCATGAAGACCGCCGACGGCACCCGCTCCGGCACCGGCCAGGTGATCGGCAACGCGGCCGCCGACCACCGTAACTCCAGCGGGTACGTCCTCGCCGGCCCCGAGTACCTGACCATGTTCGACGGTCGCACCGGCGCCGCCCTGTCCACCGTCGACTACGACCCGCCGCGCGGCAGCGTCTCCTCCTGGGGCGACTCGTACGGCAACCGCGTCGACCGGTTCCTCGCCGCCACCGCGTACCTCGACGGGCAGCGCCCCTCGCTGGTCATGGCCCGCGGCTACTACACCCGCGCGGTGATCGCCGCCTGGGACTTCCGCAACGGCAGCCTCACCAAGCGGTGGACCTTCGACTCCAACATCTCCGGCAACGGCGCCGCCGCCGGCCAGGGCAACCACAACCTGTCGGTGGCCGACGTCGACGGTGACGGCCGCCAGGAAATCGTCTACGGCGCGGTCACCATCGACGACAACGGCCGGCTGCTGCACTCCACCGGCACCGGCCACGGCGACGCCATGCACGTCGGCGACCTCGACCCGACCCGCCCCGGCCTGGAGGTCTTCAAGGTCAACGAGGACGGCAGCAAACCCAGTTCCTACCTCGCCGACGCCCGCACCGGCCAACTCATCTGGTCCACCCCGGCCAACGGCGACAACGGCCGCGGCGTCTCCGGTGACATCTGGGCCGGCAGCCCCGGCGCCGAATCCTGGTCGTCGGCGGTGAGCGGCCTGGCCAACACCCGGGGCCAGAACATCGGCCGCAAGCCCTCCTCGACCAACTTCCTCATCTGGTGGGACGGCGACCCGGTCCGGGAACTGCTCGACGCCACCCGGATCGACAAGTACGGCCCGAACGGCGACACCCGCCTGCTCACCGGCAGCGACGTCGCCTCCAACAACGGCACCAAGGCCACCCCCGCGCTGTCCGCCGACATCCTCGGCGACTGGCGGGAGGAGGTCGTCTGGCGGACCACCGACAGCCGGGCGCTACGGATCTACAGCACCCCGACCCCGACCAGCACCCGCATCCACACCCTGATGCACGACCCGCAGTACCGGGTCGCGGTCGCCTGGCAGAACACCGCCTACAACCAGCCCCCGCACCCGAGCTTCTTCCTCGGCGACGGGATGGCCACCCCGCCCACGCCCCGCATCTACCTGCGCTGAGCCGGCGCAACGAGGCGGCCGGAAAAGGGACGGGCACCGGGCCGCGATCGCGGAATCCGCACAATCGCGGCCCGGTGCCCCACACCGCGGCACCCCCGACCCGTCCCGACCGGAGAGTGCCGTACCACCACCGGCACCAACGTTAGGCAGCGTCCGCGTCGCGAGAGTGACGCTGCCGTGAAGATCGTGTTTCGCGGTCCCGTGACCGGTGTGACCTGTGCCACCACATTCGCCCGGTCCGCCCGGCCAGCGACTCGGCGACACAGGTCCCGGCTCAACCGCGCGGATGCCTCAACGGCGCAGGCCGCCGGCCACCTCGTCGGCGATCAGCTCGAACGAGCGCACCCGGTCGGCGATGTCGTACACCATCGTGTTGAGCATCAGCTCATCCGCACCGGTGCGGGCCAACAGGTCGCCCAACTGCCGGCGTACCGTCTCCGGAGAGCCCGTCGCCTGACCCTGCCGGCGTTGCGCCAGGAACTCCCGCTCGAAATCGGTGTACGGGTACGCCGCCGCCTCCTCCGGCGAGGCGAGCGGCTCCGGCCGCCCGGCGCGCAGCCGCAGGAACGACAGCCCGGCCGGCCCGGACAGCCACTCGGCCCGCTCGTCGGTCTCCGCACAGACCGCGTTCACCGCCACCATCGCGTACGGCTCATCCAGCCAACGCGACGGCCGGAAACTCTGCCGGTACAACGCCAACGCCGGCAGGGTGTTCTGCGCGCTGAAGTGGTGCGCGAACGAGAACGGCAGCCCCAGCGCGCCGGCCAACTGAGCGCTGAACCCGCTGGAACCGAGCAGCCATACCGCCGGCCGCTGCCCACGCCCCGGGGTGGCCGTGATCGGCCCCGGCTCGTCGCCACCGAAGTAGTTCATCAGGTCGGCCAACTCCCGTGGGAAACCCTCGGCCGACAGCCCCTCCATCGTCCGGCGCAACGCCAGCGCGGTCACCTGGTCGGTACCCGGGGCGCGCCCGATGCCCAGGTCGATACGCCCGGGATGCAACGCGTCCAGGGTGCCGAACTGCTCGGCGACCACCAGCGGCGCGTGGTTGGGCAGCATCACCCCGCCCGAGCCGAGCCGGATGGTGCTGGTGTGCGCGGCCAGATGCGCGATCAGCACCGCGGGCGCCGACGACGCGATCGCCGGCATGTTGTGGTGCTCGGCCACCCAGAACCGGTGGTAGCCCAGTTCGTCGGTGCGCCGGGCCAGCTCGGTGGTGTGCCGCAGGGCCTCGCCGGCGGAGGCGCCGGCGGCAACGGGAGCAAGGTCGAGAACAGACAGCGGTACGTCGATCACACGGCGGGCCAACCCGCCGGATGCCGCATTTGTTCCCCCTCCGACGAGACCGTGGCGCGGTCGACAGTTCAGCCCATCCCGCGCGCCTGCTCGAAGATCAGACTGGTCTGGGTGTGCTGCACCGCCGGGTCCACGGCCAGATGATCCAGGACGAAGTCGCGCAGCGCCTCCGCCGAAGCCGCCCGTACGTGCAGGACGTAGTCCTCGGCACCGGCCACGTGGAACACCGACACCACCCCGGGCAGCCGCACCGACCGGGCCCGGAACGCGTCCACCGCCGCCCGCGCGTGCTCGGTCAGCCGTACCGACACCAGTGCCTGCAACGGCATCCCCACCGCCGCCGGATCCACCTCGGCATGGAACCCCCGGATCGCCCCGCACTCCCGCAGCGCCCGGGTCCGCGTCAGGCAGGTCGACGGCGCCACCCCCACCCGCTCGGCGAGGGCGTTGTTCGGCAGCCGCCCGTCAGCGGTCAGCTCGGCCAGGATCGCGCGGTCGGTGTCGTCGAGGGCCCCGAAGGGCCGCACATCGTTCGATGCGAGGGGCATCCCGCCATCCTCCACCGAACCAGGCCACCACAGAAAGGGGGTGCAGCGAATAATCTTCGAAACTGTTGCCCTGGATGGATCAGTTGTTCGATCCTTTCGGCATGCTGACCGTGGACACCCGAGCCGTACACGCCGGCCGCGACGACCTCGCGGCCCTCGGGGTGCACGTGCCGCCGATCGACCTGTCGACCACCAACCCGTTGCCGTCGGTCGATGCCGGCGGCGACGCCTACGAAGCCCTCGCCACCGGCGGCCATCTGCCCGCCGGCGCCAGCGCCGTCTACCAGCGGCTCTGGAACCCCACCGTGGCCCGCTTCGAGACCGCCCTCGCCGAACTGGAAGGCACCGCCGAGGCGGTCGCCTTCGCCAGCGGCATGGCCGCCCTCACCGCAGCCCTGCTCGCCGCCACCCGGGACGGCAAGCGGCACCTGGTCGCCGTGCGCCCCCTCTACGGCGGCACCGACCACGTGCTCGCCACCGGCCTGCTCGGCACCGAGGTCAGCTGGGCCCGCCCCGACCAGGTCGCCGCCGCCGTACGCC
Source organism: Micromonospora craterilacus (assembly GCF_003236315.1). Classification (GTDB taxonomy): domain Bacteria; phylum Actinomycetota; class Actinomycetes; order Mycobacteriales; family Micromonosporaceae; genus Micromonospora; species Micromonospora craterilacus. The sequence continues at coordinate 4,188 of NZ_POTY01000308.1, forward strand.
CCGACACCGCCCTGGTGATCGCCGAGACCCCGGCCAACCCCACCCTCGACCTGTTCGACATCGCCGCGCTCGCCGACGCCGCCGGCGAGGTGCCGCTGCTCGTCGACAACACCGTCGCCACCCCGGTGCTCCAGCAGCCCACCCGCCACGGCGCCCGGCTCGTCCTGCATAGCGCCACCAAGAGCATCGGCGGCCACGGCGACGTCCTCGCCGGCGCAATCGCCTGCGACGCCGAGTGGGCGGTCAGACTGCGCCAGGTCCGCGCCCTCACCGGCGCGATCCTGCACCCGCTCGGGGCGTACCTGCTGCACCGCGGCCTCCAGACACTGCCGGTGCGGGTACGCGCCCAGCAGGCTGGCGCGGAGAAACTCGCCGCCTGGCTCGGCGACCACCCGGCCGTGGCGCGGGTGCACCACCCCGGCCTGGACGACCCGGCCGGGCTGATCGGGCGGCAGATGGCCGGCCCCGGCAGCCTGCTCGCCTTCGAGGTACGCGGCGGCGCCCCGGCCGCGGCGGCGGTCGCCGGTGCCTGCCGGCTGATCACCCACGCCGTCTCGCTCGGCGGGGTCGACACCCTCATCCAGCACCCGGCGTCGCTGACCCACCGACCGGTCGAGGGGGCCGCGAAGCCCGGTGGCGGGCTGCTGCGACTCTCGGTCGGCCTGGAGGACCCGGAGGACCTGCGGGCCGACCTGGAGCAGGCGCTCGCCGCGATCTGAAGCCTCCCCGGGGGAGCGCTGCCCGCGCCTCGACTCCCGGAGGGCGTCAGGACTTGGGGCCCACATGGCGATCGAGGGCCCCCACCGCCTCTCGCCGAGCCACGGACAGGGAGTTGCGGCGGTTCATTTTCCAGGCGATGCCGAGCAGATCGAGCGCCCACTGGCAAAGTCCCATGATGTCGGTGGATTCGTTGGTGAACATGTAACGCGGGTAGACGTACGCCCTGCCCCGGTTGGTGACCCGATTCGAGACCCGACAGCCGTCGGAGTGGAACAGGCCGCGGACGAAGTGGCCGGGGTGTCCCTGACGATCTCCTCCTGCCAGTCGGCGAGGGCGATCCGGCGCTCGTGCTTCTTTCCGGGGCCGTGTTGTGGCAGCAGGCAGGGCCAGTGTTTTCCGTAGCTCTGCACATTGATGCAACCCGTCAACCGGATACGCTGGACCTTGGCGGCGAGCACCGCCCGCATGGCCTCGTCACACGCGTCGATCAGCCGGGGCCATGCGTTGTCGCACGAGATCCGTAGGACCGGCACCCGGGCGGATGCGACGAGGTGGCCGTCGCCGAGGTAGAGACCGAACAGATAAGCGTAGGCGGCAGGTTCTGTCGGGTATCTGATTCCTGGCGTGCAGCGGAAACAGCGCAATGCGGTGCCCTGCACGACCGGCTCTGGCCGGTCTCGGCACCAGTGCCACACCGTGGGATAGGCGAGCCCGAGGCTGCGGGCGACCTCAGCGATGGTCAGCCCCGAAACGTGGAGCTGGCGCGCTCGTGTGCGTATCTGCGGAGGATGCACTGAGGCATCTTCGAGCACACGTACGACACTTCTGGGTGCCCCCGGTGGGATTCGAACCCACACTTGATGGCTTTTGAAACCATTGTCTCTGCCGTTGGACTACAGGGGCTTCAGTTTCTCGGCCTGCACAGGTTACCCACTACGCTAGGGGCGGCGACACCCGGTACCGCGGGTGTCGGGGCTCAGACTGGGTGGGAGTGGCTCGTGGCCGAGACGCAGACGGATGCCGCGCGCAGGCGGGTACTGATCGCCGAGGACGAGGCGCTGATCCGGCTGGACCTCGCCGAGATGCTGGTCGAGGAGGGCTACGAGGTGGTCGGGGAGGCCGGCGACGGCGAGACCGCCGTCCGGCTGGCCGAGGAACTCAAGCCCGACCTGGTCATCCTCGACATCAAGATGCCGATCATGGATGGGCTGGCCGCCGCCGAGCGGATCGCCGGCGCCCGGATCGCCCCGGTGATCATCCTGACCGCCTTCAGCCAGCGGGACCTGGTGGAGCGGGCCCGGGCGGCCGGCGCGATGGCGTACCTGGTCAAGCCGTTCCAGAAGAGCGACCTGGTGCCGGCGGTGGAGATCGCGCTCTCCCGCTACTCGGAGATCGCCGCGCTGGAGTCCGAGGTCGCCGGGCTGACCGATCGGCTGGAGGTCCGCAAGACCGTCGAGCGGGCCAAGGGCGCGCTGATGACCACGTACAACATGACCGAGCCGCAGGCGTTCAAGTGGATCCAGCGCACGGCGATGGATCACCGGATGACCATGAAGGAGGTCTCCGAGCGGATTCTCGCCGAGACCGCCGGCGGCGAGGTGGCCCAGCCGGCTTCCTGACCGGGCTACGACGGTCGCCCGAAAGCCCCTGCCGTCGATAGCATCGACCCGTGGTGATCGGGCGGATGGTCGCGGTCGTCGCCGGCGTGGCGGTGGCGCTGGCCGGCTGCGCGCGCCCGGGCACGCCCACGGATCCGGAGCCGCTGCGTCCGGCCTGGCAGTCGATGACGCTGCCGACGCCGGCCGGCACGGCCGGTCGGATCATGGTGCGCGACGCGGCGACCTGTGCCGGGCGCTGGTTCGCCGTCGGTGGGGTCGCCGACCCGGCGGGGCAGACCCGTCCGGCGGCCTGGACCAGTTCGGACGGGCTCACCTGGTCGCTGGTGCGGACCGCGCCGTCGACCTTCTACCATCAGCTACCCCGGCCACAGCCGCCAAGAACGCGAACAGCACGCGATACCCCACCTCAGCCGCGTCCTACCCGCCGCCGAAACCGCCGGCATGATCACCGCCTGGTGGTTCATACGCAAAGGGCCA
>NZ_POTY01000309.1 GCF_003236315.1 Micromonospora craterilacus
TAAGAGACAGACCGGGCGGTGCGGGGTGCCTCGGCGCGGACCGGCGCGTCCGGGCGGGCCGAGTTGACGTGACGCGCGACCGCGTCGACGGCGACGAAGAAGCCGGTGGCCTGTTCCATGGTCAACTCCTCGGGACTGGTCCGGAGCTGGTCCGGACGACGAGCGTGGTGGGCAGCTGGATCTGACCCGCCGAGGCGTCCGCGGGCGGGTCGAACAGGAGTGCGGCGGCGGTGCGCCCCTTCTCCTCGCCGGGCTGCCGGACGGTGGTCAGGCCGGCCGGCGCGGCCTCGGGGATGTCGTCGAAACCGGTCACCGACACGCGGCGGCCCTCCTCGCCCCCGGCCCGCAGCGCGTCGAGCGCGCCTAGGGCGAGGACGTCGGAGCAGGCGAGCACCGCGGTGCACGGCTCGGGGCCGGCGTCCAGGGCGCGGACGGCGGCGGCACCGGCGGCCCGGTCGTTGTCGGCGGCGGAGAGCACGGTCAGGTCGGACCAGGCGACGCCGGCCGCCGCGAAGGCGTCGGCGACGCCGGCGAGGCGGTCACGGGTGGTGGGATGCGGCACGTCGGTCACGTTGGCCACCCGCAGCCGCCCGGTGCCGGCGTCGGGCAGCACGTCGTGGGCGAGCAGGGCGACCCGCCGGTGGCCGAGGGCGGTCAGGTGCTCGGCCGCCGACCGGGCGGCGGACCGCTCATCGATGCCGACCCACCGGTCGCCCGGCTGGGGCCGTGCGGAGGTGGTGACGAACGGCAGGCCCCGGCCGCGGATCGTGTCGATGATCCCTCCCTCGTCACCGGCGCAGTAGACGCAGAAGCCGTCGACGGCGGCGTTCTCCACCGCCTTCCGCGCACCCGCGAGACCGACGGGCAGCGGCACCAGCAGCAGGCTGCTGTCGTGCCGCTCGGCTGCTTCGGCGACCCCGGTGAGGAAGCGCACCGCGAAGGCGTCGGTGAACGCGTACGACAGCCGCGAGGTGAACAGCACCCCGATGGCGCCGACGAAGCCGCGTCGCAGTGACCGGGCGGTCGGGTTCGGGCCGGGATAGCCCATCTGCCGCGCGGTGTCGAGGATGCGCTGCCGCAGCTCCGCGGAGAGCTGGTCGGGGCGGCCGTAGGCGTTGGAGACGGTGCTGCGCGAGACACCGACGGCCTCGGCGACGGCCTGCAGGGTCGGCTTCACGGCCCCTCCCCTCTTCTGGATCGATTCAGTCTGGATCGATCCAGAGATTAGTCGCAGGATCCGGAGGTGTCAATGCACATGACTGCCGTACCCGATGCAGCGGGTACGGCTACTCGCCGGTCAGCCGCGCGGGCCGGTCACCGGGAATCAAGCTCGGCGATCATCCGTTTGAGGATCTCCGGCGTACGCTCGGGCGGCTCGGCCTCCACGCAGAGCCGCTCCATCGCCACCGCGTAGTAGTCGAGATCCTCGCGCTTGTCCAGGTAGATCGCGCTGGTCAACTGCTCGATGTAGACGATGTCGGGCAGGTCCTGGTCGCCGAAGCGCAGGATGGTGAAGGCACCGCCGGCGGCGGCATGCCCACCGGCGGCGAACGGGATGACCTGCACCCGGACGTTCGGCGTCCGGGTGGCCTCGAGCAGCGCCTCTAGTTGACCGCGCATCACCTGCGGCCCGCCGATCGGCCGGCGCAGCGCCGCTTCGTCGACGACTGCCCACAACCGGGGCGGATTCGGCCGGCGCAACACCTCCTGGCGTCGCATCCGCAGGTCCACCCGGCGGTCGACCTCCCCCGGCCCGGCCCGGCCGTGACCGAGCAGCACCACGGCCCGGGCGTACTCACGGGTCTGCAGCAGGCCCGGGACGAACTGGACCTCGTAGCTACGGATGAGCGCGGCCGCGGCCTCCAGGCCGAGATACGACTGGAACCACGGCGGCAGCACGTCGCCGTAGCGGTGCCACCAACCCGGGTTGTTCGCGTCGCGGGCCAGCTTGAGCAGCGCCGCGCGCTCCTGATCGGCGGTGACACCGTAGAGGGTGAGCAGGTCGGCGACATCGCGCTCCTTGAAGCCGACCCGACCCAGCTCCATCCGGCTGATCTTCGATTCGGAGGAGCGGATCTCCCAGCCGGCGTTCTCCCGGGTCACCCCGCGCGACTCGCGCAGCCGCCGCAGCTGGGCGCCCAGCAGCATCCGCAGCACGGTCGGGCCCGCCGCCGGGCCCTCCTCGGCGGAAACCATGGTCACCTGCCGTCCTCCGCATGCCGTCAGCGAGCGCACCGGTGGACCGGCGCGACCGACGTGTAAGCATGCCATGAACCTTCAGTGAGGTGAACCTCCATCCCGCGCGCGGCGAATCCCGTCGATGGGATGGCAGGTCAGCCGATCAGATGATCGAAGTCGCCGTCCCGGGCACCGAGCACGAAGGCCGCGATCTCGTCCACGGTGTAGATCAGCGCCGGCCCCTCGGGATGCCGGGAGTTGCGCATCGCGATCCCCGCTCCCCCGGGCAGCTCCGCCAGCTCGACGCAGTTTCCACTGGGATTGCTGCGCCGGCTCTTCTGCCAGGCGAGGGGAGGCAACTGGTGGACGGGAACACCGTTGAGCGGCTGCTGCATGGGGGCGTCTGTTCTCTCCGATAGGCGCCGGCGCCGTGGGAGGAGCGGTAGCGGCACGAGGGGACGATGTCGATTGGATCATTCTGCATCTGCACGTGCATCTGCTATTGCATCTGCAATGGACAGCGAGCATGATAGCGCATGTGAGCGGTACCCAACCGCTCACATTCTGTTACGTGAACCTGGCCCCCACCAGGGGAAACGAGGTGTCCGCCAGCACCCGTCGGCCGGTGCTGGGACGCGCGTCGCGGCGAAGGGAGAGGTCGTGCCGGATCCGCTGACCGTCGCGTCCGGCCTCTGCGCCGTGGGTGCCCTGCTCTCCTCCTGGCAGTTGGGACGCCGGGCCGTACGCGCCGAGGCCGAGATCGGCCGCCTACAGGCCGAACTCACCGCCGAGCGGCACGCCGCCAGCCACGACCCGCTGACCGGCCTGCCCAACCGGCGCGCCTTCTACCGCCTCGCCGCGACGCTGCTCACCGACTGCGCCGGCCGGCCGCTGGTCGCGGTGGTGCTGGACGTCGACGACTTCAAACAGATCAACGACCGGTACGGACACGCCGCCGGCGACCAGGTGCTCATCAGCGTGGCCGAGCGGCTGGCCACCTTCGCCGGTGACAACCCGGTGGCCCGGCTCGGCGGTGACGAGTTCGCGGGGCTGCTGGCCAGCCCGACCGTCGACCGACGGTGGATCGACCACGCCACCCGGCGGTTGTACGACATGCTCGCCGCGCCGATTCCGATGGGCACGGCCACCCTGCGGGTGACCGCCTCGGTCGGTCTGGCCCCGGTGCACGGGACCCAGCTCACCGAGGCGCTCGACCGCGCCGACGCGGCGATGTACCAGGCCAAGGGGCTCGGGGCGGCCCGGCCGAGCCGGGCGCTGCGCGACACCGCCCACCTCGCCGAGTGCTGATCGCGTCCGCCGGCGACGCCAGTCGGACCGGCGGGCGGGGGCTCAGTGCCAGCCGTACCCGGCGCGCAACGCCTGGCCGACCCGGTCGAACCGGGCCCGGTCGAGCACCGCGCCCTCGCGCCGGATGCCGTCCTCGCGCATGGTCAGCACCCGGTCCAGCCGCACCCAGCTGGGTCGGTTCTCCCGGTCCCACTCCCCCGGCCCGAGAGCCAGCCAGTGCCGCTCACCGTCGCGATCTCGCTGGCTGGAGAGCATCAGCGCGAACAGCGTCCGGCTGTGCCGACCCACCACCAGCACCGGCCGGTCCTTGCCCTGCCGGGGATCATCCTCGTAGGACACCCAGGTCCAGACGATCTCGCCCGGGTCGGCCTGCCCGTCGGGCTCCGGGGCGTACGACAGCTCGCGTCGCTGCAATGCGGTGACCTGGCGGGGCCGCGCGACCCGGGCCGAGGTCGACCCGGCACGCCGGGGGGTCGGGATCGCCGCGCTGACGCGGGCCGCCACACTCCTGAACAGACCAGCCACGGCGGCAGCCTATCCGCTGCCGCCGACGCCGGCGTCGGCAGGGACACCGCGCCGTGCTCGCCGGACCGGACCGCCTCGTACCGCCGGGCGTCCCGCCCCGCGCTACGGCCGGGCCTCGTCCGGCCCGGGGATCGGATCGATCGTGCCGTCGGCGGCGGGCAGCCGGGCGACCATCTCCCGGAACTCACCGACGGTGACCGTCTCGCGCAGCGTCGCGAAGACCGCCGCCGCCCCGACGCCCGCCGTCTGCTCGTCCACCCCGGCCCGCTGGCCGACGCGATGCAGGAAGTCGGCGGGCGACGACCCGGGGCCCGACACATCGCTCAGCTCGTCCGGCAGGTAGCCGGTCGGGTCGGCCGTCGGGCTGTCGGTCATCCGCTCCACCACGGTCTGCACCACCGCACGTGCGACGGCGGCGGCCAGTTCGGGCGGCAGGCCGGAGCGGCGCGACACCGCGTCGACGAATAGGGGAAACCGCACGGCGCCCTCCTGTCGTCAGCGCGGCGCTGGTTACCCCCGCCCGCCCGCGGTAAACAGGCGCGCCACGCGGGCAGGTGACGACACCAGGGCAGGTGGGCAGCGAGCGTCGAGGGGCACGCAGCGCGCCGAGGTGGTCGACGCGCCGCGTGCCCGGGCCGACCCGCTGCCGACCGGGCGGAGCCGAGGCTCCACGCCGGCGGGCGAGGAGATCGCCCGAGGTCTTCCAGCCGCCGTACGCCGGGTCGCGCCCGCACGTCGCGCCCCCGTTCCACACCACGTGCGGGCACCCTGGAAGACCGCCCTGGCATCCAGCCGTGCCACGATCAACCGATCCGGCCACAAAGGTTGCCAAAGCGATCGTCATCGTAGCCGTACAGTTAGGACTCTTGTCAACACTTGCTTCCGGATCGAGCCCTCGTGTAAATCTGGTGTTCCGCTGCGCGAGGAGTCCCCATGCCTGAGGCCCCTGACCGACCCGGCGAGACCTTCGCCGAGCGCCTCGACTGGCTGTTCCGCACCACCCGGGACTCGACCGGCAAGCCGTACAGCGTCCGACACGTGGCCGGCGAACTGACCCGACGTGGGTGCCGGATCTCCCACACCCATCTGAGCAACCTTCGGCAGGGGCGGTCACCGGATCCGCGGCGGTCGGTGGTGGAGGCCATCGCCGCCTTCTTCGGTCGGCCTCCCGCCTTCTTCACCGGCCAGGACCCGCACGATCTGGTCCACGTACTGGCCGACCCGCACATCAAACAGGTGGCGATGCGGCTGGTCGACGCCCGCCTCTCCCCCGAGGGGCACGCGGCCGTGGTGGCGATGATCGAGCAGGTGCAACGGCTGGAGGCCGCCGCCCGCAGCCGGCGCGACGCTGCCGAACGGCCCGCCGGCGGTGGCTGAGTCCGGGCCGGTGGGCGGTGCGGCGGTCACCCCGGGTTGCGTACGCCTCGCCCGGTGGTGGCAGCGGGAGGAGACCACCTCCACCCGGTACGTCCACCAGGTACGCCGCTGCGACGAAGCGCTGCACGGCCTGGTCGTGCCGCACCCGTTCGCCCTGACGGGCTTCATCGCCGAACTGGCCCGCCGACGCGGGCGACCGCTGGTGGTGCGGGCCCTGCGGACCCGGCGCGGCGAGTCCCGGGCCGTGTGGTGCCGGGGCGCCCGCACCGACCACATCCTGGTCAGCTCGCCCCGCCCGCGCCTGCACCGCGACCACCTCGTGCTGCACGGCATCGGGCACATGCTCCTCGGTCACGTCGGCGGCCCCGTCGTCGCGGCCGGTCTCGCCCAGGTGCTCGGTGCGGCCGACGCGGCCCGCCTGGCCCGACAGGGCAGGCGCGCGGTCTACACGCTCGACGAGGAGTGGCAGGCCGAGGTCTTCGCCACCCGGGTCCAGCAGTTGGCCGGCCTCCGGAACACCCATCCGTCGGCCGCCCCGGAGGCCGTCCTGGCCCGGCTCTCCGCCACTCTGGAGCGTGCGCCGTGCCGCGCCCGCTGATCGGTAGAATCGCCCGGCCGGGTTGCGCTGTTGACGATCGGTGGCGAGTCCGCCACCCTCGGACGTCGCTCCGGTCGCCGGGACACCCCCCGGGTCGCCGGAGCGGCCGAGGGAGAAACTGATGGGACGTTCGAGCGGTGCCAACCTGAACGACCTGCGGGACCAGTCGATGCGGTTGCTGGCCGCGCTCAAACTGCCCGCCACCTTCACCTTCGCCCAGCTGCACGACCGGGTCGAGCGACACCGGGAACGGCCGGTGCACCTGATCCCCCGGCGGCTGCCGGCACTGGCCCCACACGGCCTGTGGGTGGCCGGCGAGTTCGCCGACTACGTCTTCTACGACGCCGACGCCAGCGCGGTACGGCAGAGCCTGATCATCGGCCACGAGTACGGCCACATGATGTTCGACGACGCCTCCGTACCCGGCGACCTCGAACACCTCACCGCCCTGCTCATGCCGTCGGTGGACCCGTCCGTGCCACCGCTGATGCTGGCCCGCAGCGGATACGACGAGCCGATCGAACGCCGCGCCGAGATATTCGGGACCATCGCCGTGCAGCGGGCGGAGTCCTGGTCGGGGATCCCGGCCACGGAACCGGCGGATCCTGAGGTGTCCGCGCGGCTGATCGCGACGCTGGAGGGACGGGTCCCGCGGTGGTGAGCATCGTCCGTGGCGCGATGATCGTGGTGACCTTGGTCTGTTGGGGCATGAGCCTGTACAAGCTGCGCGACCTGGCCCGGGACCGGGGCAACCTGCCGCTGCGGGCACTGTGCCTGGCGCTGCTGGCGATCACCCTGTCGATGACGATCCAGCCGTTCATGCCGCGGATCGACCAGTTCCTCGGCGTGCTGGACGCCGCCCGGCTGATCTCCAACTGTCTCTCCCTGCTGTGCGCCACCGCCGCGCAGGCCTTCCTGCTCTACCTGACCAGCGACGACGCCGAGACCCGCCGGAGCGTACGGCGGCGCAGCG
>NZ_POTY01000030.1 GCF_003236315.1 Micromonospora craterilacus
GTACGAGGGCCGGGGCGAGCGTCGACCGGCGCGTCCCCGCAGCAGCGGCACCACCCAGGTCTTCATCGGCCTGGGCCGGCGGGCCGGGGTACGCCCGCAGGATCTGGTGGGGGCGATCACCGGGGAGACCCGGATCAGTGGGCGGGACATCGGCTCGATCGAGATCGCCGACCGGTTCTCCCTGGTCGAGGTGCCGATCGCCGTCGCCGACGAGGTGATCGCCGGGCTGCGCAACAGCACCATCAAGGGCCGCAAGGCCACCGTACGCCGCGACCGCGACGACCACCGCTGAGCCCGGCTGAGGTGTAAGGAAGGGTCCCTTCTTAACGCCTCAGGTAGAGAAGGGAACCCTTCTCACCGCGCTGCGCACCAGATACGGCAAACCGGCGCCGCCCGCAAGGGACGGCGCCGGTTGCCGGTGAGTTCTGTTAGTAGGGGCCCCCGGCTATACGCCAGGCGTTAACAAGGGGCCCTTCCTTGCACCTCAGGCAGCGGTGAGGCGCTGGTCGCCGAGGGAGGCCGGGTCGATCTCGGCCGGGCGCAGTGCCAGGGCGAGCACGTCGGCGACGTCGGCCAGGGTGTGCACGGTCAGCGCCTCGCGTACCTCGGTGGGCAGGTCGTCGAGGTCCGGCTCGTTGCGGGCCGGGATGATCACCTCGGTCAGGCCGGCCCGGTGCGCGGCGAGCAGCTTCTGCTTCACCCCGCCGATGGGCAGCACCCGACCGGAGAGCGTCACCTCGCCGGTCATCCCGAACTCGGGGCGTACCGGCCGGCCGCTGGCCAGCGACGCGAGGGCGGTGACCATGGTGATGCCGGCGCTGGGGCCGTCCTTGGGCACCGCGCCCGCCGGTACGTGCAGGTGGATCCGCCGCCCGGCGAGGGCGTTCGGGTCCAGGCCGAGCCGGCGGCCGTTGGCGCGCAGGTAGGAGAGCGCGATGTGCGCCGACTCCTTCATCACGTCGCCGAGCTGACCGGTCAGGGTCAGCCCCGGCTCGCCCTCCATGCTGGTCGCCTCGATGAACAGCACGTCTCCCCCGGCGCCGGTGACCGCCAGGCCGGTGGCCACGCCCGGCACCGCCGTACGCTCCGCCGACTCCGGCGTGTGCTTCGGCCGGCCGAGGTAGCGGACCAGGTCGTCCGCGCCGACCCGGACCGGCGTCGGGTCGTCGGTCAGGGTCACCGCGACCTTCCGCATGATCTTCGCGAGCGCCCGCTCCAGCTGCCGTACGCCGGCCTCCCGGGTGTACTCCCCCGCGATGCGGCCCAGCGCCGAGGAGTCGACGTCGACCTCGTCGGCGGTCAGCCCGGCCCGCTCCCGCTGCCGGGGCAGCAGGTGGTCCCGGGCGATGGCCACCTTCTCGTCCTCCGTGTAGCCGTCCAGGGTGACCAGTTCCATCCGGTCCAGCAGCGGGCCGGGGATGGCCTCCACCACGTTGGCGGTGGACAGGAACAGCACGTCGGACAGGTCGAGGTCGACCTCCAGGTAGTGGTCCCGGAAGGTGTGGTTCTGGGCCGGGTCGAGCACCTCCAGCAGGGCCGCGGCCGGGTCGCCGGCGTACCCCACGGAGAGCTTGTCGACCTCGTCGAGCAGCACCACCGGGTTCATCGAGCCGGCCTCGCGCAGCGCCCGGACGATCCGGCCGGGCAGCGCGCCGACGTAGGTGCGCCGGTGACCCCGGATCTCGGCCTCGTCGCGGATGCCGCCGAGGGAGACCCGGACGAACTTGCGGCCGAGGGCCCGGGCGACGGACTCGCCGAGGCTGGTCTTGCCGACGCCGGGCGGGCCGGCCAGGGCCAGCACCGCGCCGGAGCCGCGACCGCCGACCACGCCGAGGTCACGCTCGGCCCGCCGGTTGCGCACCGCCAGGTACTCCAGGATCCGGTCCTTCACGTCGGCCAGGCCGGCGTGGTCGGCGTCGAGCACGGCCCGCGCCGCGGCCAGGTCGGTGTTGTCCTCGGTACGCGTGCTCCACGGCATCTCCAGCACCGTGTCGAGCCAGGTACGGATCCAGCCCGCCTCCGGGGAGGCGTCGCTGGCCCGCTCCAGCTTGCCGACCTCGCGCAGCGCCGCCTCGCGTACCTTCTCGGGCAGGTCGGCGGCCTCGACGCGGGCCCGGTAGTCGGCGGAGCCGTCCGGGGCGTCCTCGCCGAGTTCCTTGCGGATCGCGGCGAGCTGCTGGCGCAGCAGGAACTCCCGCTGGGACTTCTCCAGCCCCTCGCGGACCTCGGAGTTGATCTGCTCGGTGACCTCCTGCTCGGCCAGGTGGTCCTTGACCCAGCCGACGAGCAGTTCGAGTCGGGTGGTGACGTCCGGCGCGGCCAGCAGTTCGGTCTTCTGCGCCAGGGTGAGCCACGGCGCGTAGCCGGCCGAGTCGGCCAGCTCGGAGAGGTCGGTCATCCGCTCCACCGCGTCGATGACCTGCCACGCGCCGCGTTGCTGGAGCACGGAGGTGACCAGGGCGCGGTATTCGCGGGCGAGTTCCCGGGCCTTGCCGGCCGGGGCGGGTTCGTCGATCTCGGTCGCCTCGACCCAGAGCGCGGCGCCGGGGCCGGGCACGCCGGAGCCGATGCGGGCGCGGGCGAGGCCGCGGATCACGGCGGCCGGCTCGCCGCTGGGCAGCCGGCCGACCTTCTCGATGGTGGCGATCGCGCCGACGGAGCCGTACTCGCCGTCCAGGCGGGGTACGGCGAGCACCTTGTGGTCGCCGGTGGCACGGGCCGCGTCGACCGCGGCCTGGGTGGTCGGGTCGAGGGTCACCGGGATCACCATGCCGGGCAGCAGCACGGCGTCGGTCAGTGGAAGTACCGGAAGAGTTGCCATCGAACACCTGCTATCGCATTGAGTTGAGCGTGTCTGGCTCAAGTCCCCGCGGAGCATCATTGTTCCTCGGTGTGACCCAGGACACGAAACGGCCCGGGTGGGAGTCGCCGAACGGCCGGGCCGACGTCGGCGCATCTCCCCGCGATGCTGCGGAATCGGGATTTCGACGCCACGCAAAACGCGACCCACCGAAAGGCGTGGCTTTTGTTGCGCAATTGCCGGGCGATGAGTCAAACTTTGACCACACCCCGCCGAACACAGGGAGTAATCGACGATGGCGAGAAAAGTAATCACGGTGCTGACTGACGACCTCGACGGCGGAAAGGCCGACCGGACGGTCGAGTTCAGCCTGGATGGCGTGGCCTACACCATCGATGTCTCCGATGAGAACGCGGGTGTGCTGCGCAAGGCGCTGGATCCGTTTATCAATGCTGGTCGGCGACTCGGCCGTGGCGGCGCCGAGACGGCCCGCGGCCCCCGCCGAGTCCCCGGTTCGGGGACCCCGGGAATGAACCGCGAGCAGAACCGCGCCATCCGGGAATGGGCGGTCAGCAACGGCTACAAGATTTCCGAGCGGGGTCGCATCCCGGTCGAGGTGGTCGAGGCGTACAAGAACCGCTGAACTGCGGACACGCAGATCTGGCCCTGATTGAACCTTCTTCAACCTGAACCGCGCGGCGCGCACGCGCCGCGTCCGACCTTGCGGTCCGTAGGACCGGTAAGGGGAGGTTGAAGAAGGTTCACTGGTCACGCCATGAAGTCGAAAGGGCACCCGGCGGAACGCCCGCGAACAGGCCGCGGGCCGTCCGGAACCGATTCCGGACGGCCCGCGTTTCCTGCGTCAGTTGACCTGGATTCGCACCACGTCGAACGCCGGGGTCTGGTTGGCCCGCTCCATCATCGGAATGCGGTGTGAACCGTCACCGGCCCAGATCGCGCACTGGGCGGTGCCGGACTCCGGCAGACCCGGGACCTGGATGGTCACCTCGTCCGGCTGGGCGCCACCGCCACCGTCCTCGGTGGCCACGAAGAAGGCCGGCACCGGCTGCGGCTCCGGCGCCTCGTTCAGGCTGCCCAGCATCCGGCAGGCGCTGTGGAAGTGGCCGCGGGTCAGGCCCTGGTCGTTGAGCAGCGAGCTCTCCAGGTAGTAGCCGCCCTGGCCGGCCGGGAGGAAGCGGTCCCGAATCAGGTTGCGGGTGCTGACCCGGAGCGTGAAGCCCTCATTGCGGTTGATCTGCTGCGGGAAATCGGTGATCAGCAGCGTGGGGTTGTTGGCTGCGGCACCGACCTCACCGAAGGCGGTGCTGACGCAACGGTTGCCGTTCTGGAAGCCGTCGTGCGGCTGCAGCTGGCTGTTGTTGCAGTTGTTGGCCAGCACCTCAAGGCCGTTGTTACCGCCGTTGTTGTTGCCCCCGCCGTTGTTACCGCCGCCGTTGTTACCGCCGCCGCCGTTGTCGCCGCCGTTGTCGCCGCCACCGTTGTTGCCGCCGCCGTTGGTGTTGTCAACCGGCTGGACCTGGCAGGTGGCCAGATTGGCGAGACCGCGCGGCCGCGGGCCGAACCGGTCGATGGCGATGGTGATCCGGTCGAGGGTCGCCCGGCGCTTACTGGCCAACGGGTTGAGGATCGCGTTGCGGATGAACGCCTGGCCCTTGTTGCCCTCGGCGGCGAGTCGCCGGTCCGCCTCGGTGATCTGGGTCTGCAGCGCGTTCAGGTTGCGGTCCACCTCGGCGCGGGCCCGGTCCGGCACCTGGGGCAGCCGGCTGACCACGTCCGGGCAGGCCACGGCCAGCGAGCCGGCGGTCGCGCCACCGGTGCCGGTACGCGTCTCCTGGCACTCCTCCACGGACTGCTGCCCGTCACCCCAGTGGTTCGTCACCCAACGGCCGTTCTGCCAGGTACGGGTGGTGGTGGCGCCCCGGGCGGTCGGCGCGGTGGCGCCCGGGCTGGGCTCCACGCAGGCGGCCGCCACCGGCTTGGGCTGCTTGTTCGGCCGTCGGTCACCGGCCGACGAGATCTGGGTCACGGCGACGACGGCACCGAAGACAGCAAGCGTGGCGCCAACGGCCAGAAGTCGCTTGGTCCGGGTGTTACCAGATGGTCGGCGCGACCGGGTTGACCTGCGCATCGAATTGCTCTCCTTCTCGATCCGGTACCTGATTCGTGACTCGACGGACCGAACGGAATCGTGGTGGCACGTTCGACGAGGACCGTCCGAACGCACCGATGGCACGTCGACGAACGACGATGCCCTTTCCGCACCGTCTCCCGCCCCTGCCGGTGCGGGTTGGCGAGATCCTGTCCATTCCCGGTGAGGTACGGACCCGCCTCGACGGTGGTTCAAAGAGAGGTGACTTTTTTTACGACGGCCTCGACCGCCGGTGACGCGGGAACAGAACGACGCCGAAACACCACCGGTGGTGACCGGCCGAGCGCCGAACGCTCGCACCGGTCAAGGACGGCCGCGTCGGTCAGGCCTCGCAGAGATGGTCGTAGCCGAATCCGTCCACGAGTTCGTCGCGGCGGTCCCGCAGTCGCCGGATGTCGTCGAGCAGATCCTCGCGACGCCGCAACGCCGGTGCGGCAGCCTCCGGGGTCCGCAGCCGGTCACCGATCGCGAGCGCGGCCAGGTCCTCGGCGAGCCGGGCCGGGTCGACCCCGCAGGAGATCCGGTACGGGTGCAGCGACACCCGCTCCACCAGGCACTCGCCCGGGCGCACCTCGACCCAGCTCCAGCCCTCGGCCGGCCCGTCCGTCCACTGCACGTGCAGCCCACGCAGGATCGGGTCCGCCAGCCGCCGCGCCACGTACGCCTCGACGGCATCGGCCCGGGCGAGCGCCCCGAGGTCGTTCACCGCACCGGTCCGCCCGTCGGGCAGCCGGCCCACGATGTCGCGGAAGCCGACGTCCGGCAGCTCCGACCCGGCGGCGGCGCCGTCGGCGTACCGGCGGGCGTCGATCACGTACCCGACGATCTGCGGGCCGTGCTCGGCGGCGCGCAACGTGGCCGAGGTGATCCGCAGCACCGGCAGGCCGACGGCGGCGGTGACCGCCTGCATCATCCGCTCGGCCCGCCGGCCGGCGGCGTCGGGCATCGGCGGCCGGAACTCGACGGCGAACCCGGGCCGGCCGGTGTCCGCCGCGCAGACCACCAGGTCGAGAACCGTGCGGCTGGCGGTGTTCCACTGGTGCCCGGTGATGCCCGGTGGGCGGCGCCGGACCAGTTCGCCCAGGCGCAGGCCGGGGTGCACGCGCAGCCCCGCCCGAACCAGCACGGGGTCCCGCCCCGCGTCGGCCGGGATCGTCGCCAGCCAGGAGTCGTCGCCACCGGTCATCGTCGTATCCACCCAATCCTGCCGCCGACCGACCGAGTCTAGGATGACGATCATTTCGGCCGACTCCCCCGGTGGGGCCATCCCGACCACCCTGGGCCGGCGGCGGGTCCGACGGTACGGTCGGGCCGAGGAGGTGGACGGGTGCGGGTGGTGTCGCTGGTGCCGTCGCTGACCGAGGCGGTGGCGGTGACCCGGCCCGGGCTGCTGGTCGGCGCCACCGACTGGTGCACCCACCCGGCCGACCTGGACGTGCCTCGGGTCGGCGGCACCAAGTACCCCGACCTGGACCGGATCCGCGCGCTGCGCCCTGACCTGGTCCTGCTCAACGTCGAGGAGAACCGGCGGGAGGACGCCACCGCGCTGGCCGCCGCGGGCGTGCCGGTCCGGGTGACCTACCCGCGCACGGTGGACGGGGCGCTGACCGAGCTGGCCGATCTGCTCCGTGACCTGGGCGCGCCGGCGGAGCCCGACTGGCTGGCCGACGCCCGGCGGGCCTGGGCCGGGCTACCGCGGACGCCGGTCGCCCGGCGCGCGGTGGTGCCGGTATGGCGTCGCCCCTGGGTGGTGCTCGGCGCCGACACCTTCGCCGGCGACGTGCTACGCCGGCTCGGGGTGTCCAATCTGTACGCCGACCAGCCGGACCGTTATCCCCGGCCCAACCTGGCACAGCTGCGCGCCGACGCACCGGACCTGGTGGTGCTGCCGGACGAGCCGTACCGGTTCACCCGCGACGACGGGCCGGAGGCGTTCCCGGGCATTCCCTGCGCCCTGGTGTCCGGGCGGCATCTGACCTGGTACGGCCCGTCGCTGGCCGAAGCCCCCACGGTGCTGGCCGGCCAGCTCGCCGACCCGGTCCTCGCCGACTGACGTCGGTCCCGGGGTGGACGGGTCCAAAGTCCCGCCCCGGCCCGGCCCGGTGGCCCTGCCGGCACCCCGCCCTGCGGGCGTCCAATGAAGGTGCCACCGGGACAGCGGTGCGGAGCACAGGAAGGGACGTGGACATCATGACCGCGATGATCGAGCGGAACATCGCCGGCATCAACACCCCGGCGGCCGAGACCGTCCGGGAGCGGACCATCCGGGAGCGGGCCACCCGCTACCTGCTCGCCGGGCTTCGCCTGGCGCTGGGTTGGATCTTCCTCTGGGCCTTCCTGGACAAGCTGTTCGGCCTGGGGTTCGCCACCGAGGCGAAGAACGCCTGGCTCAACGGGGGCAGCCCCACCAAGGGCTTCCTCACCTTCGGCGCCGCCGGCCCGTTCCAGGGGTTCTACCACGGCATCGCCGGTGCGGCCTGGGCCGACTGGCTGTTCATGATCGGTCTGGCGGCGATCGGTACCGCGCTGATCCTGGGCACCGGGGTGCGCCTCGCCGCCGCGGCCGGTGGCCTGCTGCTGGTGCTGATGTGGACGGCCGTCCTGCCGCCCGCGAACAATCCCTTCATGGACGACCACCTGGTCTACGCCGGGGTGCTGGCCCTGCTCGCGGTGACCAACGCCGGCGACACCTGGGGCCTGGGCCGCACCTGGGCACGGCTGCCGATCGTCCGGCGGTTCGGCTGGCTCCGCTGACCTGATCACCTCCCCCGCGCGGCGGGCGTCACCACCGGTGACGCCCGCCGCTCCAGCACCTCCGACGCGGCCCGGGGCACCACCGGCCGGCATAGGATCCGGCAGAATTGTGCTGACCGAAGCCGACGTCACAGGAGAATCCACATGAACCAGGCAGCGAGCAAGCCCGAGATCGGTCCGATCGAGGGTGCCCCGCCGGCCGACCTCGTGATCGAGGACATCACCGTGGGCGAGGGCCCGGAGGCCCAGCCCGGCCAGGTGGCCCGCGTCCACTACGTCGGGGTCTCACACTCCACCGGCGCCGAGTTCGACGCCTCCTGGAACCGGGGCGACGCGTTCGAGTTCCCGCTCGGCGGTGGCCGGGTCATCGCCGGCTGGGACCAGGGCGTGGTGGGGATGCGGGTCGGGGGTCGGCGCAAGCTGACCATCCCGCCGCACCTCGGCTACGGCAGCCGGGGCGCCGGTGGCGTGATCAAGCCCAACGAGACCCTGGTCTTCGTGGTCGACCTGCTCGGCGTCCGCTGATCCGCGAGTCCGGCGCCGGCCCCCGTGCCCGGCGCCGGACTCGTCGCCGGTACCGACCTGCGGTACCGGCAGCTCATGCCGCCGGAGCTGACCATGGCACCCGCCGCGATGCGTCGCCGGCACCGAGGGCGCCGGGCCGACGCATCACACCGCCGCGAGCAGTCGCTCGGGTGCCGCGCCGGCGACGACCGGCATGACCCGGCGGAGGCCGGTGGCGCGCAGCACCCGCTCCACCACCGGCGGCGGATCCACCAGCACCAGCTCGCCGCCCTGGGCCCGCACCCACAGCCGCGCCGCGACCAGCGTGCGCACCCCGGCCGCGGAGAGCACCCGGACGCCGGAGAGATCGACCCGGAGCTCCGGCCGGGCCGGTGCCGCCCAGAGCGCGGCCCGGAACGCGGCGACGGTGGCGATGTCGACCACGCCGACCGCGCGGACGCACACCGCGTCGTCGGACACGCTGGTCTCGACGTGGAACCGCTCCTCGCGCTCTCGCATGAGACGAACCTATCGCCCGGCACCGACACTTCCACCCTGCCGCGAGATGGTTCCGGGTAAGCCCAGGGCAGGACCCTCAGGACCCGCACATCCACCCTAGGGACGATCCCGGGCCGGCAGAGCGACGCCGGGCCGGTCCGTGACGGACCAGCCCGGCGCGTACGTTCTCCCGGTCAGCCGCCGCTGGCGGACGGTGCCGGCTCGGGCGAGCCACCGGCCACCGCGCCCGGGTCCGGCGCCTGGGTCGGGGTGGGCTTCAGCCCGGGCGGCACCGGCAGCGCACTGCCCTTGGCGAACTCGTCCCAGCTGACGTTCCAGGCCGTCCAGCCGTTGCCCTCGTCGAGCTTGACCTCGGTGCCCTTCACGGTGACCAGGTCGCCGACCTGGGTGATCCCCATCAGCCAGTCGGCGTTGGCCGCGGAGAGGTTGGTGCAGCCGTGCGACACGTTGGTGTACCCCTGGTCCCCCTCCGACCAGGGGGCGCCGTGGATGAACTCGCCACCCCAGGTGAGCCGCTGCGCGTCCTCGACGTCGACCACGTACGGGTCGGCCGAACCCGTCGTGTCGAACGTGGTGAAGTCGTGCTTCTCCATGATCACCATCTTGCCGCTGGAGGTCGGCGTGCTCGGCTTGCCCAGGCTGACCGGCAACTTCTTCAGCAGCTTGCCGTCCTGGATGACGGACATCTGCTTGCTCGCGTTGTCGATCTCCAACTCCACCTGTCGGCCGATCTTCGACGTCGCCCGCCGGTCGGCGTCGCCGACGCGCTCCTTGCCGATCGGCAGGCCCTCCAGCGCCGCCCGGACGTTGATCGTCGTGCCAGGTCGCCAGAAGTCGGGTGCCCGGTAATAGACCTGGCTACCGTCGCCCACCCAGGACCAGGTGCCCGGCTGCGGCGGATCCGTCTTCACGAACAATCGCCGCTGCACATCCGTCCTGGCCTCCTTCGGAATTGGCGGGTCGAAGGCGACGGTTACTGGCATCGCGGTACCGTACGTCCGATTACCGGCGAAATACATCGTGCTGGTGATAGCCTGTTTCGACGATTTCGGCTGGGTCGTGAAGGTTGTCTTACGGGTGACGGTCTTCCCCGAGTCGCCGGTCGCGGTCACCTCCGCGGTGTAGGTGCGCTTCGGCTGCAGCGTCTTGCTCGGCACCCACCCGGATCCGTCCTCACGCGGCTCCGCGTCGACCGTCGCGCCCTTGTCGTCGGTGATCCGTACGGCGGTGACCCGCCCGTGCTTGACGACGGTACCGATCTCCCCGCTGATCGGCACGTCCCGCGTCCCCTCGGCCGGCGTCACCGCCAACTCCGGGGTGGCCCGCCCCGCGGGCCCGGCCTCCTTGCGGTCGCTCGTACACGCGCCGAGCGCCAGCGGTGCCGCTGCGACGGTCACCGCCAGCAGCGCCAATCGCCCCCTCAACTCCATGATGCGTCCCCCCGTTTATTGCTCCGTCCTCCTCCGCCACATTCTCTCCAGCACCGCAGCGACGGTTACGCAATTTCCGAAAGAGCGCACACATTTCACAGAAGACGTTTCTCCGTAATCGCACCGCAACGACCGGCAAACGCCTCCCAACGCGGTCCCGGGCGGTAGCCGGCGGGCTGCGATCCGGTGTCCCGGCTCGCGCCATTCACGACCCGGTGTGGCGGAGGACACGAAAGCGCGCCCGGCGTCCTGTCCTGGACGCCGGGCGCGGGGATCTTCCCTGCGGATCAGACGGCGGCGATCAGCAGCGCCGGCTGCTCCACACAGTCGGCGACGTGCCGTAGGAAGCCACCGGCCACCCCACCGTCGCAGACCCGGTGATCGAAGGTGAGGCTGAGCTGCGTCACCTTGCGCACCGCGAGCTGGCCGTCGACCACCCACGGCTTGTCCACGATGCGCCCCACGCCGAGCAGTGCCGCCTCGGGGTGGTTGATGATCGGGGTGGAGCCGTCGACCCCGAACACCCCGTAGTTGTTGAGCGTGAAGCTGCCCCCGGTGAGCCGGGCCGGCGGCAGTTCACCCGCTCGGGCCGCCGCGGTGGTGGCCGCCAGCTCGGCGGCCAGTTCCGCGGTGGTGAGCCGGTCGGCGTCGCGCAGCACCGGCACGACCAGACCGCGGTCGGTCTGGGCGGCGATGCCCAGGTGCACCCCGGCGGACTGGATGATCCGCTGCCCCTCGGTGTCGACCCGGGCGTTGAGCTGCGGATAGCGACGCAACCCCGACAGGCAGATCCGGGCCAGCAGAGCCAGGATGCTCACCGGCCGGTCCGGGTGGGCCGCGTTGATCGCGGCCCGGGTCTCCAGCAGGGCGGTGGCGTCGGCGTCCACCCAGATGGTCACCTCGGGGATCTCCCGCCGGCTGCGGGAGAGCTTGTCGGCGATCGCCTTGCGGATGCCGGTCAGCGGGATGACCACGTCCTGCGCGAGCCCGACCTGCCCCGCCGGCTGCGCCGGCGAGGCCGCCGGCAGGTCCGGCACCACGGCGAGCCGAGCCGCCGAGCCCGCGGTACCGGCGCGCGCCGCGTCGGCCAGGGCACCGGCCGCCGCCTCCACGTCGGCGCGCCGGACCACGCCGCCGGGGCCGCTGCCCCGCAGGGTGCTCAGGTCCACGCCGTGTTCGCGGGCCAGCCGCCGCACGATCGGCGAGATGACCAGTGCCGGCACCGCCGGCGCGGTGTCCGGCACCGGCGCCGCCAGCACCGGCGCGGGTGACGCGGCGGGCCGGGACACCGGGCCGGCGTGGGCCGCCCCGGCGGCCGGTGCAGTCGCCCCGGGCGCGTGCGCGGCGGGCGCGAGCCGGGACCGGCGGCGCCGGCGCGAGCCGCCGTGGCCGGTGCCGTACCCGATCAGCACGTTGCCCGAGCCGGCCCGCTCCTCCTCGCGGTAGACGGCGTGCCCGGCGGGTTCGGTCGCGCCGGCGCCGGCGCCGTCGGCGACCGGCTCGGCCACCGTGATCAGCGGCTGGCCGACCGGGCGCGCCTCGCCCTCCGCGCCGTGCAGGGCGACGACCCGGCCGGCGTACGGGCAGGGCACGTCAACGACGGCCTTGGCGGTCTCCACCTCGACCACGGTCTGGTCCACGGTGACGATGTCGCCGACGGCGACCCGCCACTGCACGATCTCCGCCTCGGTGAGCCCCTCGCCGAGGTCGGGCAGCAGGAAAACGCGCTCGCTCATGCCGCGCTGCCCTCGGTCAGCCAGCGCGGGTCCGGCTGGTCGTCCCACTGCAACCGGACCACCGCGTCGAGCACGCGGTCGACCGAGGGCAGGTGGGTGTGCTCCAGCATCGGCGCGGGGTACGGGATGTCCAGCCCGGAGACCCGCAGCACCGGGGCGTGCAGGGCGTGGAAGCAGCGCTCCTGCACCCGGGCGGCGATCTCCGCGCCGACGCCGGCGAAGCCCTGCGCCTCCTGCACCACCACGCACCGGCCGGTGCGCCGGACCGAGGCGGTGACGGTGGCGTCGTCGAACGGCACGATGGTGCGTACGTCGACCACCTCCAGGTCCCAGCCCTCCTCGCGGGCGGCCTCGGCGGCCTCCAGCGCGACCGGGACCGCCGGCCCGTACGCGACAAGGGTGGCGTCGCGTCCGGGCCGGCGGACGACCGCCCGGCCGAACGGCTCGGTACGCGCCGAGAGGTCCGCCTCGGCGCTGGTGAAGTAGAGCTTCTTGGGCTCCATGAAGACCACCGGGTCGGGGTCGTCGATCGCCTCCCGCAGCAGCGAGTACGCGTCGGCGACGGTCGCCGGGGTGACCACCTTCAGCCCCGGGGTGTGCGCGTAGTACGCCTCGGAGGAGTCGCAGTGGTGCTCCACCCCGCCGATCCCGCCGGCGTACGGCACCCGGATCACCATCGGCACGCTCAGCGCGCCCCGGGTCCGGTTGCGCAGCTTCGCCACGTGCGAGGCGATCTGCTCGAACGCCGGGTACGCGAACGCGTCGAACTGCATCTCGACCACCGGGCGCAGCCCGGACATGGCCAGCCCGACGGCGAAGCCGACGATGCCGGCCTCGGCGAGCGGGGTGTCGAAGCAGCGCTTGTCGCCGAACCGGGCCTGCAATCCGTCGGTGATCCGGAAGACCCCACCGAGCTGCCCGACGTCCTCACCGAAGACGACGACCCGTTCGTCGTCGAGCATCGCGTCGGCGAGCGCGGCGTTGAGGGCCTTCGCCATGGTCATGGTGGCCATCAGGCGTCCTCCTCCTGCGCGGCGGCCAGCTCGGCGCGGACCTGCTCACGTTGCTCGACCAGTTGCGGGGTGGGCTGCGCGTAGACGTGCTCGAAGAGGCTCAGCGGGTCGACCGTGGGCTGGGCGTTCATCCGTTCGCGCAGCTGCGCGGCGTACGCCTCGGCCTGCTCGGCGATCTCGGCGACGGCCGCGTCGTCCAGCACGGCCTGGGCGCGCAGGTAGGTCTCCAGCCGGGCGATCGGGTCCCGGTCCCGCCACGCCTCGACCTCGTCGGCGTCCCGGTAGCGGGTCTGGTCGTCCGCGTTGGTGTGCGGCTCCATCCGGTAGGTGTGCGCCTCCACCAGGTACGGGCCCTTGCCGGCCCGGGCGTGCGCGACCGCCCGGTTGAGCACGGCCAGTACGGCGACCGGGTCGTTGCCGTCGACCTGCTCGCTGGGCACCCCGTAGCCGACGCCCTTGTAGGCCAGCGTGGGGGCGGCGGTCTGCCGGGACAGCGGCACGCTGATGGCGTACCGGTTGTTCTGCACGAAGTAGACGACGGGTGCCTTGAACACGGCGGCGAAGTTGACGCCCTCGTGGAAGTCGCCCTCGCTGGTGGCGCCGTCGCCGATGAAGACCATGGCCACGGTGTCCCGGCCCTGGTACGACTCGCCGTAGGCGAGGCCGGCGGCGTGCACGCACTGGGTGGCGAGCGGGGTGCACTGCGGGGCGGTGCGCCGCTCGGCCGGGTCGTACCCGCAGTGCCAGTCGCCGCGCAGCAGGGTGAGCACCTCGACCGGGTCGATGCCCCGGGCGGTCAGCGCCATCGACTCGCGGTAGGTGGGGAACACCCAGTCGTCGTCGCGCAGCGCGAGGACCCCGCCGACCTGGCAGGCCTCCTGGCCCCGGGAGGACGGGTAGACGGCGAGCCGGCCCTGCTTGGTCAGCGCGGTGGCCTGGGCGTCGAAGCGCCGGCCGACGACCATGCGCCGGTACATCTCGCGCAGCGCCTCGACGGGCGGCTCGGGGTAGTCGGCCCGGGACGGCAGCGGCGTGCCGTCCGGGCTCAGCAGCCGCACCGGGTCGGCCTGGGGTAGCAGGCCGGCGGACGGGTCGGGCGCGGCCGGGGTGGCCGGCTTGCGCTTCCGCGGGGATGCCCTGCGGGCCGCCTGGGGGGTGGTCGTCACGGCGGAACCTCCTGGACGTGTGGTGGCCCTATGCTCCTGGTGTCGGATGATTGACTCAAGATCCCCGGTGAACGCGGGATGAATGGCACCGAAGGGAGACCGCGATGGGCCAGGAGACCGCCGAGGGGCCGGGCCTGCGGGGTGGAACGGGACGATCGGCCACCGCCCTCGACGAGGTGGACCGGCGCATCCTCGACGAGCTGGCCCGCGACGGCCGGATCTCCATCCGTACCCTCGCCGACCGGGTGCACGTGTCCCGCACCAACGCGTACGCGCGGGTGGAGCGGCTGCTGCGCGACGGGGTGATCACCGGGTTCGCCGCGCGGGTCGCCCCGGAGCCGGCCGGGCTGGGCACCTCGGCGTACATCGCGTTGACGATCCGCCAGGACACCTGGCGGGAGGTCTCGGCGGAGCTGGCCCAGGTCCGCTACGTCGAACACGTCGCGCTGCTCAGCGGCGAGCACGACGTGCTGGCCCTGGTCCGGGCGCCGGACAACGCCACGCTGCGGGACGTGGTGCTGGACCGGGTGCAGCACATCGCCGGGGTGCTGTCCACCCGCAGCTGGCTGGTCTTCGAGGAGTACCACGGGGCACACAGCCCGTGGGCCTGACCGGCGCCGGGCCGCCGGCCGCGCCGTACCGCGGGCGGCTCAGCGCTCGGGCGGGGCGGCCAGGCCCTCCCGGTCGGCCAGCTCCAGCAGCGGGTCCAGCGAGAAGCGCCGCCCGTCCAGGCCGGCGTGCGGGTCGCCCCGGTCGGCGAACCGGCCCGGCATGGTGGTGACGTCGAAGTCCTCCGGCCGGACGTCGTCCAGCTCGGCCCAGTCCAGCGGCGCGGAGACCAGCGCCGCCGGGGTGGGCCGGATCGAGTACGCCGAGGTCATCGTGTGGTCCCGTGCCATCTGGTTGTAGTCGACGAAGACCGGCCGGTCCCGCTGGTCGCGCCACCAGGTGGTGGTGACCAGGTCCGGGCGGCGGCGCTGCATCTCGCGGCCGAGCGCCAGCACGGCGCGCCGGCAGTCGCCGAAGCTCCACCGGGGTTCGATCGGGACGTAGACGTGCAGGCCGCGCCCGCCGGTGGTCTTGGGGTAGCCGGCCAGGCCCAGTTCGTCGAGAAAGCCGTGCACCTCATGCGCCACCGGCACCACCTGGTCGAAGCCCACGCCGGGCATCGGGTCCAGGTCGATCCGCAGCTGGTCCGGCCGCTCGACGTCGGCGCGGTTCACCGGCCACGGGTGGAAGCGCAGCGTACCCAGGTTGACCGCCCAGATCACCACGGCCAACTCCCCCGGCGCGACCTCGTCGGCCGTCCGGCCGCTGGGGAAGGTGATGTGCGCGGTGCCCACCCAGTCGGGCGCGCCCGCCGGCACCCGCTTCTGGTAGAACGCGTCGCCCCGGTTGTCCTGCCGGGTGGCGATGGTCGCACCCTCGAAGACCCCGCGGGGCCACCGTTCCAGCATGGTCGGCCGGTCCCGCAGCGCGCGCAGGATGCCGTCACCGACGGCCAGGAAGTAGCGCACCACGTCGAGCTTGCTCAGCCCCCGCTGCGGGAAGTACGGCTTGTCCGGGCTGGAGACGCGGACCAGCCGCTGCCCCACCTGGATCTCCTCGGCCGCGGTCGCCACGCCTGAAGGGTACGACGAGCTGGCCGGCGTGGACGGACTACCGACCGGCGCCGAGCCGTGGGAGTTCATCGGTCGGCGCGTCCACCGCCGGCCCCGGCCGTTGGGCGACGACGCCCGACCGGCCGCCGGGATCCCGGTGCCCGCCCGCCGCGGCCCGAGGCGCGACGGTGGGCACCGGCGGGCGGATGAGCAGCGCCGGGGTCCAGTCCTTGAGCCGCAGCGCGGGCCGCTCGACCAGCTTCCAGGACAGAAACGCGGCCGCCCAGGCCACCGCCACGGACAGCAGCACGAACGGCCCGAGGCCCCAGCGGCTCCAGCCCAGACTCGCCATCACCTGCTGGCCGATGAACCCGTAGATGTAGATGCCGTAGGAGTAGTCGTTGCGGCGGCCCACCGCGTGCAGCCGGCGGGGCATCCGCACCGACAGCCAGATCAGCAGGTACGCGTAGGCCGGCAGGCCCAGCACGGCGAAGCCGCCGAGCAGCAGGGACAGCACCAGCACCGCCGCCGAGCCGAGGCCCAGCAGGTCGTTGACCGGCACCCGGTCCCGGTAGAGGTCGAAGCTCGCCCCGAGGGCGAAGAGGAAGCCCAGGTAGAGCAGCCAGTGGAAACTGGCGCTGCCGAGCAGCGGCAGCTCGACGCTCCCGCCGATCTTCTCGGCCGGGCCGCTCCACCGGCCGCTGCTCCACCAGCTCAGCGCGACCGCCGCGTAGAGGGCGAGCGTCAACGCCACCACGAACCGTCGGGCCTGGCGCAGGACGGCGGTCACGGCCAGCAGGGCCACCGCGAGGTAGCAGAGCATCTCGTACTTCAGCGACCAGAGCGCGCCGTTGAAGACGCTGTAGCCGACCTTGCGTCCCCACGGTGTGGTGTCGACCAGCAGCCCGTCGATGCCGTACTGCCGTACGCCGGTCCACCAGTTCGCCTGGGCGTAGGCCAGCGGACCACCCCGCTCCCACGGGTTGTCGAAGAACCCGCTGACGGTGCCGTTCTCGCGCAGCGCCACCAGCGGCGCCACCAGCAGGGCGGTGACCAGCAGACACACCCACAGCGCGGGGAAGATCCGCAGGCCACGGTGCCACAGGTAGCGGCCCAGGCTGGCTCGGCGGGCGCTACGGGTGATCAGCAGCCCGGAGAGCACGAAGAAGCCGAACACGGCCATCGTGCCGACGTTGGTCTGCCCGCCGAACAGGTGATGGCCCAGGTCGCTGGCGCCGAAACCGAGAGGTTTGGCGTGTGACGCGACGACGGCGAGGGCCAGCGCCAGCCGGATCAGCCCGATGCCGTTGCTGCGTCCGGAGAGCAGGTCCGCCAGCGTGCCCCGGGACCGGGCGAGCCCGGCCAGCGTCTTTCCCATCGAGCGCACGCTACCAGCGGCAACCGCGACCCGAAGATCAACCGCGCCGGTCAGCAGGCGGACCGGGAGGGCAACGTCCCACCCGGTCCACCGCGTACGCGCAGGTCAGCCGTTCCCTCGCTGGATGCGCCCGGCGAGCATCTGCTTGCCCTGCTCGCCCGCCTTGCGGTTGTTCTCCTGCATCTTCCGGAACCAGTTGGCCAGTTCCGCATCGCCGCGCGCATCCGCGTCGGCGATGTACGTCTCCAGCCGCCAGATCTGTTCCAACGACATCTGCAGTGCATGGATCAGGTCGTAGTTGGCGTCCTTCACCGGACTCGCCGGCTCCTTCACCATGGTGGCCACGGTTCACCTCCCAGATAGGTACCTCGGGCGCGGGCCGCGTACCCGGGCCCGGCACCGGCACACGCGACGGGGCCGAACACCTACGAAAGTCGCGAACCACCGGCGACGAAATATGACACCCGGGATGTAACAACACATCCGGCCGGAGCGCTGGAGTGGGCAGGACGGGCATCCTGCCCGCCGCCGGGCCGCCTCCACGAGGGGTGACGACGCCCGACGGAAACCAGCCCCCTGGGAGTCCGTGTGAAGAACCTCCGTCGCAAGACACTCGCCGCGGCGTCCGTCGTGGCGCTCGGCGCCGGCTTCGCGTCCGTCGCCGGGTCCCCGGCCACCGCGTCGGCCACCGGCCCGGAAAGCACCTTCCTGGTGCTCGCCCCGCAGGGGGGCAAGGCCGACCGGGCGGTGGCCCGGATCGCGGCCGCCGACGGCACCGTGGTGGCCAACTACCACCAGATCGGCGTGCTCGTCGCCCGCTCGGCCAACCCCACCTTCGTCACCGACGTGGCGGGTGCGGGCGTCGAGTCGGTGGCGTCGACCGCCGGCCTGGGCACCGCCCTCAACGAGGGCGACACGATCGAGCTGACCGCGGCCGAGATCGCCGCGGCCACCGGCGACCCGACGGCCGAGCCGCTGTACGGCCAGCAGTGGGACATGCCGATGATCGACCTGCCGCGGGCCCACGCGGTCACCACCGGCAGCCCCGACGTGGTGGTGGGCGTGCTGGACAGCGGCATCTCCAGCAGCCACCCCGACCTGGCGACCCAGATCGCCCGGGACAAGAGCGCCTCGTGCCTCGGTGGGGTCGTCGACACCGCCGAGGCGGCGTGGAACCCGACCACCTCCGACCACGGCACCCACGTGGCCGGCACCATCGCCGCCGCCCTCAACGGCATCGGCGTCACCGGGGTGGCGCCGGGGGTGAAGGTCGCCGCGGTCAAGGTCGTCGACAACGAGGGCTACATCTACCCGGAGGCGGCGGTCTGCGGCTTCATGTGGGCCGCCGAGCGCGGGATGCAGCTGACCAACAACAGCTACTACATCGACCCCTGGCAGCTGAACTGCCGCAACGACGCGCGCCAGCGCCCGGTGTGGCAGGCCGTGCAGCGGGCGATCCGCTACTCGCAGAACAAGGGCGTGCTCACCGTCGCCAGCGCCGGCAACTCCAACTTCGACCTGGCGCACAAGTTCGTCGACTCCGGCAGCCCGAACAACGGCACCCCGGAGGTACGCGACATCAACGGTGCCTGCGTGGTGCTGCCGGCCGAGGCGCCCGGCGTGGTGACCGTCTCGGCGGTCGGGCCGACCGGGGAGAAGAGCTACTACTCGTCGTACGGTCAGGGCGTCATCGACGTCACGGCGCCGGGCGGTGACAGCCGGATCCGGACCCGTGGCGCGACCTCGACGACCGCCGACGCGATCCTGTCGACCACCTTCAACACCGTGACCCGGACCAACGGTTGGGGCTGGAAGCAGGGCACCTCGATGTCCGGCCCGCACGCCGCCGGCGTCGCGGCGCTGGCCCTGTCCGCTCACCCGGGCATGCAGCCGGGGCAGCTGGCCTCGTTCCTGGCCCGCACCGCCGTCGCCCAGCCCTGCCCGGCGGGCGTGTACGACCCGGTCCCGCTGATCCCGACCGGGGCCGACTACACCGCCACCTGCAAGGGTGGGGCACGTAACGGCTTCTACGGCGCGGGCATGGTCAACGCGTACCACGCGGTGCAGTAACGCCACCGGTGGGGTCCGGCGTCCGACGCCGGGCCCCACCCCTCGCCGGCCTCAGCCGGCCGGCAGGATCCGGCGCCAGGCGGGCGGCACCGGTCGGGGCCGCCACTCCCGCGGGTACCCGACCGACACCTCCTCGAAGCGCACCCCGTCGTGCCAGGTGGTGCGGGGTATGTGCAGGTGGCCGTAGACCACCGCGGCGGCCCGGAAGCGCCGGTGCCAGTCGGCCGTCGCCTCCGTGCCGCACCACTGGGCGAAGATCGGATAACGCAGGATCCGGGTCGGCTCCCGCACCAACGGCCAGTGGTTGACCAGCACGGTCGGCAGGTCGTCGTCGACCTCGGCGAGCCGCCGTCCGGTCTCGGCGACCCGCTGCGCGCACCACGCCGACCGGCTCGGGTAGGGGTCGGGGTGCAGCAGGAACTCGTCGGTGCAGACGATCCCGGTGCGGTACGCCTCGGCGAGCGCGGCCTCCGGGGTGTCCAACCCCTCCGGGCGCCAACTGTGGTCGTAAAGCAGGAACAGCGGCGCCACCCGCACCGGCCCGGCCGGCCCCCACCAGACCGGATACGGATCCTCCGGCGTCAGCACGTCGAGGCGGCGGCACAGCTCGACCAGGTGCTGGTAGCGGTCCACGCCGCGCAGCCGGACCGGGTCCGACGGCGGGGTCCACAGCTCGTGGTTGCCGGGTGCCCACACCACGGTGTGGAAGCGATGCCGCAGCAGGGTCAGGGCCCACTCGATGTCGGCCACGGTGTCGCCGACGTCGCCGGCGACCAGCAGCCAGTCGTCCGGTGACTCCGGCCGCAGCCCCGTCACGACCGCCCGGTTGGCCGGGTGCCCCACGTGCAGGTCGCTGATCGCGAGCAGACTTCCCGCGCCGTGGCCCGCCATGCGCCGATCGTAGGCGGGCCGCGGGGCGCTGGCGAGGGGCGCGTACCGGCCGGTGCTCGGGGCGACGGACACCGGACCCGGTAGGATCGGCGGGGGCCGTGACTGGCGCGTGAGGATGGAGCACCATCGGGAAGCGGTCCCGTCACGAGGACGCACGCCGAGCGCCTGGGCCTTCCGCACGTCATCAGGAGGTCGCATGTCGCCGAACGCCGAGTCCACCGCCTTCCGCAGCGCGCTGGAGGTCATCCGTGCCGTCGAGCCGCGGGTCGCCGACGCGATCGGGGCCGAGCTGGCCGACCAGCGCGAGTCGCTCAAGCTGATCGCCAGCGAGAACTACGCTTCGCCGGCCACCCTGCTGGCCATGGGCAACTGGCTCAGCGACAAGTACGCCGAAGGCACCGTCGGCCGCCGGTTCTACGCCGGCTGCCAGAACGTCGACACCGTCGAGGCGCTCGCCGCCGAGCACGCCCGGGAGCTGTTCGGCGCGGCGCACGCGTACGTGCAGCCGCACTCGGGCATCGACGCCAACCTGGTGGCGTTCTGGGCGATCCTGGCCGACCGGGTGGAGTCCCCCGCGTTGAAGCGGGCCCAGGCCCGGCACGTCAACGACCTGACCGAGGCGGACTGGTTCGCGCTCCGCCGGGAGCTGGGCGACCAGCGGATGCTCGGCATGTCGCTGGACGCCGGTGGGCACCTCACCCACGGTTTCCGGCCGAACATCTCCGGCAAGATGTTCGACCAGCGCAGCTACGGCACCGACCCGGCCACCGGGCTGGTCGACTACGACAAGGTCGCCGAGGCGGCCCGCGAGTTCCGGCCGCTGGTGCTGGTCGCCGGCTACTCGGCGTACCCGCGGAAGGTCAACTTCCGGATCATGCGGGAGATCGCCGACTCGGTCGGCGCCACCTTCATGGTGGACATGGCCCACTTCGCCGGCCTGGTCGCCGGCAAGGTCTTCACCGGCGACTTCGACCCGGTGCCGCACGCGCACATCGTCACCACCACCACCCACAAGTCGCTGCGCGGCCCCCGTGGCGGCATGGTGCTGTGCGGCCCGGAGCTGGCCGACCAGGTGGACCGGGGCTGCCCGATGGTGCTCGGCGGGCCGCTGCCGCACGTGATGGCCGCCAAGGCGGTGGCCCTCGCCGAGGCGCGCCGCCCCGACTTCGCCGACTACGCCGGGCGCATCGTCGACAACGCCAAGGCGCTGGCCGAGGGGCTGCTGCGCCGGGGCGCCACGCTGGTCACCGGCGGCACCGACAACCACCTGGTGCTCATCGACGTCACCGGCTACGGGCTGACCGGCCGGCAGGCCGAGCAGGCGCTGCTGGACTCGGGCATCGTCACCAACCGCAACGCGGTGCCGCAGGACCCGAACGGGGCCTGGTACACCTCCGGGATCCGGATCGGCACGCCCGCGCTGACCACCCGGGGCCTCGGCTCGGCGGAGATGGACACCACCGCCGAGCTGATCCACACCGTGCTCAGCCAGACCACCGCGGGCGCGAACCCGGACGGCACCGCCTCCAAGGCCAAGTACGTGCTCGACCCCGCCCTCGCGGACAAGGTCAGCCACCAGGCGAGCGAGCTGCTCACCGGCTTCCCGCTCTACCCGAGCGTCGACCTGGGCTGAGCTGAGAGAGTGTCGGTGCCGGGCCGGCGTCCGGCCCGGCACCACCTCTTCCGCTAGGTCATCGTCGAAAGCGCCTGCCCCGCGTCAGCGTGTCGACATACGAGCAGTGTTCCAGCACCTCGTGATCGACTTCGGTGAGCTGGCCGTACTCGTCGAGGAAACTGTCGCGCAGGTCTGGGCGGAGGGGCCAGATGCGGGTGGCGAGGCGTACGAGGTCGCGGGTGGGCAGGTCGTAGCGGCTGTGCTCGAAGTCGATCAGGCGAACAAGGCCGTCGTCACCGTAGATCATGTTGCGGGGCATGAAGTCGAGGTGGCACGGCAGGGTCGGTAGCGGTGCGAGGTCTTGGAGGGCTCGCATGTGGACGCCTACCTCGGCGCTGAAGTCGGACGTGATTCGGTCTCCGGCCTGGTGGATCCAGTACTCGGCGCGTTGGGCGAGCCAGGCTGTCCAGTCCGGTTTCAGCTGCGGAGGTCCGGCGGCGTGGAGCGCCTTGAGTAGCCGCCCCGCCTGGCGGTAGGCGTCCTGCTCGGCGTCGGAGTCGAGCGTTCGCTGGTTGAGCGGGACCCCAGGCACGGCGGTGATGACGATCGCGGGCGGATCGTTAGCGGTCGCGAGTAGGCGGGGCGCCCGGTCGCCGAGGGCCGGAACCCAGGTCCGGTAGGCGTGTACCTCCTGCATGTGCCGTTCCTGGCTGCGGTGTGGTTTGACGATTACCTCTCCGTGCTCCGCGGTTGAGGCACGGAGTACGTGGGTGCCCGCGTGGCCGGGGTGCCAGGTGACGGGTACTGCGCCGGCGCCGAGGAGGCGCCGGCAGAGTTGGAGGAGGTCGTCGCTGCTCATTGCCCGGTTTCGAGGTGGCGGGTGTCGTTGTGGGCAACAAGTTGCCAGATGGTGCGGCCGAACCGGTTGGTTGGTTGCTGCCACCTGGTGACGGAGGCATGGTCGGTGACGAAGCCGAGCCGCAGGCAGGCGCCCCGGGGGAGTTCGAGGAGGAGGTTGTTGGCCGCCTCGGTGGTCTCGCCGTGGGCGGCGATGAGGATCCGCTGGCCCTCGTGCCGGGCGAGGACCCGCTGTAGGACTTTGGTTGCCCGGTCGAGGTATTGGTTCCAGGCCTCGGACCCGTCGGCGTACGGAACGTCGGGGGCGTGTTGGGGTGGGCCCTGAAAGGCGGTCTTGACATCCGTCCACGGGCGGCCATCGGCGTCGCCGTGGTCAGGCCCGCGAAGTTCCGACTCCAGGGTGGGCGGTAGGTGGAGGGCCTGAGTGATGATCTCGACGGTCTGGGCCACCCGGAGTCTGGGCGTGGAGTAGAAGGCCGCGTACGGTCGGGCTGTGTGCTCGGCGGCCAGGCGGGCAGCGAGTCGGGTGACCTGGCGGCGTCCCCGGTCGGTCAGTCCGGTGCAGCCGTGTTCGCCGCCCACGATCCCGGCGACGTTGCAGGCGGCCTCGCCGTGGCGGGCGATGACGAGTTCGGTGGTTGGGGCCATCGGCAGGGCTCCTTTGGAGGAGGCAGGTCGGCGCGGAACGGGTCGGGCCAGGGCCGGACGGTGGGCCAGGGGTGTTGGTATCCGTTGGTGCCGAGGTACCTGAGAGTCAAGAGGTGGTGTAGTTCGGCGTACTGCCGCAGCTCGTCAAGGTCGCACCGGTTTGGTGCGATGGCGGTCCGGTAGGCGTCGACGCAGCCCGTCAGGGTGGATTGGTCCAGGCGGCCGTACGTCATGGAGGCGGTGACGAGTAGTCCGGCCAGGTCGTAGCCGAAGGGGGCGAGAGTGAGGTCGTCGAAGTCGACGACGGCGACGTCTTCTCCCTCAACGATGTAGTTGCGGACGTTCGGGTCCTTGTAGAAGGCTGGTGGCTGGCCAGCCCGGTCGAGGATGGCGTCGAGCGCGGTCAGGTCGGCGTCCGTGACGTGGGCAGCACGGTGCAGCGCCTTCCGACGCGGTCCGGCGAAGTCGGGAAGCACCAGCCCGGTCGGCGTGGTGTGAGGTTGGTCGAGGCGTGCGGAGTGCAGCTCTCTCCGGTAGGCGGCGTCGTGCAGCCGGCCGAGCGCGGACGCCACGCGGGGTAGGTCCGCCACCTCGGGTGTCCGGCCTGGTAGCGGTTCGAAGACCAGGTGGCGACTGGTCCGCGTGCCCAGATGCGGGAGACGGACCCCGGACTCCAGTCCGGTGAGCCAGTCGTGGTGGGCCGCCGCTGCCGAGCAGCGTTGCGGGTCGTCGTACCGCTTGATGAAGAGGTTGCTGGTCACGGCCGCGCCGCCAGGGCGTAGCTGACGGTGGATCGGGTCAGGTAGGGCGGCGCCGGTAGCCGTTTCCGGAGGATCGCGGCGAGTTCGGCCGGTCCGCAGGCCGGGCGAATCCGGTACTTCGGCGTCGTGGCGAGGTATCGGGCGAGGTGCGTGACGTCGGCAAACTGGAAGACTTGTTCCTCGTGTAGGACGTCGAGGACCGTGAGGTGGGTGGCGGTGACGTCGAGCAGGTTGCGGCTGTGGAAGCGCTCGTAGAGGCTCGGCCGGCGGGTGGCATCGGGGTCGAGGTCGGCGGTTTGGACGAGTTGGTCGAGTTCGGTGTAGCTGTCCAGCGACTTGGTCGCCAGGACGGCGACGCCTCCGGGGCGGAGGCAGCGGGCGATCTCCGCGACCGCGGCGGCCGGTGTGGGCGTGTGATAGAGGCAGAACGCGGCTACCGCCGCGTCGGCCAGCGCGTCGGGCAGCGGCAGGTGGTGGAAGTCGGCGCAGACTGCCGCGCCAGTGCCGCTGGCCTCGGCCAGCCGGGTACGGGCGGTGGCCAGCAGCGCGGCCGAGGCGTCGACAGCGATGAGGCGTCGGGGGCGGAGACGGTCGGAGATGCGGAGGGTGGTGGTGCCGCGTCCGCAGCCGATATCCAGCACGACCGCGCGGGGTGGGGTGCGCTGAGCGACCAGGTCAACGATGACTTCGGCAGCGTCACGTCCGGCGATCTTGGCTTCGTGTAGTGTGCGGGTGCGCTCCGCGAGCCGGCCGCTGGATCGGTAGAGGTCACCGCGAACCAGATCTGGATCAAGGAACGGGTTAGCCGACATGGGTCGCCTCCCGTGCCGGGTCGGTCAGGTCATCGGCTGGGCTTGTTGTCGTATCCCTTCGATCAGTTGGTTGGCTTGGCGGCGGCTGGTGAGCGAGATCAGCCGGACGTGTCGCCCGTGTTCCTGGATGAGGTTCCGGACCCGGGGCCGCATAGCTCGCCGGTAGCCGAGGATGTACCGGACGAAGCTCCAGGTGATCCGGTCGTAGACGCCATCGGCCTGGTGCTGGCCGCCCCGGTAGCGTCGGCGTCGCTGGGCGATGCCCCAGAGGCAGGTGGCGGCGGGAAGGTCGAGGAAGATCACGGTGTCGGCGGCGGCCAGCCGGATCGGCAGGGTGCCGGCGTAGTTGCCTTCGATGATCCAGCGCTCGCTGGTGACGAGTTTCTCCTGCTTGGCCGCGAATTCCTCCTGTGGGAGTGGGTTCCACTGCTCGTCGTAGAAGATCGCGTCGAGGTGGGTCAGCGGCGCGTCGAGGAGCTGGGCGAGCTGCCGGGCGATCGTCGACTTGCCGCTGCCGCCGCAGCCGATGATGGCGATCCTGTCCATGGTCCTCCAGCGTAGGGGTGCTGCGGGGCGAGGTTGGTTGGACACGGCGAGTCATGACGGCACCGGTTCCGGATGGCGCAGGAGGCGATCGAGCACGCCGTGCTGGGTGGAGAGCCGGAACGGGGCGAGCCGGCGAAGGCAGTCGGCGATCAGATCGGCGTGGTCGCTGGTACCAGCGATTTCGGCGAGCCAGCCGACCCGGTGCCGTACGTCGGTGGCGTGCCTGACGTGCAGGCTCGCCGGCACGAGTTCGGCGGTGCCGCGGACGCCGGCGGGCAGGAGCGGCATGCAGCCGGCGAGGACCGCTTCAAAGATCCGTTGAGTGATCTGGCCGGCCTCGGCGTAGCGGTCGGGAAGCAGCAGCACCGTGGCGAGCGCGTCGGCGTGGATCTCGGCGACCTGCGGGAACGGGACCCGACCGACGAAGTTGAGGCCGGGCCAACGGTGAGTGTCGCTCCACTTACCGGCAATCAGGTGCGGCAGGTGTGCGGCGGCGGGAGCGAAGAACGTGTCGAAGGCCTCGTCACGGTCGTACTGGTTGCCGACGTAGACCAGCGGCGTCGCGCGGTTCTGGGCAGCGAGCCTGGTGGGGTCGGCGCTGTCGAGGATCGCGTCAGCGACGGGAAAGAATAGCGGCGTCGCCCCCGGGCTCGGGCGCATGGCCGCTTCGCAGATGGTGACGTTCCTGGTCCGGCGAAGCGGATCCGCCGGGTCGAGCTGCCTGTCCTTGTCCCAGAGGATCGTCGGGGTGCCGAGCCGGTGGATGTAGTGGGCGACGAGTTCGGCTTGGCGGTGCAGGTCGCAGGTGTGTCCGGGCCTGCCGCACGGGGTGGTATTGCGGCCGGGGATAGGCCAGCGCCATTCGAGGAACAACGCGTCGAGCTCGGGCAGGCCGACATCCCACCGGTAGCTGCCGGTGAGGTCGAGGCCGGCGTCGCAGAAGTCACGGTTGAGCTGGAGGAACACGATGTCGTGGCCGGCCTGGCGAAGCCCGTCGACCAGGGGCCGACGGTGGCTACGTCCCCCGTCGGGGGTGTCGACGACGCCGGGACCGAGGAACCCCCAGAAGCTGTACCCGATCAGCATTTCCTCACCCACCAGCCCTCGATGAGCAGGGCGTCCAGGCCGGTTTCGACGAGACAGTCCAGGGCCATGTCCGGGGTGCCGCAGATCGGTTTGCCCTTGATGTTCAACGAGGTGTTGATCAGCACCGGGTGTCCGGTGATCTCACCGACGGCGGCCAGCACGTTCGCGAGGAACGGGTGCTGCATGCGGGTCACGGTCTGGACCCGGGCGGTGCCGTTGCCGTGCACGATCGCGGGAAGGTGGGTCCGGGTCAGTTCGGTGACCGGTGCGGCGATGGACATGAACGGCGAGGGCTGGCGAAGCCGCACATAGTCGGCGGCCTTGTCGGCGAGGACCATCGGAGCGAAAGGGCGGAACGGTTCGCGGAACTTGACCGTGCCGTTCAACCGGTCCACGACCTCGTGGGCGAACGGCGAGGCGAGGATGGAGCGGTTACCCAGCGCGCGTGGCCCGGCTTCCAGCGGGCCGGTGAAGAGTCCGATGATCGCCCCGTCGGCGAGTTGCCGGGCGAGGTGATGGACCGGGTCGGCCGGGCGTGCGACGGTCAGGCCGGGCCGTGGCTCGGCAGGTAGCGCCAGGTCGGGGTACGCCGGACCGAGGTAGCAGCGTCCGCCGATGCCGGTGGGTAAGCGGCCGGTGGCGTCGAGCCAGACGGCTGCGGCAGCGCCGATCGCGGTGCCCGAATCTCCTGGCGCG
Source organism: Micromonospora craterilacus (assembly GCF_003236315.1). Classification (GTDB taxonomy): domain Bacteria; phylum Actinomycetota; class Actinomycetes; order Mycobacteriales; family Micromonosporaceae; genus Micromonospora; species Micromonospora craterilacus. The sequence goes on from NZ_POTY01000030.1 coordinate 27,055, forward strand.
GGCGGGATGTGGACCTCGTCGACAATGCCGGCCTGGGCTATCTGCCCTGCGGCGACGCAGTTCATCGCGACGCCGCCGCCGAGACAGAGCAGACCGGAGCCGGTCAGCCGCGCGGCTCGCCTGGCCAGGTGCAGCATGACCTGCTCGGTTCGTTCCTGTAGGGCGGCAGCGAGGTCGGCGTGCACCGGTTCGACCGGGGCATCCGGTGGTCGGGGCGGGCAGGCTGCGGTGGTGAACGTCGGGCTCGTCCGGCGGTACCGGCTGGCCAGCACCCGCAGCGGAAACAGGCCCGGATCGAGGGTGAACCCGTCCCTGGTCAGCCGGATCGCGCGGGACATCAGGTCACGGAAGCGTGCCGGGTCGCCGAGGGCAGCCAGCGCCATGACGGTGCCTTCCTCGTCGCCGCGCCGCCAGCCGAGGTGCTCGGTCACGGCGCCGTACGCGTAGCCGAGCGACGCCGGATCCTTGACGGAGTCGGCCAGACGTAGGCGGAAGGGCTGCTCATCGTGGTATGTGGCGTGCCAGATCGTGGTGGTCTGCAGCTCGCCGAGACTGTCCACGACCAGGACAGCAGCATCGTCCACCTCGGCGGCGAAGAAGGCATAGAGGGCGTGTGCACGATGGTGCAGCACGGGGACGAGCCGAGCGAGCGGGAACCGTTGCGACAGATCCCGCATGCGCGCCCGGTAGCGGCGCTGCACGGTGAGGAAGCTGCGTGCGCGTGGAACCGCCCGGCTGCGGGTCGAGGCCCCCGCCAGATGAGCGGCGAGTTGACCGAGCGCCGACAGGTAGCGGCCACCGTCGAAGTTGTACGCCACCGTCGTCACATCGTTTGCCGTGAGACCGGCCTGGTCGAGGAGCCAGGCCACGGCTTCGGTGGGGTACGCCTTGCTGTGCTTGACCCCGTCGAGACGTTCCTCTTCGGCGAAGCCGATCAGGTGGCCGTTGACCAGGAGCGCCGCAGCTGAATCGTGGGTGTAGGCGCAGAGCCCAAGCACCACCTCGTCGTCTCGTGCGGACCGTTCGGCGATCATCGTCGGCCGCCAGGCGTGCGTGGGGTGAGGTGGTCGTACCAGCTCGACAGGGCGGTGCCGAGGGGATCCGGAGTGTCTGCGGCGAGCTTGCGTGCCTGGTCGCGCTCATCGGATTTCCAGGCCCGGTAGCTGGCGAGAGTCCGGCCGAAGGCGTCCCAGGTCGAGCCGTCGCCAGGGCCGGTGTTGCCAGAGATTGCGCGCTGGAGGAGGGCATCGAGGTCGGGCCAGGGCACGGCGACCGGATCCAGTTCCGCAGTTCCCTCGGCGCCCTGCAGGGAAGCGGCGGCTGCCTCTGCGTTGTCGGCGTACAGGTGCAGGGAATCGACATGGTGGTGGTATTCGCCAAGTTCGACGCCGAGCCAGCCCGCCATCAACTCGTGGATCAGGGTGGTGGTGAAGATGTCGTACGGGAAGCCGAGCCACAGGTCCTGGCTGCGCATGCTCGTGTGCATGATCAGCTGTCCGTCTCGGATGAAGAACCGGTACCCAAGGGTGCACGGCACGTCGCGGTAGCCCCGGTGGTCACGGGAGGGGTCGTACAGCTGGATCACCCCTCGCCGTGAATCCCGGTCCTTGAGCAACTGCTGCCGTACCGCGTCGAGCTGGTCGATCTGGCCGTCCCATCGGCGCAGCCGCGGTCCGTACGCGCCGCGCAGCACGCCGTCGTCGGCGTATATGCGCAGACGGTCGTTGTAGTCGAAGATCCAGGGGGCGTCGGAACCGGAGAGGATCCAGAGCGCCTCCGCGACCGCGAAGGCGGGATTGATCACCCTGATAGGTGGCACGTCGACGAGGCGCCGCCGGGGATTCGTGAGGCACAGGTGCGCTCCGATCACCTCGGTCGTGGTGAGGTCACGCGGACAGACGACGCGACCATTGAGCAGTACGGCCTGGCAGGCGGCGGTGAACAGCTCACTTGCCGAACCAGCGGTCAGCACGATCATGTAAAACTCCCTTGTGGAGGTCAGGAGGCAAAGGCGGCGAGACGATCGCCGGAAAGATTGACCAGCCAGGTGGCCTGGCGAGTAAGACCCTCGCGGAGCCCGACAGTGGGCCAGTAGCCGAGTAGCCGGCCGGCGCGGGTGAGGTCGGCTGCGGTCGCGGCCACGTCGCCGGGTTGAGCGGACACAACCTTCACCGGCACCTCACGGCCGGTGACCTTGGCCGCCTCGTCGATTACCGCCAGCATCGACACGCTGGCACCGCCGCCGATATTGACGACCTCGGCTCGGCCATCGAGGTGACCGGCGGCGAGGGTCGCGGCGATTACATCGCCAACATAGGTGAATTCCCGTCGCTGGCTTCCGTCGCCGAAGAGCGTGACCGGAAAGCCGGTGTACGCGGCGAACAGGACCCGGCCGATCGCCATATCCGGACGCTGCCGGGGCCCGTACACGGTGAAGTAGCGCAGCGCCACGACACTCATCGGGCTGTCGGCTCGCCGGGCGTAGGCGAGACAGAGTTGCTCGGCGGCGAGCTTGCTCACCCCGTACGGGGACACCGGGCAGGTTGGGTCGTCCTCGCGGCTGGGCCGGCCGGCCGGCCCGTAGACGCTCGACGACGAGGCGACGACCAGCCGGCGTACGCTCTGGCGGGCGCAAGCATCGAGCAACCGGTGCGTGCCGAGGACGTTGGCCCGGGTGTAGTCGAGGAACTCGCGGCCCCACGAGGGCCGAACGCCGGGTCGGGCGGCGAGGTGGAACACCGTGTCGCAGCCAGCCACCGCATCCTCAAGCGGGTCGGCGGCCAGGTCCAGGCAGTACGAGGAGAAGAGGCGACTGGCGGCAGCACCAGCCAGGTTCTCGTCCGCCAATGGATGCTCGCCGAGTCGGCGGCGGTCCAGGCCGACGACCGTGGTGCCTCTGGCCAGCAGCGCGTCGACCAGGTGTGAGCCGATGAAGCCGGCGGCACCGGTGACCAGGACGCGAGACATCATCGCTGCTCTTCCTTTCGCATGGTCTGTTCGAAAAGTCGCTGCCAGACGTGGTTGAACAGGGGCGGGTCGATGCGAGGGAGATCGACCCGCTCGGCCGCAAGCACCGGCCCAGGGCGGACCGATCTGGTGGAGCTGTTGGCAGTCGTTGCCACGGCGTGGCGAGAGATGTAGAGAGTCATCGCCGCCGCGTCCCCAACTCCGCTGTTCGGCACGCGGCCTGGTGTGGCCGGCTGCCCGGGGCGCAGCATCGGAGGCCGGTGTGGCGGGCCCGCCGGGAGCCTGGCGGGCCCGCAACCGGGAGGCGGCGAGTGCAAAAAAGCCGCCCGTCACTCGCCTGTGCAAGCTCGCTGGCAGTACGCGGGCGAGGAATCAACCTCACGGCACCGAAGCCGACCGCCGTCGCAGCATTCGGGCTCGGTCGGGGCGACGCATTTTCGGGTCTGTGTGATGTTTCCACCATGAACCTCTCGCTGGGACTGGTAGGCGACCACCGAGGCCAGCACGCAGGCGAAATCGATGTTCGGCAATAGCGAACCAGCGCCGTTCACTACCCGGGCCGTTGCGTCTTGACCGCACGCACCGGTGGTGTGAGGACGTCCAGCGTTGCCTTTGTGGAGTCCATGGCGCCCCTCCGCACCCGGGTTGCCGGCGATCCGTCGCGAACCTGTTGCTGCCCACGCCAAGCCATAGATGCATTACTTATGCCGCCTCCACAATCACCTTTCGCTGGCGCCCCTGGGAACACCGGACTATGGGGAAAGTTATAGGGAGACTTAGCGGTCGCTAGCCGCCTGAAATGGTCTTTTGGGGTGAGAGACAAGATCGGGATCAGTGCCAAGCGGCAGAATCGGGGGTTACGATCTTGCAGCCAAGGCAAACGCGCCATGGACCGTGGGCTTCGCGCGTCTCGTCCAGGAGGTGCCGGCGGTCAGTCCTACGTGCGTCGTCGCCGACTCGCCGCCGAACTCATCAAACTACGAAGGGAACATTCCTACTCTGCCGAGCGACTTTGTATGAGGCGAAGATTGCCAAGCAAAGCTGAGTCGCATCGGGAATGCGAGTTCGGCCCCGATCAGGACGAGACCATGCGGGTCCTCGACCACTTCCGAATCGACGAGGACCGGCGGGAACAAATAATGACAATCGCTCGCGAGTTTCAGAAAAGCGGATGGTGGGAGAAGTTCCGCGTCGACCACGGCAGACGCTCAACGGGGGCCGGAGCACATCGCCGGGCATCACATCACCCTCGTCGCCGCCTCAGCGGACCGTGCTCAACAATTTCTCGATGTGCTCGAAGATGTCCGCGTCCGTCTCTTGTTGCCAGTCCGGCATGTCCGGCCAATCGACGACGTATGAAGGCTTTGGGTCCGGAAAGTGTTTGAAAATCTGCGCGATCCAGCAAAGAGCGACGAAACGGCCCTTTTGCTCCCGGCTCAGCTTTGCGGTGGCACCCTCGGCGGTTGCGACGAACTGGCGGACCTGCTCGTACACAGCGGCGGCGCTTGCCCGTTCCCACTCGGGAGTATCGGCCCAAGGCGCGACGTAGCCCGGCTTCGGCTCGCCGGGATAGTGCCTGCGGACTCCTGCGATCCACGCCTCGCGGAACACCCGTCCCGGTTCTTCCACCTGCACCCTGGTCTCCTCTGGTCGTCTCAATCCGCTGCCCTCGTCAGGGCAGCGATCTGGCTGTTTAGGTGCTGCACGTGGCGGTCAGCAAGAAACGGATATAGGTGCTGCTGCAAACGGTGCAATTTGGCACCGACCACGCCCGAGTCGCTTTGGCGTGCCGTATCAAGAACAGCGCTGCCGTAGAGCACGATCTGGTACACGTCGCTGCGCTGAACTCCGACCATCGCGAGATCCGCCAGGACGGTTCCCCGCCGTCGCACGGAGAGCTTCTGCGACAGCGCGCCGGACAGTACCGGTTCGGCTAGGTCTGGGCGTCCCAACTCGACGTAGCAGGCCCCGCGTTCCTCGGCGAGCCGGGAGCCGTCGAAACGCAACCAGCCGCCGTTGTGAACCCGTCCAGATAGCTGGTTCACGTCCTCGGCCCGGTCGAGTGCCTGCTGGCATCCGCGGAGGTCACCGAGGCCTGCGAGGGCCTGTGCTCGCACGGTATGCGCCCAATGGCGAGTCGACAGTGCGCTGTCCCCGTTGCGGGCGAGGTCAGCGGCAGCCTCCAGCATCGGTGCAGCATGCCGGAAGTCGCGTTCGTAGACGCTGATGAAGGCGTGGCGGACCATCGCGCACGCCCAGAGGTCGTAGGCAGCGGCTTCCCGAGCGGCGGCCGCGGCCAGGGTGTAGCAGTGTGCGGCCTCGCTGTATGCGTTCGTGTCAAAAGCGACCTCGCCAGCGAGCTGAAGCAGGTCGGCGATGATCCTGCAGAGCCGCCGGTGCATCTGTGCTGTGTGGGAGCGGCGTAGGTTGGCCGCGAGCGTAGCGAATTGACGGTTGACCAGCGGTGACACTGTCATCTTGGACTCGGCTGCGCCGAACGCAGCCCAGAGGTGGGCGTTCAGACCTTCGTACACATCGAGAGTGGCCGGGTCTAGCCGCTTGGTCCCGTCTTTAGGGGATGCAATGCGCGCCCAATCGAGCTGGCCGCCGTGGGCAGGCGCAGCCAGAAGCGCACCTGTCAGGCTCAGCAGGCGAAGCAACTCGCGGCGGTTCATGTCGCCAGTGTGCGTGATCTCCCCGTAGGTCGGCGACTCGCCAGCTTGATCATGAGTGGCGGCGAGCGCCTGGCCTGGCGACATCAAGTGCGGAACGTCGTCGGTGTGACGCTGGCCCCGGGTGATGTAGAAGCCCAAGTCAACATCGCGAGCAACCTTCAAGACTGCCCGGAACGCCTCCCGGGTTGTGGTCTTGGGCCAGCGGTGTTCCCCTCGTTCAAGCTTCCCGACGTGGTTGGCATCCAGACTGGTTCTTGTGCGGTAGGTGTGCCAGAGGTAGGCGTTGACCGCCTCGGCGACCTCCTGCCGGGACATCTGCCGGCCCGAGCCACTCGGCGATAGGAGCCTGCGACGGGCATCGCTGAGGAGGGTGTTGTGGCCATCCGACTTCCCCGACTTCCTTACCACTCCGTCACCGCCCATCGGGTCAACGGACTTCCATCCCACTCGCCCACAAGAGATATCTGCAGCGCCGCATCCGCCCGCGCCTGGCCTGGCGAGCTCGGCAGTACGCCCTGGTGGGTGGCGCTTTTCCTTGATTCCGGAATACCACGCCAGGATTCCAGCGTAGGCGCCTGATCACAAGCCGTGTTGCCGGCAGGGCGGCTACCCGGTCGGCCGAGGTCTTCAGGGCGATGTTGTTGCCGGCGCGGAGGAGGCGGGACATTCGCCGCCTGTCAGCCGCGCCGCCCCGGCAACCCGAAGCAGGCCGGTCGCGGCGACCGGCCTGCTTCGCGAACCACGATCAGTTGAGCGGGCGCTTGAGGTGGTAGCGGTGCACCTCGGTGCTGCCCTGCACGTTGTTCACGTCCTCGGCGGCCGAGACCAGTTCCCAGCCCTCCCGGCCGTACCGGTTGAGGTGCGCCACGGCGGTGTCGCCGTACGGCGTGATGTCCTTGCGCGACCCGTCGGGCCCGTACCAGACGAACGAAACATGGAAATTGCGGCCCTGTCCCTGGTAACGGCGGACCAGCAGGGCGTACTCCCAGGCAATCATGCCGCCATTATGACCGTCCACCCAGGACCGCGACACAACGGCGGTCACAGGTTGCAAACCGGTGAACGCGGTGGGTCGCCGCACCCGCGCCGCTCAGCCCATCGGCACGGTACGGAGGTCACGAGCGGCGGCCGGGTCGGCGCAGCCGGCGAGGGCCAGCGCATCGCGCAGTTCGTCGGCCAGCAGCGTCAGCGCGGTGTTGGCGCCCGCCTGTCCGCCGGCCGCCAGCGCCCAGAGCATCGGCCGGCCGACCAGCGCCCCGTCCGCGCCGAGGGCCAACGCGCGCAGCACGTCGCCACCGCCCCGGATCCCGCTGTCCAGCAGCACCTCGCAGCGGCCACCGACGGCCGCGACCACCTCGGGCAGCATGGTGGCGCTGGCCGGGGCGCCGTCGAGCTGCCGCCCACCGTGGTTGGACACCACCACGGCCCGCGCGCCGGCGTCGACCGCCCGCACCGCGTCGGCCGGGTCGAGCACGCCCTTGACCACCAGGGGCAGCTCGCAGTGCTCGCCCAGCCAGCGCAGATCCGCCCAGCGCAGCGCCGGCGCGAAGGCCGCACCGCTGTCCACGGCCACCGGGTTGACGCCCGGCGTCCCGCCGTGGGCCAGGTCGTCCCGGCCGCCGGGCAGGTTGGCCGCGACCAGTTCCGGCGGCAACCGGAAGGCGTTGCGCAGGTCCCGGAACCGCCGGCCGAGCACCGGCACGTCGACGGTGACCACCAGCGCCCGGCAACCGGCGTCGCGGGCCCGGGCCAGCACATCCGTCACCAGACCCCGGTCGCGCAGCCAGTACAGCTGGAACCAGACCTCGGCACCGGTGGCGGTGACCTGCTCGATCGGCGTGCTGCCCAGGATGCTGGCCAGGTAGGGCACCTCGGCGGCCCGGGCCGCGGCGGCCAGCGCCACCTCGCCGTCCGGGTGCACCAACCGTTGGTACGCCATTGGCGCCACGCCCACCGGCATCGCGTACTCGCGCCCGAGCAGTCGGGTACGCAGACGTGGTGTGGCCACCCCGGTCAGCACCCGGGGCAGCACGCCCACCCGGTCGAGCGCGGTCCGGTTCCCGGCGAGGGTGACCTCGCTGCCGCTGCCGCCGTCCACGTAGTCCCACACCTGCGGCGGCAGCACCGACCGGGCCAGCTCGGCGAAGTCGGCCAGGCAGACCGGTGGTGGACTCGAGGTGATCTCCATGGCGTCCACCATCGCCGACCGCAATGCGTCGCGCCAGTGCCGATCGGCCGTGGCGGGACTCGCCGACCGGGTTGCCTGACGTATCGTCGGGCGATGGCCAGTTGGGACGACGTGCGTCGGATCGCGCTCAGCCTGCCGGAGACCAGCGAGCGCCCCTCCTACGAGGGGGTGGCCGCGTGGCGGGTCCGGGACAAGCCGTTCGTCTGGGAACGCCCGCTGCGTCGTAAGGAGCTCGACGACCTTGGTTCCGCCGCGCCGGACGGGCCGATCCTCGGCGTCCGGGTGGCCGATCTGGGGGTGAAGGAGGCGCTGCTCGCCGACGACCCGGCCGTCTTCTTCACCACGCCGCACTTCGACGGCTACCCCGCCGTGCTGGTGCGGCTGGACCGGGTCGACGTGGCCGAGCTGGGCGAGCTGGTGGAGGAGGCCTGGTACGCCCGGGCCCCGAAGCGGCTCGCCAACGCGTACCGCGCCGAGACGGCACCATGAGCACGCTCGATGCAGGATCGAGCCATCCGTGCAACGCTGCCGAGCACTGGGCCGGCAGATGCGCCTGCCGGCCCGGTGCGGCGGTCAAGCGCTATCGCTTCTCGCAGGCGACGCCGTCCTTGTCGCGGTCGAGCTTCTTGTTGGCGTTGTAGATCGCCGTCGAAACCTTGAAGTTCGTCACCGGCTTCGTCTTACCGCGTACCTTGTCCCGAGCGCCCTTCTTGCCGACGCCGTGCGGGTACTTCTTGTGCATCGCGGTGCAGTTCTTGAACGCCTTCGGTGCGGCCTGCGCGGGCGAGACCACAGCCAGGGTGCCGCCACCCAACGCCAGGGTGACGACAAGCGCCGTTCGGACCAGCCTGGAACCCAATCCAGCCTCCCTTTAGGATCATCGGTGGAGGAAGGAACGCTATCGCGGCGTGGATCGGCGCCGCGCCATCCGCCCGACTCGTTCAACGAGGCGTACGGTGACGCGTGCCCGCCATCCGGCTACCGCTATTCGGGTCCGGCGGTGCTCTGGTCGAACAGGTGGACGGGGTTGCCGGTCGGGTCCAGGAAGGTGGCACCCTTGCCACCCGGCATCTCGATCTCGCCCTGCCAGTCGAGCTCCGGATGCGACTGCCGGAACGCGTCCACGCTGTCGACGGCGTAGAAGCCGCCGGCTCCCCACCGCGGCCCGGTGTCCGGTGGCACATCGAGCATCAGCTCGACCTCCGTACCCGGCATCTTGAACGCGACAGTCGACTCGCCCTCCCGCCAGGACTCGTCGAATCCGAGCGTGTCGCGGTAGAAGGCGACCGACTCCTTGAGGTTCTTCACCGGCTGGTACAGAAATGTCAGTTTCATGCCGCCGACCGTAAACGGATTACGGCTTAACGTCAACCAGTTATGCTTGCCGCATGCGCGAATGGGTCCCGGTCCCGGGCTCGGCCAAGGCCCGGCTCATCGAGGCGGCCATCCATCAGTTCGAACTCACCGGCTACGAAGCCGTCAACGTCGTCGACCTGGCCAGCAAGGCGAGCGTCACCACTGGCGCGCTGTACCACCACTTCGGCTCGAAGCTCGGTCTCTACCTGACCGTCCGCGAAGACATGGAGAAGCGGATCGTCGAACGAATGGAGGGAGCCGCCGCCGCGGTCGGTAGCAACGGGCACCCCGCGGTTCGCGCCGCGCTCCTGGTGGCCTTCGACGCCGCCGTCCGGTTCACCGTGTGCCGGATCCTCGGTGAGCAGTCACCGGTGGAGCGCGAGGACCCGGTCGCCGCCGCACTGCGGCCGCTGCTGACCGAGCAGCCGGCACCCGCCGCGGACATACTGGCCGCGGCCTGGCGAGCCGCGCTCCTGGCCGTGGCCACCGGCGCATCCTCCGCGGCGGCCCGGGCGTCCCTGGGGTACGTCCTCGACCCCAGGTAGGTAGACCCGCGCCCGGTCGAACGGCGCCGTTCGCCACGGTGAGCCATGGCCTCCGTCCCGGCTGCGGGCACGGGCGCACCGCGCCATTCCCGGGCGTCGACTTTCTCATTTATGGACGCCGACGCTTTCGGCAATCGCGGTGCTTGACCGGTGAGAATTGCAGCCGGCACCGTGCCGGATTCCCCGACGGTGCGCCGATTGTGTCGAGGCTCTGACACCTTTTGGTCAAAACGCTCTTCTAGCCAATATTGCGATCAGTGAGCATCAATCAATAAGCTGCAATGGCCCGGATGGGAACCAAGGACACGGGAGGTCCTTTTGAAATCCACCCTGCGCTGGACCACGATGGTTGGACTATCGATCACGCTGGTCTTGGGCGGCTCTTATGCCGCCAACGCAAATCCCGCGACAAACGATCGGAACGGCAACACCTCCGCTGTCGCCCGCACCAGTGACGGTCGCGCGATCACCAGCGAGAAGATCGCCAAGGAGGTCGCCGAGTTCTGGACGCCGGAGCGGATGGCATCGGCCGTCGACCTGACCTTCGCCAGGTCAGCGGAGGCCGCCGATTCGCTGAGCCCCGCGTTCAAGCCCACCGGGTCGGCGGGCGCCGTCGCGCCCATGGCGCCGAGCATCACCAGCCGCGATGACGCCCGAACGATGCTCAACGAGTCCCAGGCCGTCGGCAAGGTCTTCTTCACGACTCCCAACGGTGGCACCGCCTCCTGTTCGGCAAGCACGGTGGCCAGCGGTAAGCGGCGGCTCGTGATGACCGCGGGCCACTGCGTGCACCAGGGCGCCGGCGGTCAGTGGTACAGCAACTGGCAGTTCGTCCCGCGGTACCGCAACGGCGTGCGCCCGTTCGGCACGTTCGTGGCGTCCAGCCTCAACACCCGCACCGCGTGGGTCAACAGCAGCAGCTACGCCGAGGACATGGGCATTGCCGTCATGTACAACGGCGGCTCCTACGGACTCAAGGTCGTCGACACGGTCGGTGGCCACGGTCTGCGCTGGAACTGGGGCTACAGCGTCTCGGTGACCGCGCTCGGCTACCCGTCCAATCTCGGCGGCGGTGAGAGCCAGTACTTCTGCCAGGGCACCACCTGGAACGCCGGCGGCCAGCAGATCCGGATGTGGTGCAACATGACCTACGGATCCAGCGGCGGACCGTGGCTGCAGGAATACAACGACCAGACCGGGTACGGATTCATCAACAGCGTCGTGAGCCACGGCGACAACCCTGGCAACGGTCAATTCGACGGCCCCTACTTCGATGACGACATCAAGAGCCTCTACGACTACGCGGAAGCCATTTCCCCGGCGTAATACCACGTGAACACGAGAGCCCTGGCGACCGGCCAGGGCTCTCGGCCTGATTGCTGACGTCAATACCGTCAGACCACAGTGGTGGAAAGGGCCAGTTCGTGAACCGGCCTCGTTCGTCCGCCGTTCGTCCACTCGCCACACCGGCGTAGCCTGCCGCGCGTACCGTCGATGCCCGTGATCAGCCGAACGGCGACCGCCGAGCTGCGCGCGCTGCGCCGCATCGGCGACACCGCCCCGCACAGCGCCTTCACCGACCTTGTCCGGCACGCGGAGACCTGGTTCTGCGCCTTCCGGGAGGGTGCGTCGCACCTCTCCGAGGAGGCCGCCATCCGGGTGCTGACCTCCACCGACGGCGACCAGTGGCGGTCCGCGGCGCTCCTCGAACAGCCCGGCGTCGACCTGCGTGACCCCCGGTTCGTGGTACGCCCCGACGGGCGGCTGCAACTGCTCGCCGCGGCGGCCACCGGGAACGCGCCGAAACGGTTCCACACCGTCACCTGGCTCAGCGACGACGGGCACCGGTGGGACGGACCCCGACCGGTCGGCGAACCAGGCGTCTGGGTCTGGCAGGCCGCCTGGCACGACGACGTGATGTACGGCGTGGGCTACGCCACCCGGGAGCCGAGGTTCGCCCGGCTCTACCGCAGCGACGACGGACTCGACCTGCGACCGGTGGTGCGGACGCTGTTCTCCGGCGGGTATCCGAACGAGTCCGGGCTGGTCTTCGACCCGGACGGCACGGCAACCTGCCTGCTGCGGCGGGACGGCGACCCGGCCACCGCCCAACTCGGACGGGCCCGGCCGCCGTACCGGGAGTGGACCTGGACCGACCTCGGGGTGCGGGTGGGGC
>NZ_POTY01000310.1 GCF_003236315.1 Micromonospora craterilacus
ACGCCGACATCCGGCAGACCACGACCACCGTCACGGTCTGGACCTTCCCCTGGTCCCAACTGGCCCTCGCCGTCATCCTCGTGGCGCTCGTCCTCACCGTCCGGTTCATCACCCGGCGACGCCGGCAACGACTCGCCCAACTGCTCGCCAACGCCCGAGAAGAAGGCCGAGCAGAGAGCCGGGAAGCCACGGCCGTGGGCCGCTCCGCGAAGTCCTCCTGACGCACCGAAGGTCGCCCGTATTGGTGCCGCCGCTCTGCCAACTGGCCGGACGGATACCCCTGGGGGTATAGTCCGAAGCCAGGAGGTGTCGAGATGAAGCTGCGACCCGAGATGACCGGTGACGCCCTGACCCGACTCAAGCGGGCCCGCGGGCAGCTGAACGCGGTGATCGAGATGATGGAGGACGGCCAGGACTGCCGGGCCGTCCTGACCCAGCTCGCCGCGGTCTCCAAGGCGATCGACCGAGCCGGCTTCAAGATCATCGCGTCGGGGATGCGGCACTGCTCCACTGCGCGCGACAACGGCGAGCAGCCGGAGATGACCGAGGAAGAGCTGGAGAAGCTGTTCCTGGCCCTGGCGTGAGCCACCTGGGCTGACCTCCCGAGGTAGCCCGCCGAACCGACCGAACCAGCCGACCGAACCGGGCCGCATTTCCAGCGGCACGGTCGGCGGAGCACGCGCGAATTCGACCAAGGCAGAAGTCTGCGCGGCATATACCCCCCGGGGTATATGCCGCTACGAGGAGAGGAGTTGGGCATGGCGGTACGGGTGTCGGTCATCGCGACCTCGTCCCTGGGTGACCGCAGCTATCTGGCCACTGACGGCCGGGTGGCGGTCGTGGTGGACCCGCAACGGGACATCGACCGTGTGATGCACGCCGCCGGAGCGGCGGGCGTGCGGATCACGCACGTGGTCGAGACACACCTCCACAACGACTATGTGTCCGGCGGGCTGGAGTTGGCCCGGCTCACCGACGCCCGGTACCTGGTCGCCGCGGCCGACGAGGTCGGGTTCGACCGGGTGCCGGTCGCCGACGGCGACGTCGTCGACGTGTCGGACGGGCTGCGGATACGGGTGGTGGCCACCCCCGGGCACACCTTCCACCACCTGTCATATGTCCTCGACGAGGCCGGCGCCGGCGACTGGACTCCGGTGGGGGTGTTCACCGGCGGCTCGCTGCTGTTCGGCACCACCGGTCGCACCGATCTGCTCGGGCAGCAGCACGCCCACGAGTTGGCCAACCACCAGCACACCTCGGCGCAGCGGCTGGTCGACCTGCTGCCCGACGGGGCGCAGGTGTGGCCCACCCACGGGTTCGGCAGCTTCTGCTCGGCGAGCCAGTCCGACGCCCCGGAGTCGACGATCGGCCGGGAGAAGCAGGGCAATCCGGTCTTCCGGCTGGCCGCGGCGGACTTCGTCACCGAGACGCTGGCCGGTCTGGACGCCTACCCGGCGTACTACGCGCACATGGGCGTCGCCAACGCCGCCGGCCCCGCGCCGGTCAACCTCACCCCGGCGACCCGGGCCGACGCCGGGCAACTGCGGGATCGGATCGCCGCCGGCGAGTGGGTGGTCGACCTGCGACACCGCAAGGCGTACGCGGTGACCCACCTGGCCGGCACAGTCAGCCTCGGCCTCGACGGGCCGATGTCAACCTGGCTCGGCTGGCTGATCGATTGGGGCACGCCGATCACCCTGCTGGCCGAGACCCCGGAACAGGTCGCCGAGGCCCAGCGCGAACTGGTCCGGATCGGCATCGACCGGCCCGCCGCCCAGGCGACCGGCGTCCCGCAGCAGTGGGCCACCGACCCCGCCGACCTGCGGCAGTTGTCCGTCGCCGACTTCCCGGCGCTGGCCGCCGCGCTGGCCGGAGACATCCCGGCCGGGCTGCCCGCCCCGCAGGTCGTGCTCGATGTGCGGCTGACCAACGAGTGGCAGGCCGGACACCTTGACGGAGCCGTGCACGTGCCGCTGCCCGATCTGCCGCGACGGCTGGCCGACATCCCGGCCGGGACGGTCTGGGTGCACTGCGGATCCGGCTACCGCGCGGCTGCTGCCGCGTCCCTGCTGGCCAACGCCGGCCGTCGGGTGGTGCTCGTCGACGACCAGTTCGCCCACGCCGCTCCAGCCGGCGTGCGGATGGCATGACCAAGGAGCCGAACATGACCAACAGTCCCTCGACCATCGACCCGGCCACGCTGCGGGCCCTGCTCGCCAACGGGCGGGCACCCCGGCTGCTCGACGTACGGACCCCGGGCGAATTCGAGACCGCGCACATCCCCGGCTCGTACAACGTGCCGCTGGACCTGCTCAAGGAGCACCGCGAGGAACTGCGCCGCCACCTCGACGAGGACGTGGTGCTGATCTGCCACTCCGGTGCCCGCGCCGCCCAGGCCGAGCAGTCCCTGTCCCGGGCCGGGCTACCCAACCTGAAGGTGCTCGACGGCGGCATCGTCGCCTGGCAGGCCACGAACGCCACCGTCGTCCGGGGCCGGCCGCGCTGGAGCTTGGAGCGGCAGGTCCGACTGGTCGCCGGCTCGATCGTCCTGGTCAGCGTCCTGGCGTCGGTGTTCGTGCCGGGTCTGAAGTGGATTGCCGGGTTCATCGGTGCCGGCCTGACGTTCGCCGCCCTCACCAACACCTGTGCCATGGGCCTGCTGCTCGGCCGACTGCCCTACAACCGGGGCGCCAGCTGTGACCTCGACACCATCGTCGGCCAACTTCGCGAGGGCACCCCGACCGGGACCCGGCCGTGACAACGCTCGCCCTGACCGTGGCCGGCGCGGTACTGATCGGTGTCAGCCTCGGCCTGCTCGGCGGCGGTGGCTCGATCCTCGCCGTACCGCTGCTGGTCTACGTGGCCGACCTGCCCGCCCGGGAGGCGATCGCCACCTCGCTGCTCGTCGTCGGTGCCACCAGCGCGGTGGGCGTGCTGCCGCACGCCCGCGCCCACCGCGTGCGGTGGCGCACCGGGCTGGTCTTCGGTCTCGCCGGCATGGCGGGCGCGTACGCCGGTGGCCGGCTCGCCGCGTACGTCCCGCCCACCGTGCTGCTGGTCGCCTTCGCGCTGATGATGCTCGGCACGGCCGTCGCGATGCTCCGAGGCCGGCACGCCACCTCGGGAGAGTCGGTGCGGCATCGTCCCTCCGCACCACGGATCGTCCTCGACGGGCTCGTGGTCGGCCTGGTCACCGGCCTGGTCGGGGCCGGCGGCGGCTTCCTGGTGGTGCCCGCGCTGGCCCTGCTCGGCGGGCTGTCGATGCCGGTCGCCGTCGGCACCTCGCTGGTGGTCATCGCGCTGAAGTCCTTCGCCGGTCTGGCCGGCTATCTCTCCGGCGTCAGCCTCGACTGGGGGCTCGCCGCCGCCGTCACCCTCGCCGCGGTCGCCGGCAGCCTGCTCGGCGGCCGGCTCGCCGGACGGGTCCCGGCCGAGTTGCTGCGCAAGGCGTTCGGCTGGTTCGTGGTGCTGATGGGCGTGTTCGTCCTCGCCCAGCAACTGCCCACCGAACTGCGGGCCAACCCGCTGCTCTGGGCCGCCGCCGTGGTGGCCGCCGCCGCACCGGTGGTCATCGTGCTGCGCTGGCGTGGCCGCCGCACACGGGTCAACCGGCCGGCGGCTCCTCGGGGCTGATCGGCAGCAGTACGCGGAACACGGTGTTGCCGGGAACGCTCGACACCCGCACGTCGCCGTGGTGCTTGTTGACCACGATCCGGTAGGAGATGTCCAGCCCCAGGCCGGTCCCCTCGCCGACCGGCTTGGTGGTGAAGAACGGCTCGAAGATGCGGGGGCGGATCTCCTCCGGGATGCCCGGGCCGGTGTCCGCGATCTCGACGATCAACTGGTCGTCCAGGCGACCGGTGCGGACGGTCAGGGTGCCCGCATCGCCTATCGCGCCGAGCGCATTGTCGATCAGGTTGCTCCACACCTGGTTCAGTTCGGCGGCGTACGCGGGAATCGACGGCAGGCTCCGGTCGTACTCCTTGACCACCCGGACCCCGGCGGACTTGACCCGGAACATCACCAGCGTGGCGTCGAGCAGCTCGTGCACGTCCACCACCTGGTACGGCGCCCGGTCCAGCTGGGAGTACTGCTTGGCCGCGCCGACCAGGTTGGAGATCCGGGTGGCCGCGTCGGCGATCTCCCGCATCAGCAGCTCGGTCTCCACCGTGTAGGTCAGCCACCGCACCGCCGGCTCCAGTTCCTCGGCGCTCAGCTCGGCCCGGACCCGGTCCAGCCAGTCGATGTCCAGCCCGCCGCTGACCAGTATCGGCGCCAGCTCCCACCCGGCGGTCAGCCCCTGGTCGTCCAGCCAGTCGGTCAGCTCGTCCTCGGCGTCACTGGTCTCCATGGGTGACAACGGACGCGCCTTCGCCACCCGCTCGACCGCCTCCTCCTGCAACGCCACGAGGCCGTGCAGCCGCCGGCCGTCGATCCGGCCGTCGGCGATCATGGCGAGCTTGTGCCGCATCCCGGCGATCCGCTCCTGCAGGCTGGAGGTGGCCCGGACCGCCGCGCTCGCCGGGTTGTTCAGCTCGTGGGTCAGGCCCGCCGACAGCGAGCCCAGCGCCAGCAGGCGCTCCCGCTCGCCGACCAGGGTCTGGGTGTCCCGCATGCCGACGAACATCCCCTCCAGCAGGTGCATCGCCATCGGGAACCAGGAACGCACCGCGTGCGCGAACTTCTCGGCGGGCAGCACGAAGAACTCGGCGTCGGTGAGCGCCCACATGCTGTTCCGGTAGAGCCGGTCGTCGCCCAGGTACGCCTGGGTGGCCCCGCCGTACACGCCACGCTGGGCGGTGCGGTTGATCTCCACCTGGTCGCCGTGGACCGTCCGGCAGAGCCGTACCGTGCCGTCGAGCAGGACGAAGAAGCACTCCGCCGGATCGCCTTCGGCGTAGACCAGGCCACCGGCGTCCCGCCGCTCGACCCGGCCCTGCTCGGCCAGCCAGGTCAGCTGGTCGGCGTCGAGCGACTCGAACAGGAACAGCGTGCGGACCTCCTCGGGAGCCAACCGCCGCGGTGCCCGGCCACCGGCCTCCGCAGCCGGCGTCCCGGTGGTCACTGTGCCTCCAGGTACCGGTGCACCAGCGACACGGCCATCGCGCCCTCGCCGACCGCGGAGGCCACCCGCTTCACCGACGCCGCGCGTACGTCACCGGCGGCGAACACCCCGGGCACACTCGATTCGAGGTGGTACGGGTCGCGCGGCAGCGGCCAGCCCGGTGGTCGACACCCCCCGGTGACTAGGTCCGGTCCGGTGATCACGAATCCCCGATCGTCGCGGACCAGGGTGCCGTCCAGCCACCCGGTCCGCGGCTCGGCCCCGATGAACACGAACAACCAGGACGTGTCCACCTCCCGCTGCTCGCCGGTGCGGGTGTCCCGCAGCGTCAGCTGTTGCAAGTGCTCGCCGCCTGCGGCGGCGACCACCTCGGTGTGCGGATGCACGATCACCTGGTCGAGGCGGGCGAGCTGGTCGATGAGGTACTGGGACATCGACGCGGTGAGGTCCGCGCCGCGGATCAGCACGTGCACCCGTTCGGCGTAGCGGGAGAAGTACACCGCCGCCTGTCCCGCCGAGTTCGCCCCGCCCACGATGTAGACGTCCTGGCCGACGCAGCTCGGCGCCTCGCTGGCGGCCGAGCCGTAGAAGACGCCCCGGCCGGTGAAGTCGGTCAGGCCGGGCGCGCGGAGCATCCGGTACGACACACCGGTGGCCAGCACCACCGCGTGCGCGGCGAGCGTCTCACCGTCGCTGAAGCGCAGCAGCCGCGCCGAGCCGGCCTCCTCCAGACCGACCACCTCCCGGGTGCTGAGCAGCTCCGCGCCGAACTTCAACGCCTGCCGGCGGGCCCGGTCGGTGAGCTGCGCCCCGGAGACACCGTCCGGAAAGCCGAGATAGTTTTCGATCCGGCTGCTCTGCCCGGCCTGCCCACCGGTGGCCAGTCGCTCCACCAGCACGGTCCGCAGCCCTTCCGACGCGCCGTACACGGCCGCTCCCAGCCCGGCCGGCCCGCCCCCGACGACCACCAGGTCGTAGAAGTCCGCCGCCGGGGCGACGGTCAGGCCGACCAGCCCGGCCAGCTCCGCCTCCGACGGTGCCACCAGGGCCTTGCCGTCGACGGTGACCACCAGCGGGACGTCGCTCGCGGTCACCCCGGCCGCCGTGAGCAGCCGGCCGGCCTCCGGGTCGTCGACCAGCAGCCACCGGTAGGGCACCAGGTTGCGGGCGAGGAAGTCGCGTACCGCGAAGGACTCGGCGGACCAGCGGTGACCGACCACCCTGATCTCCGTCGAACCCGCGTCCGGGCTGGCCGACCACGCCTCCAACAACGCGTCGACGACCGGGTAGAGCTTCTCCTCCGGCGGGTGCCAGGGCTTGAGCAGATAGTGGTCGAGGTCGACCAGGTTGATCGCGTCGATCGCGGCGCCGGTGTCCGCGTACGCGGTCAACAGCACCCGTCGTGCCGCCGGGAAGAGATCCATCGCGGCTTCCAGGAACTCGATGCCGGTCATCTCCGGCATCCGGTAGTCGGCCAGCAGCAGCGCCACCTGCTCGCCGCGCAGCTTGACCTCCCGCAGCGCCTCCAGGGCCTCCGGCCCGGAACCGGCGCGAACCACCCGGTACCGCTCGCTGTAGCGGCGCCGAAGGTCCCGGGCGACCGCCCGGGAGACCGCCGGGTCGTCGTCGATCGAGAGAATCACCGGGTTCGCCATGCGCCCATAAAACCACGCCGACGTTTCGACACCACCGCCCGTGATCTGCGCGACATCCAAGCCCACCGGAACCCCTGCCC
>NZ_POTY01000311.1 GCF_003236315.1 Micromonospora craterilacus
ACCATGGCGTGCGCCTCACCCCCACCCAAGCACTGCGTCCATCCCAAAACGATGAAACCTTCCGCTGGGAGGTCATCCTCAACGAACTCCAGAAGGTTCCCGCCCGAACGCCGTAGCCAGCTTGCAAAGCGCACTGGGCGCCGGTCGGCCCGCACGGAAACTCATGTCGAGGGTGCTCCTCTCGACCCGCACGCGGTGTCGAAGCGGGTTCGGCTCACCGTGCGGCCCGCCTCGACGACCGCAACGGCGGCGACCAGGCGATCGCCCTGCTGGCCAAGCAGCCGTCGGACAGTCAGGTCAACACCAGCCTGACCCTCGGCCCGTACTGCCCCACCCGGACCACAGCCACCGGCCACCGGTCGACAAATCCGTTGTCGGCTACTGGTGGAGCATGCCGAGCCGCCGAGCGTTAGGAGATCGGCGTGTCATAGCGATGGGAGCGATCGGTTCCGTGCGAGTGATCTGGGTCAACGGCGCGTTCGGCGCGGGGAAACAACGCTGGCGCAACGGCTGGTCGCCGACGATCTCAACTGCAGCGGCCGGCACCGCCACCTGCCCGTCCCTTGCTTTGACCACGGCGGCGTCGGCAGGTCACTTGGCAGCTGAAGCCGGCAGCAGGTGTCCTTCAAGTCGGTAGAAGATCTTGTTGCCGTTCTGCGCGACGCCGATGCTTTCGTAGAAACGCTGCGCCTGGGCGTTGTCCCGATCGGTGGTCCACTCGATCCGGCTGCAGGAGTTCGCGACCGCCACCTCGGCAAGACGGTCCATGAGGAGCTTCCCCACTCCTTGCCCCCTGGCCGCCTTTGCCACGTACAGCTCCTTCAGGTAAAGCGAGCGGGTGAGGCCGACGGCAGGCCACAGGAAGGAGTACGTTGCGAGCCCGACGAGTGCCTCCGCCTCCCAGGCCAGCACGGCGTAGGCGACGGGCGGGTTATCGAAGAGCGCTTCGTTGATTTGGCGGATCCGCACGTCACGTGGCTCGACCTCGGTCTCACCGTAGAACGTGTCCAGTTCCTGGAGTAGTGCGGCGAGCGCGTCGACGTCGGCGGGCTCGGCGGCTGCTACCAGGGTCACGAAACTGCGCCTTTCTATCGGGCCATCGTCAACAGTGCTCGCAGGTCGCGTGCGGTCGACGAGGAGCGCTGTGCGGCCGGAAGCGCGTCGAGGACGAGACAGGCCCGCTCAGCGATTATGCCCTGACGCTTTGCCTCGTCGAGGCTCCCGATCGTCTCTGCGAGCGAATCCAGCGCGTCAGACGCGTGGCCCGTCTTGGTGAGGCACGTGGCGCGGTCCAGTCGGGTGAGCGCCCAGTCGGTGTAGTCGCCAGGAGAACCGAGTTCGAGTGCCCGGTCTTGGGCGGCGAGTGCCGCCTTGAGGTCTCCAAGAAGGGTGTAGGCGTTCTCCTCGTGGAAACGCAGTTGGGCCTCGCTGTACCCGAACGCCGAGTGGCTCAGAGCGTCTCCTTCAAGATGGGACAGGAACTCCTCGGCGCGTCCCAGGGCCGCCCGGGTTTCCTCGCGTCGGCCCGTTGCGGCCAGTGCCCGCGCTTCAATCGCCGCCGCCAGGACGGTTCCCACGGATGCCTTCTGCCCGGCAACCTCCTGCGCATGCCGTGCGAGGTTCACAGTCTCGTCGAAGTCCGCGCTGTAGTAGTACACATGGGCCTCCTGCGCGAGCACCCATGATTGGATCACCGGGTGCCCCGCCTCGACGGCGGCGAGCCGGGCCGTCCGCGCCCACCGTTGGGCCGCCGCCCGCTCGTCGATCCTGCACAGGACGAGGCACATCAGACCCGACATCTGCGCGGCCATCCCGGTCAGACGGCGCAGCGCAGAAGCCGACGGACGACGTCCGATGACCTCTCTCAACTCGGTGAGGTCGCCAGCGATCTCGCGGAGCAGCATGTCGGCCGAGCGATCCCGAGTCGCACGGCCGTGGTGGGTGACGATCCGCTCCCACTCGTCGAGTCCGGCTACGGTGATCGGTCCCAGGCTCAGAGCCTCGTTGAGCGAGCGGCGCAGGCCGTCAACGTCGTCCACGACGGCCTGAAGGTCGGCGCCAGGGCGGCTTGTTGAGCTGCGATCATGGCAGGCACCGGAGGTAAGGCGGCATCCCGCTGGCGCGGCTGGCGTTGCACGGTCCGGAGCCCAGTTGGGTGAACTCGCTTCGACGAGCGTCTGATGGTCGAGAACTGCTCCCCAGCGGGCATGGCGAGCCGCCTCGGCTTTCTCTTCCTTCTGCCGGACTTCGAGGGATCGGTAATCGTCGTAGCCGGCGATCAGATCGCCGCCAGCATTGAGGAGCGACTCGCACTGAACCCAGAAGACCCGGTCCACCACCTGCCGACCGCTCTCGACGTTAGCGACGGTGCTTCGAGTGCTGTGCACCCGCCGGGCGACATCGTCCTGAGTCAGCCCACGCGTCCTACGCCACCCGGCGAGCCGCCGCCCCAGCGCCCGCTTGACCTCACTGAGCTGCTGCGGATTCACGAAGCTGTCCCTCCATCACCGTCAACGGCGGTCTTCGATGGAAACAACTAGCCTACCGTGCGGTCACGGCTCCGCGGATCGTCCACACGCCGCTGCCGGTAGATGGCTCCGCCGCGAGCGGTTGCCCGCCACGGCCGGGCGACGTGCAGGGCGAGGCGCAGGTCGGGCGCGTGGCGGTCGAGGGTGACGCAGGTGAGGCCGTTGCTGCCGTCGGTAGCGCATCGGGTGAACCACACGCCGTGGGGGCCGATGACGCCGGCCGGCATAACGGTGCTGCATTGGGCGGGAACGGAGACGCTGACCGTATTCGTGTCCGGCCGTTCGGAGACGAACTCGCACGCCACGCCACGATCAACCGCGGCGACACCTCCTGCGACCTGTTTCTCTCCGGTGAGGCAACCCTGCACTGGTGGACCAACCAACGCGACGAGTAACTGCAAGCCTTCACGTCCTGCGGATAGGTAGGTTCGGATGCTGCCCGGCCGCCGCCGTACGCCGACCAAGTAGCGCAACCATTAGGGCGGTCGGTACGGGTCAAGGCGGTGAAGGCGAGGGCGTGCAGGTTGGCAACGACTACGAGGCTCCGCCAGACGCCCTCCGCAGAATCCACAGGCTGGACGCGACAGCGGGTGATGGCAGCGGTGGAGTCGCACAACTCGCCACCAGAACCGTTGCCAGAATCGGTCACTACCAGCGGAGTTTCTGAACCAGAAACGGTGAGAGCAACCGGCTGCTACAAGCAGCCCAAACGGCCAGCAAGGCTCGCGATCCCCGCAGCGCTGATACTTAGGGTGCGCGCTATGCCGCCTGGCGCTCCGCCATCATGCCCATCACCTCCTGGAACCGCTCGCGGAGTACCGCCGCCGGCCAGCCAGACAAGCTCAGCCAAGGTCAACATCCCGGGCCGGAGTCGTAGGCCAGAGCACACCGTCGAGGAACTCCTCAACGACCGTGGCGACCTGTCCGAGCACCGAAGCGGAGGAGGCCAGCGGCCCGGGTACGTACATGCCGTGGTTGGCGCCCTCGACTTCAAGCACATACGCAGAGAGTTGACGTGCGAGCGGACCGTCCCAGAACGGGTCGGCGGTGCCGCCGACGAGTAGGCACGGCGCGGTTGCCTGGCGGAGCGCCGCCACCACCGGATCGGCGGTGAGTAGCGGAGTGAGCCAGACCGCCGGCAGCATTCGCTTCATCGCTATCACGGCGGCGTGGCTGCCCAGTGACTTGCCGATCAGCAGGGGCGAACTTCCGGCCTGGGGGTCGCCGAGTTCGTTGAGGACGGGTTCGACCTGGGAGACCACCCAGGCTTCGCGCTCGCCCGGGGTCAGGTCGACAGGGTCTTCGCGGCGGGTCCAGGAGATCGGCCAGATCTGGGCGCCGCGGGCTTCCGCCGCGTCCGCTGAAAACATTAGGAGCGGCGCGTGCGGGCCGTTGCGCCCGCCGGGTACCAGCACGGCGGTGCGTCCAGGTACGACCTCGGACGAGTTTGGCCTGTTCGTGGCCGCGGCGTCCACGGTCGCGCTCGTTGCCGACAGCCGTGCTGGGTCGATCACGCGGTCACGCTACCGCCACGCGAACCCGACCTCGAACTCAGCCGCCAGCCGGCCAGACCCAACACTGCACATTTGAAAGGCGGAGCGCGTCGACTGCCAGACCGAGCGCGTCGAGTTCGATGATCCAGCCGCACTCCGCCAGGACGGGGTCCATCAGCGGCGTCCAGTCCGGCAGCAGCAGCCAGGATGCGTAGAGCTGTTGATCGAGCCAGACGACGGGCTGAGCCGCGAGGAACTCCTCCCGGTCGGCAGGAGCCTCGACGAACACCGGTGTCGAGTAGACCGGGTCAGCGTGGGCTGCCGTCAGCAGCAGCGGATCCTGGACCAGGGTGGCATCCACGAGCTGCCCGAACGACGAGGTCCACACGATCATGTGCCCGTTCGTGGTGCCATCGGGTGCACGACCGGCGGTCGTTTCCACACGCCGACCTCGGACACCTCAGTGAACGATTCGGTCACCCGATACAGCGACGCACACGCGGCGACCGGCTCGGCGTCGAAGCCGAGGTGCCGCAGCGCCCCACTGATCTGGTGACTCGTCGGCACACAGGTACCCACGGGCTTGCCGCTCTGCGCCTGGTGCAGGACGGCCAGGACCGCGAGCAGCGGAATCATCCCCACCGGCGCCTCGGCGGGGCGCCCGAACATCGGACTGCACTCGTACACCGGCATCAACGCCGCCTTCGCCGGGCGCGGACCCCGACTGCCGGACACACGGGTGGGCGGAATCATCCGGCGGATGGGCTCCCGCCGCTGCCGGCGGCCACTGCGTTTCCGATCGCCCACCGAACCTCCCGTGAGCATGCACACCACCATTTTTATCGATGCTTCCACAAGACCAGGCGGCGCAGCCGCAACCACCGCCGCGAGCGGGTGCGTGCCGCGGCACACTCGACTGGTCGTGCGGCGCAGCAATCCCTCGCCCGGGGTACTTGTTCCGACGATCACCGCGGCGTTGACCGACCGCGCTCCATCCCACGCGTCCCCGCCGATGTTCATGATCAGCAAAGCGATGGCGTGGGAAGGCCTTCGGACTGGGCACCCAGGGTTGTCGACGCACCCCTGCCCGACAGCGGAGACCCCCACGGCGGCAACGGAACTCGCACGACCTGTCACGGATTGACACCGAAATGACCACCCCGATCCTTCCCGATGAATACAGGAGGCCGCATCCACGAGGATCAGGCTTCCATCGCCAACACAAAGTCGCCATTCGCCTACCCGGCAGGAAGATTCGAGGTGGTTCGGCGAGCGGTTCTCTCGCGAGATCGGGTCGGTCAATATGAGCTGCTAAGTAGACCCTGTTGACGTGGCGAGTGCCGTACGGGTTATTGTGCTTACACGTTGATAGGACCACCCCTACTCGAAAGGAATGTGCCCAGACGTGGCGAAGCAGATCATCCATAAGCTGGTCGATGACCTGGACGGCGGCGACGCCGACGAGACCGTGAAGTTCGCTCTCGACGGTGTGCAGTACGAGATCGACCTGTCCAGCGACAACGCCGACAAGTTGCGTGAGGTGTTCGGTCCCTACGTCGCCCACGGCGCGAAGGTGGGCCGGGGCGGCTTGGTCGTCGGTGGCCGCGCCGCTCGTGGTCACGGTTCTGCCAGCGCCGACCGTGAGCAGAACAAGGCGATCCGGGTGTGGGCCAAAAAGGCCGGTAAGGACATCTCCGACCGGGGCCGGATTCCGCAGGAGATCGTGAACGAGTACCACGCGAAGGCAGGCCGCTGACCCGTCACGCGAGTCCGTCCCGTTCGTGTTCCCGGCGCAACCACAGTCCGCACTACAGGTGAAGGCCGCACTCGTCGGGGCTTGCGTGCCTAGGTCTTCTCCTCGTGATCACAAATCGCGGATGCGTCCGGTCACCGAGCTCCCCATCGGTGCCGGCCGCAGCGGAGCGAGCGAACGGATTGACCACGCAGCCGAGAGACGCCCCTACTCATTTACGTGGTAATCGGCTATGCCGGATCGCGGTGACAGCCCACCGTAGGTCGCCCATGGAGTCGGTGCCATCGACCGGCCAGGCTTCCCGCACATTGCGCCTGCGTTCGTCAACGAGGTGGTGCGCGTGGCCTGCCCGCTCCCGTGCCGCGGCCCGGGCACCGCGTGCCCGCATGACAGCACCGTCGCCGGCCGACAGAATGATGTGCCGTGAGGGACGAGGCACCGAAGCCTTCGGTTGTGCGGGTCGTCCGGCGTGACGATCCCGTCGGCGCGGTGACCGAGCACGACGCCGTCTCCCGCGCCCGGGCGTACCCGATCATCCGGATCGGGGCGCCGCTGTTCGGGCACGCGGTGGACCTCGGCGACGGGCGATGGCAGGTACACGCCCTGTTCGACGACACCCCGCAAGACGCCCGCACCACCCTCGCCCACCGGCTGCGGGAACGGCTACTCGACACCACCGACCCGGCCCTGGCCGCCGAGGTGACCGCCGCCGCGCAGATCCTCGACCGGGAAAAGGTCGACGAGGTCGTCGTCGCCGGGCGGTCGCACCGCGTGGTGCGGGCGGACAGCTTCGCCCGCTTCGGCCCCGACGGGCCCGAACCCCCGCGGCCCAGCGACCCCGACCCGCGTGAGTTCGGCGACCACGACAGCTTCCTCGATCCGGAGGTGATCGCCGACTCGGCCGCGCCCACCGGTGTCGGCGCCGCGATGCTGAAGGTCGACCTGCTCCCGGCGCACTACCCCCGCGCCCAGGTACCGGCCGACGTGTACGCCGACAGCGTCGCCGCCGTACACACC
>NZ_POTY01000312.1 GCF_003236315.1 Micromonospora craterilacus
GGGCCACTGCGCGCCGGGCGCGTGCAGGCCCGGCGGCATCTCGAAGCCGGAGGCGGCCGTGCCGACGGGCGGCACCTGAACGGCCGGCGGCGCGGAGGTCGGCCGGCCGGTGACCGGTGCCACGGGCTGCTCGGCGGGTGGCACGGGACGTTGCGCCGGCACGACCAGCCGGTCGCCGCCGGGGTCGTGGCCCGGCTCACGCAGCCCGGGTGGGGCGCTCACCGGGGCGTGTCGGCCGGCCGCCGGCTCGTCCGCGTGGGGCACGCCGTTGACGTGGGGCACGCCGTTGACGTGGTGCACGCCGTTGACGTGGTGGCCGTTGACCCGGGCCGGCTGCTCGGGCTCCACCGGCTCACCTGCCGGCGCGGGCAGATCGGCGTAACGTGACGAAGCGGTGGCCCAACCGGAGGGCGGCTCGGGCCGGCGCCAGGTCGGCCCGGCGTCGCGGGAGTCCTCCGCACCCCAGGACCAGTCGGCCGCCGGCGGGGCCCACCCGTTGCCGGAACGGGCCAGGTCATCCCGCTGACCCGTCCCGTCGCCGTGCTCTCCCGGGGTGGCGGCACCGGGTTGCCCTGTTTCACTCACCGCGCGCTCCTTGGTCGCCCCCGCTGAGGCTACCGTGTGGCGACAGTGGCGATAAGTTACAGCGGCGGGCCAATTCCGCGAGGGGCCGAGAGGTCCCGACCGGTTCGGGTGAAATGCCGGCCCGTACGACACACTCGGAGGTTCCCATGACCGCTGTGGGGAACGGCGCCCAGACCGCCGGCCGGCCCACGCGCCTACCCCGTTCGGCGCGCCGCAAGCAGCTGCTCGCCGCAGCTCAGGAGGTGTTTGTCGCGCAGGGCTACCACGCCGCGGCCATGGACGACATCGCCGAGCGGGCCGGGGTCTCCAAGCCCGTGCTGTACCAGCACTTCCCGGGCAAGATGGAGCTGTATCTCGCGCTGCTCGACACGCACTGTGACGCGATAGTCGCCAAGGTGCGCGACGCCATGGCGAGCACGACCGACAACAAGGAGCGGGTCAGCGCGTCGGTGCGGGCGTACTTCGACTTCGTCGACCACGAGAGCGAAGCCTTCCGTCTGGTCTTCGAGTCGGACCTGCGCAACGAACCGGCGGTGCGGCAGCGCGTGGAGCGGGTCGAGCAGGGCTGCATCGCGGCGATCACCGACACCATCATTTCCGACACCGGGGTCAGCCGGGCGCACGCGGAGTTGCTCGCCTCCGGGCTGGTGGGCGCGGCCGAGACGGCTGCGCAGTTCTGGCTGGCCGGCGGTCGCCAGGTGCCCAAGGCCGAGGCCGAGGCGCTGGTCGCCGCCCTGTCCTGGCGGGGCATCGCCAGCTTCCCGCTGCAAGGTGAGTCAGCCTGAACTTCGAGCTCGTGATCGGATAGCCTTCGCAGGGCGGCCAATTTCGCCCGACGGAGGAGGAACCGTGGAGGTCAAGATCGGCGTGCAGTACGCGCCGCGCGAGCTGGTCCTGGATAGCGCACAGTCGCCGGCCGAGATCGAGCAGATCGTGACCGACGCTGTCGCCAGGGGCGAGGGCACCCTTTCCCTGACCGACGAGAAGGGCCGGCGGATCATCGTGCCGGTCGGCAAGGTCGCCTACGTCGAGATCGCCGAGGCGTCCCCCCGAGCGGTCGGTTTCACCGTCCGCTGACGATCAGTTGTTCAGGCCGGCGGCGGCCATCCGTGCGGTGTGCGCGGTGGTCAGCCGC
This sequence comes from Micromonospora craterilacus, assembly GCF_003236315.1. Classification (GTDB taxonomy): domain Bacteria; phylum Actinomycetota; class Actinomycetes; order Mycobacteriales; family Micromonosporaceae; genus Micromonospora; species Micromonospora craterilacus. The sequence continues at coordinate 1,721 of NZ_POTY01000312.1, forward strand.
CGGAACAATCCCGCCACGTCCATCTGCTCGCCCTGGGTGATCAGGGTGGTGAGCGCCCCCCGGTCGGCGGCGGCCACCCGCCCGGCCTGGGACAGGGCCTCACCGACCAGGCGTCGGGCCCACATCGACAGTCGGCCGGCCACCTTCGGGTCCGCCGAGATGGCGAGCCGGATTTCGGCAGCGGCGAACTCCGCGTACCGCGACTCGTGCAGCACGTCGAGGACCAACTGGCGGTCCGGCTCCCGCAGCGCGCCGGCAATCTCCCGGAGGAAGTCGTCGGTGATCGCGTCCCCGACGTACGCCTTGGTGACCACCTCCGCCCAGTCCCGGGGCTCGGTCGAGTCGTGGTACGCCTGCAACGGCTCGACGTAGGCCGCCATCGCGTCGTCGGGCAGCACACCGAGCACCCCGAGCCGGTCGGCCAGCCGCCGGTAGTTGGCTATCTCGGCGGCGGCCATTTCGCCCAGCGCGGCCCGACGGCGTAGATCCGGGGCAAGCCGGGCATCGGCCGCCATCCGTTCGAAGGCGAGCAGTTCACCGAGAGCCACCAGGCCGAGCAGGTCGACGACGGCATCACCGGGCGGGGTGGGGGCGGACACGTGCGCAGGCTACCGCCCGGCGACGCCGAGGGGTGAGACAGGTCACATGGAAACCTGGCCGGTGACGCTTGCCCGTTCGGAATCGGGACGGGGTTTGGCCCGTTCAGGTAACATGGAGGAGTTGCCGTAGGTGCCGATCCCGACCGGAGTCGAATCCGATCCCGGTCGAAGTCCGACCCACGGCGCGCGTGCGGCCCGGTCCGCTCGGCTTTCTGCCGCCGACCGTGTGGCCCGCGCCATACCGATACGCGCCCTGAGGACATGATGGGGCGCACCCACGAGAGGGCACCCCCAAATCCACATGAGTGAGCCGATTCAAGACCTCACAGACGGCCAGGAACTGGCCCCGACAGCCCCGGTCCGACCGGAGGCACCCACCTTCGCTGAGCTCGGCGCGCGCGCCGAGACCGTCGACGCGCTGGCCGCTGCCGGCATCATCCGCGCCTTCGCCATCCAGGAGTACGCGCTCCCGATCGCGCTGCGCGGCGCCGACCTGATCGGGCAGGCCCCGACGGGCACCGGCAAGACCCTCGGCTTCGGCGTGCCGCTGCTCGAGCGGGTCTTCGCACCCGACGAGGGCGGCGACGGGCTGCCCCAGGCCCTGGTCGTCGTACCGACCCGTGAGCTGGGCATCCAGGTCGCCAAGGACATCGCCGCCGCCGGCCGCACCCGTGGCGTGCGGGTACTGCCGATCTACGGCGGTGTCGCGTACGAGCCGCAGATCGAGACGCTCCGCAAGGGCGTGGAGATCCTCGTCGGCACCCCGGGCCGCCTGCTGGACCTCGCCAAGCAGAAGCACCTGCGCCTGCACGGGGTGCGCGCGCTGGTGCTGGACGAGGCCGACCGCATGCTCGACCTGGGCTTCCTCGACGACGTCGAGCGAATCCTGGCGATGCTGCCGGAGGACCGGCAGACCATGCTGTTCTCCGCGACCATGCCGGACCCGATCGTGACGCTGTCCCGGCGCTTCCTGCGCCACCCGGTCACGATCCACGCCGGGCACACCGCCGAGACCGGCCCGTCGCCGCAGACCGAGCAGCTGGCCTACCGCACCCACTCGATGAACAAGATCGAGATCGTCGCGCGGATCCTCCAGGCCGAGAACCGCGGCCTGACCATGATCTTCACGCGTACCAAGCGGGCCGCCGACCGGGTCGCCGAGGACCTCGACTTCCGCGGCTTCGCGGTCGCGGCGGTGCACGGTGACCTCGGCCAGGGTGCCCGTGAGCGGGCCCTGCGGGCGTTCCGGGCGGGGAAGATCGACACTCTGGTCGCCACCGACGTCGCCGCCCGGGGCATCGACGTCAGCGGCGTCACCCACGTCATCAACTACGACTGCCCGGAAGACCAGGACACCTACACCCACCGGATCGGTCGTACCGGCCGGGCCGGGGCGACCGGCGTGGCGGTGACCTTCGTCGACTGGGACGACATGCCCCGTTGGCGGATCATCGACAAGACCCTCGGGCTGGACATGCCCGAGCCGCCGGAGACGTACCACACCTCCCCGCACCTCTACACCGACCTGCACATCTCGACCGAGGTGACCGGCACCCTGCCGACGGCCGAGCGCACCCGCGCCGGCCTGGCCGCCGAGGTCGAGGAGGACCTGGGCGGCGGCCGGTCCCGCCGGGGCGGCGAGCCCCGAGGGTCCCGCCGCCGGGGCCCCGGTCGCGGTGAGGGCGGCCGCAGTGAGGGCGGTCGCGGTGAAGGTGGTCGCGGTGAAGGTGGTCGCGGGCGTGGTGACGGCGGTCGCGGCCAGGGCGGCGACGCCGCCGCGCCGGACGCCACCGAGTCCGCCGCCGAGGAAGGCGCTCGTAGCTCACGTCGCCGCCGGCGCCGCCGGGCCGGCGAGGTGCTGACCAGTGGCGAGTCGGCCACCGCGGCCGGCGACGCCGCCCCGGTCGCCGCCGCCACCGAGGGCGCCGCAGGCGAGGCACCCCGTCCCCGCCGCCGCCGGCGTCGCCGTGGTGCCGGCACCGGCACCGGTACGCCGGCCGAGGCTGCCACCGACTGATCCAGGGCCGGGGCGCCCCTGACGATGGCGCCCCTCCCGGAGTCTCGCCGTACCGCGGCACCCGCTTCCGGGCCTCGCCGCACTGTGGCGCGTCGATCCTGGCGGTGCCGGGATATGTCTCACAACCGTGATGTCTCACAGACATGTTGATGTCTGTGAGACATCAACCCTTCGGGGAACATTGCCACCCACAGCGAGCCCATCGACGCCAGCCGTCGGTGGGCATCCATCGCTGTCGCCGCCCCGCCGCCGTCGGCGTGCCTCGGACAGACCTGGAAGATGGAACGATGCCCGAACCGTTGGACTCCGCCCTCGCCGAGGTCCGCTCGATGCTGCTCGGTCCCGCGCTGACCAGGGCCGTGGCCGCGGGTCGCCGGCGCGGCCTGCGTCCCTCGGTGGTCCGGGCCGAACTGCGGCCGGTCGCGCTCAAGGCCGGCCCCCGGCTACAGATCGCCACCTCTGACGGCGCCCGGCCGTACACCCGCAACGTGGCACCGGGTCCGGAGGCGCACGTGGCGGTCGAGGCGCTGCTGGCCGAGCCGTTCGGCAACTGGCACGTGGAGACCGCCGACAGCACGCTGCAACTGCGGGTCACCAAGTCGGGCGAGGCGCAGGTGCACCGTACGGCGGCTGCCCGGCCGGCCGCCGCACCAGCCGGACACGACCGGGCCAAGGAGTACCTGCTCGACCCCGGAGATCCGATCTTCACCGAGATCGGTGGCTCGGCGGCCAAGCGCCGGCAGGTGGACGCGTTCCTACGGGCGTTGGCGGCCACGCTGCCCGCCGAGCCGGCCCGGGAGCTGACCGGCCCGCTCCGGGTGGTCGACCTGGGCTGCGGCAACGCGTACCTGACCTTTGCCGCGTACCGGTACCTCGCCCAACTCGGCCTCGACGTCGAGCTGGTCGGCGTGGACGTACGCGAGGACCAGCGCCGCCGCAACACCGAGCTGGCCGAGCGACTCGGCTGGGCGGAGCGGGTGCGTTTCGTGGCCGGCACCATCGCCGACGCGGTCGTCGAACCGGCCCCCGATCTGGTGCTCGCGCTGCACGCCTGCGACACCGCCACCGACGAGGCGCTGGCTCGGGCGGTGCGCTGGGGCGCCCGCTGGGTGCTCGCCGCGCCGTGCTGCCACCACGACATCGCGGCGCAGCTGCGCACCCGGCCGGCACCGGCCCCGTACGAGTTGCTGACCCGGCAGGGCATCCTGCGGGAACGTTTCGCGGACGTGCTCACCGACGCCCTGCGCGCCGGACTGCTGCGGCTGCACGGCTACCGGGCCGAGGTGGTCGAGTTCGTCGACTCCGCGCACACCCCGCGCAACCTGCTCATCCGCGCCCGGCGTACGGATTCCGCACCGACCGACGCGCAGCGTACGGAGTATCGGGAGCTGGTGGCGCAGTGGCAGGTCACGCCGCGGCTGGAGACGCTGCTCACGCAGCTGCCACCGGACCGGTAGCCGAATCCGATCCCGCCAGTGGGACCGTCTGGTCGATCAGTCAATTGCGTCCCACCCGTCCCGTACTACTCTCGAAGAACGCACCGTCAGGTGCCGGTCGGGAGGTAAGAGCCACCGGATGGGCTCGGCAGAGGTTTCGCCACAGATGGCGTTCGCGCGCTTCGTGCGCCGGGCCATCGACGATGCTCGCGAGGAGCGCGGGTGGACGGTCACCGACCTGGCCACGCACACCGGTGTCGGTCGCTCCACCGTCTTCCGCTGGTTGGCCGGCGACTGGCAGGACTACCCCGAGCTGGCCAAGGTCCGTGGCTTCTGCGCGGCGCTGGATCTGCCGGTGGCGGCGGCGTTCCGTGCGCTCGGCCTGCCGGACGTCGGGCCGGGGCCACGGCGGCGCGGGGACGACGGTCAGGTCGAGGCCGACGTCCGGGTGATCCTGCAACGGCTGGCCGACCCGACCGTGCCGGCCGAGGAGAAGCATCACATCCGCGACCTGCTGCGCTACCTCGCCCGCCGGCCGATCCGCCGAGCCGGCTGACACCGCCGCCGATCCGCCGAGCCGGCTGGCTCCGCCGGGTCTACTGCACGGTCACCGTGAACTCGGCGGTCCGCACCTCGCCGCCGGTGGCGAAGTCCAGGTAGAGGCGGTACCGCCCCGGCCCGGGCGTGGTCAGCCAGAACCGGATCGTGCCGTCCACCAACTCCGGCTCCGGGTGTACGTGCAGGTAGCCGAGATCACCGTCGCGCAACGCGACGAGGTGGCCGTACGCGCCGAGGTAGCGCTCCAGCACCGGGCTGGCACCGTCCGGGCCGGTGACCCGGAAGCTCATCGGCACGGTCGGCCCGGGCTGCGGACTGCCCTCGTACCCGACGGTGAACCCGTCGACCGTGGTGGTGGTGGCCGGGGCGGGC
>NZ_POTY01000313.1 GCF_003236315.1 Micromonospora craterilacus
TACCCGCCCTCCCCCTCGATGCGCGGTGACGGACCGCCGCTTCCCGACCGCCGGCCGTCGTCGCGGATGTCCAGCCGCAACCCGTCCGGTCGGTAGTCGAGCGTGATGTCGGCGCGGCGCGCGGCGGCGTGACGGAGCACGTTGGTCAGCGACTCCTGCGCAATCCGGTACGCCGTGGTCTCCACCGCCCGCGGTAGCGGTCTCCGCTCACCCTGGTAGGTCACGGCCACGGCCGGCCCGTCGCCGGCAGCGCACGCCTCCAGCATCTGCGGCAGACGCTCCAACCCCGGCGCCGGCTGCTGCGCGGCGGCCGCGCCGGTCGGCGTGCCGTCACGCAACACGCCAACCGCGGACCGCAGGTCGGCCATCGCCTCGCGGCTGGCCGCCCGCACGGTGTCGAGGGCGGTGCGCGCCCGGGCCGGCGAGTCGTCGAGCAGGTCCGCGGCCACCCCGGCCTGCACCCCGATCACCGCGATCGTGTGCGCGGTGATGTCGTGCAGCTCCTGCGCGATATGCACCCGCTGCTCGGCGAGGCGCTGGGCCGTGGCCCGGTCACGCTCCGCGGCGAGCAACGCCAACCGCGCCCGCGTCTCGGCCTGCCAGGCCCGGCGGCTGCGGGCGGCCTCACCGAGCAGCAGCGCTGCGACGAAGACGGCGGTGGAGCCGTCCAGGGCGCCGTCGAACGGGTCCAACTGGTGGACGACCACGCGGCCTTGCAGGTCCGAGGCGATCAGCGTCACCGCCACCGCCATCGCCCGGACGCGCTTCGGGGCGGCGGCCGCCGAGTACAGCGCAACCCACACGGGCACCGCCGGCGCGCCGCCCGGATAGTCCAGGATGTGGTAGGTCAGCCACAGGGCGGCGACGGCCGCCATCGTCGCGGCGGGCCAGCGGCGCCGGGCCAGCAGTGACAGCGCCATGGCCAACCCGATGCCGTACGCCCAACCGTCCGCCGAGCGGTCCCCGGGCTGAAGGCTGGTGACGCTGATCCGGTACACCGTCGCGGCGGCGGCGACCCCGGCCACTGTGGCGTCCTTCGCCCACACCGGGACCGTCGTCCACCAGCGGCGCACCGCATCGAGGCTCACCACCTCACGGTACGGAACCCCGCCCGGCCCTGGCGTACCGCGAACGCGGTAGACGAACGGGCCGGACAGCTCGTCGATGCGGCGCCCATCTCGCCAGGTAAATGCGGGATGGACGCCGCTCAGACGAGATCAGTTGGCGGGCTTGCCGAACCAGCGGCAGAGGTGGTCGTCCAGGTCCTGCTGATCGTCGCCGATCCAGGCGACGTGGCCGTCGGGCCGTAGCAGGACGCACGGCACATCCAGTGCCGCAGTGGGATCCCCGAGGTAATCGACCCGGTCCGACCAGCCGCCGACGGTGAGGCGTTCGGTGCGGTCCAGCAGCAGGCCGCGGCCCCGATGCAGCAGACCGTAGAGGTGGCCCTGTGCCACGTCGATGTCGCGCAGGCGGCGGCCGAGCAGGTCGGGGCCTGCGCCGAAGTCGTAGCGGATGCCGATCGCGGTGATCTTCTCGATCAGATGGCGGTTCACCGTCTCGAAGTCCATCAGTTCGGAGAGCAGCCTGCGTACGGCCTGCGGGCCTGGTTCGGTGGAGAGCAGTTCGATCTGGGCGCGGGTGTTGTCCAGCACGTCCTCGGCGACCGGATGACGTTCGGCGTGGTAGGTGTCCAGCAGTGTTTCCGGCGCCCGGCCGCGGATCTGTGCGGCCAGTTTCCAGCCGAGGTTGACGGCGTCCTGAATGCCCAGGTTGAGGCCCTGCCCGCCGATGGGTGGATGGATGTGTGCCGCATCGCCGGCCAGCAGCACCCGCCCGACCCGATAACTTTCGGCCAGCCGGGTGGCATCGCCGAAGCGGGACAACCAGCGCGGGGAGTGTACGCCGAAATCGGTTCCGGCGATGGTGCGCAACTGTTGTTTGAAATCCTCGAGGGTGGGCGGTTCCGCGCGGTCGCTGACTCCTGCGGCGGGGACCACGACGCGATAGAGCCTTTCGCCGAAGGGCCCGAGGCTGAGTCGCTTGTCGGTCTGGCGGATTCGGGTCACCTTGGCGGCGATCTCCTCCTGCGGCACATCCACTTCCATTCCGCCCATCAGCGTCTCGGTCCGCGAGGGCTCGCCGGGGAAGCCGACGCCGAGCAGTTTGCGCACCGTACTGCGCCCGCCGTCACAGCCGACGAGATAGCGCGACCGCAACTGTTCGCCGTCGGCCAACTCGACGGTGACGCCGTCGTCGTCCTGCTCGAAGTTGGCCACCGGGCAACCGTGCCGGACCTGCGCGCCCAGTTCGATCGCATGTTCTTCGAGCAGGTGAACGATGACCGGCTGCGGGATGCCGAGCAGATAGGCGTGCGCGGAATCCAGGTTCGCGGGCGCGGGTTTGTCGATGGCGGCGAAGAAGCCGCCGGCCGGGCGCTGTCTTCCGTGTTCGAGAATGCGCTCCAGCAGCCCGCGCATTGCCATCAGCTCGATACTGCGAATATGCAGACCGACTATGCGGACGAACGACACGGGCTCGGTTTCCTTCTCCAGGACGAGTACCCGCACATCGTGCAGCCGCAGTTCGGCGGCGAGCATCGCCCCGGTCGGCCCGCACCCGGCAATGATCACGTCGAACATGAGGGGCGCACGATCGGTGCCGGAGGCCGGCGACGGGTCGGCGGTGAACTGCACAGGGTGCATAGGTATTGCCTTTCGGGAGTGCCTTGTTGGCGAGGCGCTCCCGGCGATGCCTACGTCAATCGCCCGACCGTGACGGGGAGGGAGAGCACCCACATCGATACAGCGTTCATGGGTCTCACCTCCTCGGGTGGTGTCGCGGTCAGCTGGAAGCTACAAGCCGGGCACCATCCCGTCCACTCCTTTCCCCAGCCACATGATCAAGACTTTGAACGAGGCCGTGCGGCGGCGATGCTGATCAGGGTTTGCCACCACCAGGCCATGTCGGTTCTGTCCCGTCGAGCAGGGCGAGGAGCCGGCGCAGTGCCGGGTTCGTGCTGTCCCGTGGCCAGGCCAGGGCGACATCCACGGTGGGCGTCGGGGCGGTGAACCGGCGCAGGCGTACCCCGCGCATCCGCAGCGCGCGGGCTCGGCCGGCCGGGACGGCCGCGACCACGTCTCCCTGCGCGACCGCCCGCAGGAGTTGCTCGTCGTCCGGCTCCTGCCGCACGAGCCGGAAGCCGCCGCGCGGCCAGACCTGGGCGATCGTCCGGTCGAACATGCCAGGGCCGTTCTCCCGTGGCCACATCACGGCCGGCAGGTCGACCACTTCGGCCCGGCTGATCCGACGGCGACCGGCGGCCAGGGGATGGCCCGCGGGCAGGGCCAGCAGCAGTTCCTCGGTGTCCACCGTCCGGCAGGCCAGCGTCGGCTCGTCGACCGGCGGGCGGACGAACGCCGCGTCGAGCCGGCCGGCGAGCAGACCGGCCACGTTCGGCGCCGTCCAGGCCGTCTCCGGGACCACCTCGATCTCCGGGTGGGCGGCCCGGAAGCGGGCCACCAGGTCGTCGACCCGGCCGCCGCGCGCCGACCGGGTGTACGCCAGCCGCAGCCGGCCACCCCGGCCATGCACCAGGTCCCGGATGCGGGCGGTCGCCGCGTCAACCTCGGCGAGCAGCCGGGCGGCCTCGTCGGCGACCCGCTCCCCCACCTCCGTCAGGGTGCAGCCCCGGCTGGTGCGGTGCACGAGCGGCACGCCGAGCTGGCGCTCCAGGGCGCGGATCTGCTGGCTGAGCGCGGATTGGGCGACGCGCAGCCGGGCGGCGGCCCGGGTGAAGTGCAGTTCCCCGGCGAGCACCGCGAAGTAACGCAGTCGGCGCAGGTCCGACCAGGTGCCCGGGGCCGGCGCGTCGGACATGGAGCCATCATAAGCGCCGCTTATCGCCGGCTGTCGGATCCGTCTTGGACGGCGGCCGGCCGGCACGGCGACCATTCGAGGCCAGCGGCACGAGTCACGGGAGCGGACGATGACGGCAACGACGGACGTGGTGGTGGTCGGCGGCGGGATCGTCGGCATGACGGCGGCGGTCACCCTCCAGCAGCGAGGGGCACGGGTGACCGTGCTGTCCGCCGACGACCCGGCGGACACGGTGTCCACGGTGGCCGCCGCGGTCTGGTACCCGACCCACACCGACGAGGATCCGCGGGTGTTGCGCTGGGCGCGCCAGACGTACACGGAGCTGCGCCGCCAGGCGGCCGGCGGTGTGCCGGGGGTGGTCGACCGGCCGACCCGGATGCTGCTGCGTGGCCCGTACGCCGGCCCGCCGTGGTGGGCACAGGCGTGCGGAGACCTGGTGGCGGAGCCGGCGTCGCCGCCGTACACGGCACTGCTGCGGTTCACCGCGCCGACGGTGGAGATGTCGCCGTACCTGGCCTGGCTTCGGCAGCGGTTGGAGGCCGGCGGCGGGCGGCTGCTGCGCCGCCGGGTGCGTCGGCTCACCGACGCGTTCGACATCGCGCCGACGGTCGTCAACGCGACAGGGCTGGCCGCCGGCCGGCTCGCCGCCGACCCGGCCGTGCACCCGGTGCGCGGGCATCTGGTGCTGGTGGCGAATCCGGGCCTGACCGTCTCGGTGCGCGACGAGGACGACCCGGCCGGGATCACGTACGTGCATCCGCGCCGGCACGACGTGGTCCTCGGCGGCACGTACCAACCGGGGGTGGGGCACACCACGCCCGACCCGGACACTGCGGCGGCGATCCGGCGCCGCTGCGTCGCCCTGGTGCCGGAGCTGGCCGACGCGCCGGTGCTCGGCGAACAGATCGGGCTGCGGCCGGCACGGCACGGCGGCCCCCGGGTCGAGGTGGACCCGTCGGGCCACCCCGGCCACCGGCTCGTGCACGCCTACGGCCACGGCGGAGCAGGGGTCACGCTGTCGTGGGGATGCGCCGCCGAAGTGGCGGACCTCGCCTCGGGCGGCTGAGCAGGCAGAGCGTGCCGCTCAGTTGTTCGTGCTCGCCGGACCGATCGTGGGGGTCGACATGCCGCCGTACGAGATCTCGTTGCCGTCCGGGTCCGCGTAGACAAGCTTGCGCATGCCCTGCTCGTAGTTCTCGATCCGGTGGGGTTCGAGGCCACGCTGGGTGAGCGCGGCGACTGTGGTGTCCAGATCCGCGGCCATGATCATCAGCATCGAACGGCCCGCGCGGTCGGGCAGGAGTTCGATGTAGACGTAGCTGTGTTCGCCCACTGCCCACACGGCCTCGATGTCGTTCGGGTAGAAGCTCGGCTCGACACCGAAGAACTGCCGGTACCAAGCCAGCGAATGATCGAAGTCGGCGACAGGGATGCCTGCGAACAGGTCCTGTGCTGTCGGCGCACCGGTCATGATCGTGCCTTCCGTGGGTTGGACCTAGACTTAAGGCGTACACCATTGTTCGAGAAAAGGGCGGGTCGGGATGGCTGCCGAAGGGGTAACGGCCAAACGCGCGGACGCGCGCCGGAATGTCGAGTCGATCCTTGACGCCGCGGTCGCCCTGCTTGCCATCGATCCCGGAGTGAGTGTCAACGAGATAGCGAAAGCGGCAGGCGTAGGCCGTGTCACGCTCTACGGTCACTTTCCGTCGCGTGCGGCACTGGTCGAGGCGGTCAGCCTCCGTGTGATCGCGAGCACCGACCAGGCCCTGGGCGCGATCGACCTTGAGGGTGATCCACGGGACGCGATGGCCCGCCTGCTGGAGGCGACCTGGCGGCTGACGCACCGTTTCGGTGCGGTCGTGATCGCGGCGAGCGGTGTGCTGACGCCGGAGGAGATGCGGCGCGTGCACGAGGGGCTGGCCCGCCGCGTGCACGCCCTCGTCGAACGCGGCCGGGACGAGGGAGCATTCCGGCGCGACATGCCTGTGGTGTGGCAGCTCGCGACCATCCAGGCGGTGCTGCATGGGGCGTCCGCCGCGGTGCATCGCGGCGACGTGACGACGGACGACGCCACGCGCCTCGTACGCGACACTGTGCTCGCGGCACTTGCCGTCACATCGTCAGCGTGACAACGAGTACGCCCACCCCGAGCAGCACATCCAGTACGCCGCAGAACTCCGCGAGCGAGCGTACGACAACGCGCCCGGTGCGGTGATGCCACACATCCCACGCCGCGTGCCCGAACAGGGCGACGCTGACGATGACGCCGCCCGTGACGTGGTCGGCCTTCAGGGCGAGTAGCGCTGCCGCCCCGAGTGCCAGCATCGCCGCCGACTGCAAGGGCAGGGACCACGCCGGCCGCCAGCCCGCGCGGACGAACCCGAAGATGGCGATGCCGAGAGCCGCGACGCACAGCCATGGCACGGGATCGAAGCCGGTAGGTGCGAGGCCGAGCCCGACGAGTACGAAGGTGACACCGAACGCAGGCCATGCCGCGCCGGGGCGTCCGGTTGCCGCCGCGGCGAGATAGACGAACCCCGACGCCGCCACGACGGAGGCGGCTTGACCACCGTAGTCGAGTCCGAGCGCGGTACCGGCCGCGACCAGTACGCCCAGCGCCGCGGGCCAACGTTGCCGCAGCCTTCCGCCGGCGGTGGCCGCCATCATCCCCCCATCTCGAACATCCGTGTTCAAGATAAACCGTACGCGGATGTTCAAGTTATGTCACGGCCCAACTCCTCGCGTTGACCCCCGCCGCCCACCCAGGCGGTGCGACGGGTCGGTTGGCCAGCGGTGGCC
>NZ_POTY01000314.1 GCF_003236315.1 Micromonospora craterilacus
CCGTACGCCGCCCCCCGTCGGCCCACTCGTCGCGGGTGCCGGCGCCATTCCGGACCCGTCGGCCAGCAACCCGCCCGTCGAAGACGCGGCACCGACGGCGACGGTCTCCGCAGCAGGTAACGGCTCGGATGCCGGGTCGACGGCGATGGTGGACGCCAGCGCGGCCGGCTCGGACGCGCTGACGGAGAAGGTGGCTGCGGCCGACACCGCCTCGGACACCGCTCAGCACGACGCCGGGCAGGTTGACGACCATTCCGCCTCCGGCGCGACGGGCGCGGGGGAAACCGGGGACGCCACGACGGAGCGGGCCGGGCTGAGCGCGACGGCGGCCACCTCGGCCTCGGACGCGGGGCCGACCGCGACGGTCGACCGGCCGGCGTCCACCCCGGCTGCCGAGCCGACCCGCCGGGTCGGTGCGCTACCGGCGGGCGACGCGACGCGGGCCGCACCGCCGCCGACATCGCTGATGCCGGCGGCGCCGGTGAGTCCGGCGCCGGCCCGTGGCACGGTCTTCACCGCCGGCAAGCTGCAATCGGAGCGGACCCGTCGCGCTGTGCTCGTCGGCGCACTGGTCTGCCTGCTGCTGCTCGGCTTGGTGGTGGCGGTGCCACTGCTCACCAGCGGTGACGGCGAACGGGAGACCCCGCAGGACGCGGCTCGTACCAGCGAATCGTCGGCGCCAGCGACCTCCGCGCCCGCATCGCCGTCACCGACGGCCACCGCCGAAGCCAGCCCGTCCACCTCGCCCAGCCCGTCCGAGACGGCCGGCGGGCTGCCCGCCGGCTGGACGCTGCGTACCGATCCGGTGGGCTTCAAGGTCGCGGTGCCGGACGGCTGGCGACGCAGCTCCGGTAGCACCTGGGTCAAATACCAGGAGCCGAACGGCGTCAGCGAACTGACCATCGACCGCACGAACTCACCGGGGAAGGACGCGGCCGAGGCCTGGCGCGGGATCGAGTCGGGCCGGAAGAACGTCCGTGGGGTGCGGAATTACCAGTTGATCGAGATCAAGCCGTTCGACTGCAAGTGGCGGACCTGCGCCGACTGGGACTGGCGGCAGACCCGCAACGGGGTTCAGCTTCGAGTCCGTAACCGTGGCTTCGTCACGGCCAGCAACCGGGGGTTCGCCCTTCGCTGGGAAGTGCCGAACAAGGACTGGGAGGCTCAACTCGACAACTTCGAGATGGTCTTCCGCACGTTCGTGCCGGACCGCCAGGACTGATCGGCGCATGACCCTCCGCCGTCCGGGGTAACTGATCTCCGACGACGGAAGGAGGCCCGAGATGGGTTACCGAGGAAGGGACGCCTGGCCCCGGCTGGCACTGTGGACTCTCGTCGTGCTCGGCAACGTCGTACTGCTGCTCGCCAGCGCCGGTGTCGCGGTGCTGGCCACGCTGGTCAGCGTCGGAACGCTCGCCGGGGCCGCGTACGTCGGTTGGAACCTCACCCGCCGGGGCACCGTCGCCCGCCGGGGCTCCGGGCGAGTGCCGGTGGCGCTCGCCGCGCGGCGGCGGGCCTGAGCTGCCCGGTGGGCCGTCGCCAACGCGGTGGGCCGTCGCCGACGCGGCGGGGAGGAACGTGGACGCGCGGCGGCGGGCCGGCGTCGCCGGCCCGCCGTGGCGGCGTAGCTCAGGCGGTGTTGTTGGCCAGGGCGATCAGCCGGTTGCGGTCGCCGTTCCAGTAGTTGCGGTCGACCGCGCCGCTGATACCGGAGACGCTGCCGGAGTCGGTGTACTGCCAGAAGCTCCAGAACGGCGCGCCGGCCGGCAGGGCGCCCACCGTGGACGCCCAGCGGGCGACCCACAACGGGTGGTTGGCCCACGGCCCGGTCCAGCTGCCCGTGCACTGGTTCCACCAACTGGTCGTGGTGTAGATGACCGCGTAGCGGCCGGTGCGCGAGCGGTAGGTGTTGAGGAAGTCCTGCACCCAGTTGCGCATCCCGGTGGTGCTCAGGCCGTAGCAGTATCCGCCGGCGTACGGGTTCCCCTCCAGGTCCAGCGCCGCCGGGAGGGTGCGGCTGTCGGCCGACCAGGCGCCGCCGTTGGACGCCAGGTAGTTAGCCTGGACGGCGCCGGAGGAGATGTTGGGCCGGGCGAAATGGTACGCCCCGCGGATCACCCCGGCGTTGTACGCGTTGACGTAGTTGGTGTTGAACCTCGGGTCCTTGTAACTGGTGCCCTCGGTGGCCTTGATGTAGGCGAACTGGATGCCGGAGTTGCGGACGCTCGTCCAGTTGATGGCGCCCTGCCAGTTCGAGACGTCGATGCCCGGCACGGTGGCCGCGGCGGCCGGGGTCGCGGTGGCGACCAGCGCCGCCGCTGCGGTTGCGAGGACGGTGAGCGCGCCGGCGGTCAGCCGACGCAGCGATGATCTGGTCCGACGCATGGCGTCCTCCTGAGACGGCTGTCAATTGACAGACATCATTGAAGATAGATGCCCGAAAAAGCAAGAGGGACTGAGATAACTTTCAATGCGATGACTGTGGTGCCCGCGTACCTGGCGATCAACGCAGGGTGAGCGCGGTCGTCCGGCCCTGGACCGGCTCCGCAACGCGGGCGGTAGGCTCGCGCCCCATGGTGTCGATCGAGGGCATGACCGAGTTCTGGGACCGCCTGTTCGGCGCGCAGCCCGACCCGCCCCCGTTGCTGGTGCTGCTCACCGGCCTCGTCGCGCTGCTGGTGGTCGCCACCCGGCTGCCGTGGCGGATCGCCCGCAACGCGATCACCATCGCGCACGAAGGAGGCCACGCACTTGTCGCCCTGCTCACCGGGCGCAAGCTGCACGGCATCCGGCTGCACTCGGACACCTCGGGGCTGACGCTCTCCGCCGGCCGTCCCACCGGCCTGGGGATGGTACTCACCCTGCTCGCCGGCTACCTCGCCCCGCCGCTGGTCGGCCTGGGCGGGGCGTGGCTGCTCGCCGGCAACCGGATCACGCTGCTGCTCTGGATCGCCGTGATCCTGCTGCTGGCCATGCTGGTCATGATTCGCAACGTCTACGGGGCGCTCTCGCTGGTGGTCACCGGCGGCGCGGTGCTCGCCGTCTCGTGGTACGCCAGCCCGCAGGTGCAGGCCGCCTTCGCCTGGACCGGCGTGTGGTTCCTGCTGCTCGGCGGCGTACGACCGGTGGTCGAGCTGCAACGGCTGCGGTCCCGGGGCGGGATGCCGGCGTCCGACGCCGACCAGTTGGCCGGCATCACCCCGCTGCCGGCGTTCTTCTGGGTCGTCCTCTTCGGTCTGGTCAACCTCGCCGTCCTGGTGGCGGGTGGCCTGCTGCTGGCCGGCCCGTTGCTCGCCGGGATCGGCATCACCTGGTAACCGCGGCAACCGTTCCCACCCCCCGGTGCGTGTCCTCTACGACCCTCAGGGAGGTAGCAGGTGTCGGACGTCGACGGGTTCGACGAGTTCTATCGGGGTAGCCGCCAACGGCTGCTCGGCTTCGTCTACGCGTTGACCGGGGACCTTGCCGAAGCACAGGACGCCGTGCAGGAGGCGTTCATCCGGGCGTGGCAGCGTTGGTCCACGGTCAGCGGATATGACGACCCCGAGGCGTGGGTACGGGTGGTGGCCGCCCGACTCGCGGTGAGCCGCTGGCGCAGCCTGCGCAGCCGGGCCAGGGCGTACCTGCGGCACGGTGCGGTCGAGAGCGTGCCCGGCCCGGGCACCGAGACCGTCGAGGTGGTCGCCGCGCTACGCCGGCTGCCTGAGGAACAGCGGGTCGCGATCGCCCTGTACTACCTGGTCGGACTGCCGGTCGCCGAGGTGGCGCGACAGACCGCGGCCCCGGTCGGCACGGTCAAAGCCCGACTTTCCCGGGGACGCGCCGCGCTCGCCGGGCTGCTCGCCGTCTCGGATCTGGAGGAGGCTTCCGGTGCGTGACGAGATGACGTTCGTCGAGCGCCTGCACCACGACTTGCAGGACGTTCGCTGGCCGGAGCCGGCCGAACTGCGTACCCGGGCCCGCCGCCGGCGGCGTCGTACCGTGCTGACTGCGGCTGCCTCGGTGCTGGTCGTGGCCGCCGCGTCCGCCGTCGTCATGACGAACCTCGCGGCACCGCCACCGCAACTGGCGACCCCGCTGATGGAGCCCTCGGTCAGGGCGTTCGCCGAGATTCCCCTGGCGTCGCTGGTGCAGCCGGGCGACCTGCGCGTGAACACCGACCCGCCGCTCGGCGAAGCGGGTCTCGGTGAGCCGGTGCGACTCGACGTCATGCTGTTGGCCTGCCACGAGGAGCAGGGCCTGACCACGCGCTGGGAGACGTCCCGCTACTCGCGTTCCCAGACGCTGCTGCGGTCGCGGCCCCACGGCGCCGAGCCTCGTCCGGCGGACCTGGTGCTCAACCAGGACGTGTACCGGCTCGCCCCGCAGGTCGCCGCCGGCCTGTTCGCCCGGATCGACGTCCTGCTCGCACCGTGCGCGACGTGGCGGTCGAAGGGGGACGCCCAGTGGGGGGACCGGATCGCGCAGGCCGAGGCCAGCCACCAGTGGGAGGTGACCGACCGCGACTTCGCCGGTGACGAGGCGGTGCTGATCCGGCACACCACGCGGATACGCAACCTGGACACCGGCGAGACCCGTGCGCCAGGGCGGCCCGAGACGACCGCCGTGGTCCGGGTGGGTGACCTGGTCACCGTGATGGGGCTCGGCCGGGACGGCACCGAGTCGGAGCTGCGCCGGGTCGCCACGGTGGCCGCCGGTCGGCTCTGCGCTGCGGCCAACCCGCCCTGCTGACCGCCGCACAGGCGTTAAGAGGGGCCCCTTCCTATGCACCAGGCGTAAAGAAGGGGCCCTTCATTACACCTAGAGCGGGATGTTGCCGTGCTTCTTCGGCGGGAGGGTCTCGCGCTTGGTGCGCAGCACCCGGAGGGCGCGGACGATCTGGGTACGGGTCTCTTGCGGCGGGATCACCGAGTCGACGTACCCGCGTTCCGCGGCGATGTACGGGTTGGCCAGGGTGTCCTCGTACTCGGCGATCTTCTCGGCGCGGACGGCCGCCGGGTCCTCGGCGGCGGCCAACTCCTGCCGGTAGAGGATGTTCACCGCGCCCTGCGCACCCATCACCGCGATCTGCGCGGTCGGCCAGGCGAAGTTCAGGTCCGCACCCAGGTGCTTGGAGCCCATCACGTCGTACGCCCCGCCGTACGCCTTGCGGGTGATGACGGTGACCTTGGGCACGGTCGCCTCGGCGTACGCGTAGATGAGCTTGGCGCCGCGACGGATGATGCCGTCCCACTCCTGGCCGGTGCCGGGCAGGAACCCGGGAACGTCCACGAAGGTCAGCACCGGGATGTTGAACGCGTCGCAGGTACGCACGAACCGGGCCGCCTTCTCGCTGGCCGCGATGTCGAGCGTGCCGGCGAAGTGCATCGGCTGGTTGGCCACCACGCCGACCGGGCGGCCCTCGACCCGACCGAAGCCGACCACCATGTTCTGCGCGTAGAGCGGCTGGACCTCCAGGAACTCCCCGTCGTCCAGCACGTGCTCGATCACCCGGTGCATGTCGTACGGCTGGTTGGCCGAGTCCGGGATCAGGGTGTCCAGCTCCCGGTCCTCGTCGGTGACGGTCAGGTCCGCGTCAACGGGAAAGACCGGTGGCTCGTCCAGGTTGTTCGACGGCAGGTGGGACAGCAGCGCCTTGACGTAGTCGACGGCGTCGTCCTCGTCGTCGGCGAGGTAGTGCGCGTTGCCGCTGCGGGTGTTGTGGGTGCGGGCCCCGCCCAACTCCTCCATGCCGACGTCCTCGCCGGTGACCGTCTTGATCACGTCGGGACCGGTGATGAACATGTGCGAGGTCTGGTCGACCATCACGGTGAAGTCGGTGACGGCGGGGGAGTAGACCGCGCCGCCCGCGCACGGGCCCATGATGAGCGAGATCTGCGGGATGACACCGCTGGCCCGCACGTTGCGGAAGAAGATCTCGCCGTAGAGGCCGAGCGAGGCGACGCCTTCCTGGATCCGGGCGCCGCCGGAGTCGTTGATGCCGATGACCGGGCAGCCGATCTTCATGGCCAGGTCCATCACCTTGACGATCTTCTCGCCGAAGACCTCGCCGAGGGAGCCGCCGAAGACCGTGAAGTCCTGGGCGAACACGCAGACCTGCCGGCCGTCGATGGTGCCGTAGCCGGTGATCACGCCGTCGCCGTACGGGCGGGTCTTCGCCAGGCCGAAGTTGGTGGACCGGTGCCGGGCGAACTCGTCCAGCTCGACGAACGAGCCCTCGTCGAGCAGCATCTCGATCCGTTCCCGGGCGGTCTTCTTGCCCCGGGCGTGCTGCTTCTCCACGGCGCGCGCCGACCCGGCGTGCACCGCCTCGTCGACCCGTTGTGCCAGGTCCGCCAGCTTGCCCGCAGTGCTGTGGATGTTGGTCCCGGTCTCGGTAGTCACTCAGGGAATATAACGATGGTTCAGGTGACCGTCGGTGTGCAGTTCGCCTCAGTGCCGCACCCGTAGGCTGGCGGGATGCCGGGTTCGCCGTACACCGATCTTGAGCGTCCGCCGCTGTCGGCGGCGCGGCTGCGCCGGGCGCTGGTCGCGCCGTACGGCCCGTGGTCGCGCCTGGAACTGCGGGTCGAGACGGGTTCCACCAACGCCGACGTCGCCGAGGCGGCCCGGCACGGAGAGCCGGAGGGCCTGGTCGTGGTCGCCGAGCGGCAGACCGCGGGGCGGGGGC
>NZ_POTY01000315.1 GCF_003236315.1 Micromonospora craterilacus
CCTCACCCACGCCCGCTCCCTCCCCCTACCCGGTGGGGCGAGTCAGAGGCGTTCGAAGCCACGGGTCAGTTCCCAGTCGGTTACGGCGGCGTCGAAGGCGGCCAGCTCGACGCGGGCCATGTTGGCGTAATGGGCGACCACGTCATCGCCGAAGGCGTCCCGGGCCACCTCGGAGGACTGCCAGAGGGGCAGGGCGTCGCGGAGGGTGCTGGGGACGCGCTCGGCCGTCGCGTCGTCGTAGGCGTTGCCGGCGCACTCCTCGCCCAGCTCCAACTCCCGTTCGATGCCGTGCACCGCGCCCGCCACCAGGGCCGCGATCGCCAGGTACGGATTGACGTCCGCACCCGGCACCCGGTTCTCCACCCGCATTCCCTGGCCGTGCCCGACCACCCGCAGCGCGCAGGTGCGGTTGTCGGTGCCCCAGCGCAGCGCGGTCGGCGCGAACGAGCCGGGCTGGTAGCGCTTGTACGAGTTGACGTTCGGCGCGGAGAAAAGGCTCAGCTCCCGCATCGTGGCGAGCAGTCCGGCGAGCACCCGCTGCCCGGTGACGCTCAGCCGCGCCGGGCCGTCCCCGAGCATCGCCGAACCGCCGGAGGCGTCGCGCAGCGAGAAGTGGATATGGCAGGAGTTGCCCTCCCGGGCGTTCGGCTTGGCCATGAAGGTGATCGACATGCCCTGCTGGGCGGCGATCTCCTTCGCCCCGTTCTTGTAGATCACGTGGTGGTCGGCGCAGGTCACCGCCGCGTCGTAGCGGAAAGCGATCTCGTGCTGGCCGAGGTTGCACTCCCCCTTGGCGCTCTCCGGGGTCAGCCCCGCCCCGGCCATCTCGGTGCGGATGCGGCGCAACAGCGGCTCCACCCGGGCGGTGCCGAGCAGCGAGTAGTCCACGTTGTACTGGTTGGCCGGGGTCAGGTCGCGGTAGCCGCGCTGCCACGCCTGCTCGTACGTGTCGCGGAACAGGACGAACTCCAACTCGGTGCCGGCGTACGCGGTCAGCCCGTGCGCGGCCAGCCGGTCCAGTTGGCGGCGGAGGATCTGCCGGGGCGAGGCGGGCACCGGGCCGGAGCCGTCCAACCACTCCAGGTCGGCCAGAAGCAGGGCCGTGCCGGGCTGCCACGGCACCCGGCGCAGGGTGTCGAAGTCCGGCTTCATCGCGAGGTCGCCGTAGCCCCGCGACCAGCTGGACATCTCGTACCCGTCGACGGTGTTCATGTCGACGTCGACGGCGAGCAGGTAGTCACACCCCTCGCTGCCGTGCGCGACGACCTGGTCGAGGAAGTACGGGGCGTGGAACCGCTTGCCCTGCAACCGGCCCTGCATGTCGACCAGGGCCAGCGCCACCGTGTCGATCTCGCCATCGGCGACGGCCACCCGTAGCTGTTCCAGTGTGAGCGGCGCTCTCCTCATGGGCAGCCTCCATCACCAAGGTCTACTGGCATCACCGAACCCCGTCAACGCCCAAGATGCAAGGAAGGGCCCCTTGTTAACGCCTGGAGTAGTAAAGGGGCCCCCTCTTAACATGCACCGGCGGCCGGGTGGGTAATTGCCTTGCCCGGCAGGTGTGCGAAGACGCATCCTGGGGGCGTGACCTGGTCCGGAACGGACCACAGCCCGGGCCCTCGGACCGGCCCGGCAGCCGCGGCGGCGCGGGGCACGTCACCTCTCTCTCACGGGTATGGCGATCCGTCGTACCCAGACTCCTGCCCCGCGCCGCCCGGCGATGCGCCGGCGATCAGGTGAGCGCCAGGCCGGCCACCCAGAGCGCGCCGATCACCACCCCGGCGAGGAACTCGACCAGCATCGCCAGCCCGGCCGCCGCGACCGCCTGCTTCGTCGCCGGCCAAGCCAGCCGGGTGTCACCCAGCCGCAGCCGTTCCATCGCGAAGATGCCGCCGACGAAACCGATCACCAACCCGACCACCGGGATGACGAAGAAGCCGACCAGGCCCAGCACCCCGCCGGCCAGCAGCGAGGACGTGGGCACCCCGGCCCGCTTGAGGTTGCGTCCGGGCCAGGCGTACTTGACCACGGTGCCGCCGACGGCGACCAGGGTGGCCGCGGCGAGCACCAGCCAGCCGCCGGCCCCGGCCCCGCCGAACAGCGCCCACACCAGTACGCCGCCCCAGCACAGCGGCAACGCCGGCAGGCCGGGCACCACCACGCCGGCAAGCCCGGCGAGGATGGCCAACGCGGCGATCACCGACACCACGGCGCCGGTCTCTGTCAGGCTCACGTCGGCTCCCCATCCGATCGTTTCGTCTGTTAAGAAGGGGCCCTTCCGCTACCGCAGGCGTTAAAGGTGCCCTTCCTTACATGCCATGTAGGCGGTTGACGATTGTGTCGGCCGGCTCTGGTGGGCCGAACAGCCGGCCCTGCGCGGTGTCGCAGCGCAGTGCCCGGAGCCGCTCGGCCTGCGCCTCGGTCTCCACCGCTTCGGCGGTCACCCAGAGTTCCAGCGCGTGCGCCAGCCGCACCAGGGCGTCCACGATCCGCTCGTCGCGATGGTCGGCGGTGTCCGGCTCGTCGCCCCGGATGCCCTCGACGAACGGCGCGGCCAGCTTCAGGCAGGTGATCGGCAGCCGCCGCAGGTACGCCAGGTTGGAGTATCCGGTGCCGAAGTCGTCGATGGCCAGCCGTACGCCCAGCGCGGCCAGTCGGTGCAGCGTCCGCAGCGGCTCTTCGGCGGAGCCCATCACCGCGCTCTCGGTCAACTCCAGTTGCAGCAGCTCCGCCGGCAGTCCGCTGGTGGCCAGGGCGTCGGCCACGGTGTCCACGATCGCCGGGGCGTCGGCCTGGCGGGCCGCCAGGTTGACGCTCACCACCAGCCGCGCCTCGGGAAACTCGATGTGCCACCGCCGGGCGTCCTGACATGCCTGCCGCAGCACCCATTCGCCGAGCCGCACGATCAGGCCGGTCTCCTCGGCGAGCCCGATGAACTGGTCCGGGCCGATCAGCCCCAGCTCCGGGTGCCGCCACCGGACCAGCGCCTCGACGGCCAGCATCCGGCCGTCCAGCAGGGACACGATCGGCTGGTAGTGCAGCACGAACTCGCCCCGGTCCAACGCCACCGGCAGCCCGGCGACCAGGGCCGACCGGGCGATGTCACGGGCACTGCGCTCCGGGTCGTAGACCGCCCACCGGCCCCGACCGTCGGCCTTGGCCCAGTACAGGGTGGTGTCGGCGGCCTTCATCAACGCCGAAACGCTGGTGCCGGTCAGGTCCGAGTCGACGATGCCGACGCTGGCCGAAACCACGAGCTGCTGGTCGCCGACGCGCACCGGCGCGGAGACGGCGGCCAGCGCCAGCTCGGCCACGGCTATCACGTCGTCCACCCCGCCGCCGTCGACCACGATCACGAACTCGTCGCCGCCCATCCGGGCGACCAGGTAACCCTGCTCGGCCACACAGTCGGCCAGCCGCCGGGCGATCGTCACCAGCAGCCGGTCGCCGAGGTCGTGGCCGAGGCCGTCGTTGATCGCCTTGAACCCGTCGAGGTCGAGGAAGCAGACGCCGACCCGGCCCGGCGGCACCGTCGAGTCGACCAGCCGACCCAGCGTCTCGAAGAACAGCGTGCGGTTGGGCAGGCCGGTGAGCGGGTCGTGCAGCGCCTGGAAGCGCAGCCGCTGCTGGAGTTCGTACCGCTCGGTGATGTCCTCGACCACCGCGACGGTGAACCGGGGCCGGCCGTCGTCGTACCGGATCAGGGAGACCGCCAGGTCCGTCCAGACGGTGCTGCCGTCCTTGCGGTAGTAGCGCTTCTCGACCCGGGCGATGTCGTGCTTACCCTCGACCAGTTCCTGGTACAGCTCCCACATCCCGGCCGCGTCGTCCGCATGGAACAGCGCGGCGACGTTGGTCCGGCGCAGTTCCTCGATCTGGTAGCCGAGCATGTCGGCGAACGACTGGTTGACGTCGATGATCGTTCCGTCGACCCCGGCGATGCCGATGCCGATCGCCGCTCCCCGGAAGACCGCCCGGAACCGGGCCTCGCTGTCGCGCAGCGCCTGCTCGACGGTGTCCCGGGCCTGCCAGGCGGAGCGGGCGATCCGCTCCTGCTGGGTGAAGGTACGGTCGCGCAACGCCCGGGCGAAGCCGGCCGCCAGGGCGCCCTGCATCGCCGCGATCCGCTCGCCGAGCCCGGGTGGGCCGGCCCGTCCGCCGAGCACCTGTGCCGGGAACCGGTCGGCGAGGGAACGCACCGACCAGTCGATCACCCCGGGCTCGGTCAGGTGCGCCTCGACCAGCGCCCGTCCGACCGCCTCCGTGGCCGGCGTCAACGGCTCGCCGGAAAGCAGGACGTGTGCCAACTGGAGCGTGTGCGCCAGCAGCAGCTGCTCGGTCTCGGCCGCGCTCAGCGGCACGAAACCGAGCCGGCGGACGGCCTGGGTCCACTCGGCCGCGTACCGCCGGGCACCGGTCGGGTCGACGGCGTCCCCGCCGAAGGCGCCGACGTCGGCCATCGGGTCAGCCGACGGGCCGGTCGTTCCGGGCGACGCCGCCGAAGGCGCCGAACCGCTCCGGGTTCTCCGCCGCCTCGGACGGCGAGTCGGGGCGCCACAGCTCCATGTGCACCACACCCGGCTCCAGGATCGTCCAGTCGCCGAAGAAGCCGGTGATCTCGGCCCGCGAGCGGAGCGAGATCTCGGTGGCGGTACGCGCCGACAGCCGCTGCGCGTCCAGCATCTCCGGCGGCTGGTCCTCGAAGGTGGAGTGCGAGACGACCAGGTGGCTGCCGGGCGCGGCGGCGGCCCGCAGGGTGGCCAGGAGGTCGGCCGGGCGGTCGGTGTCCGGGACGAAGTGGACCACCCCGGCCAGCAGGATGCCCAGCGGCCGGTCGAAGTCGAGCAGGTCCAGCCGGCGGGCCTCGGCCAGGATCCGCTCCGGGTCGCGCAGGTCGGCGTGGATGACGCCGGTCAGGTCGTTACCGGCCAGCAGCTCCCGGCTGTGCGCCACCGCCACCGGGTCGATGTCGACGTAGACCACCCGGGCCTTCGGGTTGGCCGCCTGGGCGACCTCGTGCACGTTGCCGACGGTGGGGATGCCGGAGCCGATGTCCAGGAACTGGTCGATGCCGGCGTCGAGCAGCGCCCGTACGGCCCGGCGCAGGAACTCCCGCCCGGCCCGCATGGTCGCCGGGAGGTTCGGCGTCATGGCCGCGATCTGTTCGGCCAACTGCCGGTCGATCTCGAAGTTGTGGGCACCGCCCAGGAAGTAGTCGTACACCCGGGCCGCGCTGGGCCGAGAGAGGTCGATCTCGGCGGGAAGTCCGTCCGGCATCTGCACTGGTGCACCCCAAGTCGTCGCCGCGGATCGTGTGACGTCCACCACTCTATGCCCGTCCGTCACCCGAACGGGAGATCCACGACGCTCTTTCCCTGGTCACCCCGGTCGGCGGCAGCCGGTCAGGCCGCCTCCAGCAGCAGGGAGATACCCTGCCCGACGCCGATACACATCGTCGCCAGGGCCCGCCGCCCACCCCGGCGGCGCAGCTCCAACGCGGCGGTGAGCGCGAGCCGGGCGCCGCTGGCACCGAGCGGGTGGCCCAGCGCGATCGCGCCGCCGTTCGGGTTGACGTGCTCGGCGTCCTCGGGCAGCCCCAGTTCCCGCAGCACGGCGACGGACTGGGCGGCGAACGCCTCGTTCAGCTCGATCACGTCGAGGTCGGCCAGGGCCAGCCCCTGCCGGTCGAGCAGCCGGCGGGTCGCCGGCACCGGGCCGATGCCCATGATCCGTGGCGGTACGCCGGCCGCCGCCGCACCGGTGACCCGGGCCAGCGGGGTGAGGCCGTACGCCGCGACCGCCGCCTCCGAGGCGACCAGCAGGGCCACCGCGCCGTCGTTGACGCCGGACGAGTTCCCGGCGGTCACCGTGCCGCCGTCGCGGAACGGCGTGGGCAGCGCGGCCAGCTTCTCCAGGGAGGTCTGCCGGGGGTGCTCGTCGACCTCGACCAGCCGCGTCTCGCGCCGACCGGCCGGCACGGTCACCGGCACGATCTCCTCGGCGAGCCGACCGTCGGCCTGGGCCTTGGCCGCGCGCAACTGCGAGCGGTACGCGAACTCGTCCTGGGCGAGCCGGTCGACGCCGTACTCGGCGGCGACGTTCTCGGCCGTCTCCGGCATCGAGTCGATGCCCCAGCCCCGCTCCATCAGCTTGTTGACCAGCCGCCAGCCGATGGTGGTGTCGTACATCTCGGCGGCCCGGGAGAACGCGGTGGTCGCCTTGGGCATGACGAACGGCGCCCGGCTCATGCTCTCCACCCCACCGGCGACGAGCAGGTCGGCCTCCCCTGCGACGATCGCGCGGGCCGCGATGGCCAGCGCGTCGAGGCCGGAGCCGCAGAGCCGGTTGACGGTGCTGCCGGGCACCTGCTCGGGCAGCCCGCCGAGCAGCGCCGCCATCCGGGCCACGTTGCGGTTGTCCTCGCCGGCCTGGTTGGCGCAACCGAGCACCACGTCGTCGGTACGCGCCCAGTCCACCGACGGGTGGCGGGCGACCAACTCGCGGATGACGTGCGCGGCCAGGTCGTCGGGGCGTACGCCGGCCAGGACGCCGCCGTAGCGGCCGATCGGGGTGCGGACACCGGCCACCAGGTATGCCACGGTCATCGCG
>NZ_POTY01000316.1 GCF_003236315.1 Micromonospora craterilacus
TATGCGATCGTCGGCAGCGTCAGATGTGTATAAGAGTCAGGGGCCGGCGTGGACGGGCTCGGTCGCGGCGTACCGGCGACCGGCGGTTGGCTGTGCGTCGGTGTGGGGCGGGGAGACCGGCGGGGCCGCCAGTCGTGCCGGTCCTGGTGGCCCTTTGCTGCCGCGGCCCCGGCCGCGGCGCCGGAGCGGGCCTCCGCCGGCTGTGGGCGACTTGCCGCGTACGAGTTGACGGCGAGCACGCCGGACGTCGCGAGCAGCACCGCCAGGGTGCCGACGACGGCGAGCCGTCGGGGCACGCGGTACCCGCGTCTGGGCTTCATGGTTGTCCACTCCTCACGGTCCTGGGTCGGCGCGGCTCATGCCGCGGCCCGGATCGGTGCGTTGTACCGGCGAGGCCGGGTGGGGTGGCGGGATAGAACGGGACGGCCGGAGACGGAACCCGGTTGGGACGGCGCGGTCCCGCGACCGTCGGGTGGTGGCCGGCCGGGTGGGCAGGTTCGAGACGACGACTGACGGATATCCGGCGTAGCTGCGGACCCGCCGCGGCAACGCGAGGTATCGTCGCGGCAGCCCCCCGCCGAACCGGCCGCCTGGCCGGATCCAGCCATGCCCGGTCGGGGCCGCGCATGCCGGACGTTCGAGGGAGTCTGCGGTGGTAGACCGGAGCTTGTGCGGCGATCCGCTGCGGGCCGTCCGCTCCGTTGACGCCCCGCGCCCTGCCGAGTACCGGCGGTACGGTCGCCCTGCCTCGGGCCGGACGACCTGAATGGGGGTCCGGGTCGAGCCCGTCACCGAGGCGCAGGTGAGCGCGGCAGGACACTTCCTCCATACCCACCTTAACGGTCAAGTCGCCGTGGAGGCGTGGGTGCGCGCGGTCGATGTGCCCTGGAAGATCGACGCCCCTAACCACGGCATGATGCTGGTCGCCGACGGCGGGAAGGTGGTCGGCGTGCTGCTCGCCTTCTACTCCGAGCGCACCGTGGCCGGCCGCCAGGAGCGGTTCTGCAACCTCGGTGCCTGGTGCGTGCTCCCCGAGTTCCGCTTCCACAGCCTCAAGCTGCTCAAGGCGCTGCTGGCCCAGCCCGGCTACCACTTCACCGACCTGTCGCCGAGCGGCAACGTGGTGCCGATCAACACGCGGCTGGGGTTCCGCTTCCTGGACACCACCACCGCGCTGATGCCGAACCTGCCCTGGCCGTCCCGGCCCGGCCGCCGCCTGGTCAGCGCCGACCCGGAGGTGATCCGCCGTACCCTCGCCGGGCCCGACCTGGAGCGCTACCTCGACCACGCGGAGGCGCCGGCGGCCCGGCACATCGTGCTGGTCGACGGCGAGGAGTTCTGCCACGTGGTGTTCCGTCGGGACCGCCGCAAGCGGTTGCCGCTGTTCGGGTCGATCCTGTACGTCAGCAACCCCGCCCTGTTCCGGCGGATGCACCGGATGCTGCTGCGCCACCTGCTGCTGCGGCACGGTGTGCTCGCTACCCTTGCGGAGCTGCGCGTGGTCGGCGGACGCCCGCCGCTGTCGATGCTGCTGCCCGACACCCGGCGGAAGATGTTCCGCAGCGACAGCCTCGACCCCGACGACGTCGACTACCTCTACAGCGAGCTGGTCTGCCTCAGCTGGTGACCGGGCCCCGGACGAGAGGGACGAACCCCGACATGCGCACTCAACTTCACGAGCTGGTCGCCGACGCGGCCGCCCGGCGGGGCGACGCGCCGGCACTGACCTACAAGGACGACACGGTCAGCTACGCGCAGCTCTGGCGGGGCGTGGTTGCGGTGGCCGCGGGTCTGCGCCGGCTCGGCCTGGAACGCGGCGCCCGGGTGGCCGTCTGGACCGAGAAGCGGATCGAGGCGGTCGAGGCGGTCTTCGGCACCTCCGCCGCCGGCGGTGTCTTCGTACCGGTCAACCCGCTGCTGCGACCCCGGCAGGTCGGCCACATCCTGGCCGACTGCGCGGTGCGGGTACTGGTCACCACCCCGGAACGGTACGCGCTGCTCCGCGAGGAGTTGGAGCAGCTCAAGTCGGTCGAGCAGGTGGTCCTGATCGGCGGTGCCGCTGCCGGTGCCTTGTTGAACCACGGCGTGTCCAGCGGCGCCGGTGCCGGCCGGCCGGCGGTGACCGCCTGGGCGGAGCTGCGCCACGGCGACTCCCTCCCGCCGCCCGGGACCGGCATCGACGTGGACATGGCGGCGATCCTCTACACCTCCGGCAGCACCGGCAAGCCGAAGGGCGTCGTGCTCTCGCACCGCAACCTGCTCGCCGGGGCGGCCAGCGTCAGCGACTACCTGACGAACTCCGCCGACGACGTGATCCTGGCCGCGTTGCCGCTCAGCTTCGATGCCGGCTTCAGCCAGCTCACCACCGCCTTCACCGTCGGCGCCCACGTGGTGCTGATGAACTACCTGCTGCCGAAGGACGTGGTGCGGCTGTGTGCCCGGCACCGCGTCACCGGGCTGACCTGCGTACCGCCGCTGTGGTTGCAGTTGGCCGGGCAGAACTGGCCGGCGGAGGCCAGCACCCACCTGCGGTACTTCGCCAACACCGGCGGGCGGATGCCCAAGGCCACCCTGGACAAGCTGCGGGCCCTCTTCCCGACCGCCTTGCCGTACCTGATGTACGGGCTGACCGAGGCGTTCCGCTCCACCTATCTCGATCCGTCCGAGGTGGACCGTCGGCCCGACTCGATCGGCAGGGCGATCCCCAACGCGGAGGTCCTCGTGGTCCGCCCGGACGGCACGCCCTGCGAGCCGGGGGAGGAGGGCGAGCTGGTGCACCGCGGCGCGCTGGTCGCCCTCGGCTACTGGAACGATCCGGCGCGGACGGCCGAACGGTTCCGCCCCGCGCCCGGCCGGGACGGGGAACTGCTGCCGGAGCCGGCGGTCTGGTCCGGTGACACCGTCGTCCGTGACGAGCAGGGCTTCCTCTACTTCGTCGGCCGGATCGACGACATGATCAAGACGTCCGGATACCGGGTCAGCCCCACCGAGATCGAGGAGGTCGTCTACGGCAGCGGCCTGGCCGGTGACGCGGTGGCGCTCGGCCTGCCCGATCCGTCGCTCGGCCAGCGGGTGGTGCTGGTGGTGAGCCCACCCGACGGCGCCGACGTCGACCAGGCGGCGCTGCTCGCGGCCGTCAAGCGGGAACTGCCGCCGTACATGCTGCCCCGGGAGATCGTGGTGCGTCCCGCACTGCCCCGATCACCCAACGGAAAGTTCGACCGCAACCTCCTACGCCAGGAGTTGACCTCGTGACCAACCACCCCGCCGCGGCCTTCGACCGCGACGCCGGCCGGCTCGCTGTGGGTGGCGTCCCGGTCGACCGCCTCGCCGACCGCGTCGGCGGCACGCCCTTCTTCGCGTACGACCGTGGGCTGCTCACCGGGCGGGTGCAGCTCCTACGCGCCGCGCTACCCGATGAGGTGCAGCTCAGCTACGCGGTGAAGGCGAACCCGATGCCCGCCGTGGTGCAGCACCTCGCCGGGCTGGTGGACTCCTTCGACGTGGCCTCGGCCCTGGAGATGCGCACCGCCCTCGACACACCGATGCCGCCGCACCGGGTCAGCTTCGCCGGCCCCGGCAAGACCGACGCGGAGCTGCGTCAGGCCATCGCGGCGGGCGTGACCATCGAGATGGAGTCCGAGAACGAGGCCGACCGGGTGGCCGTACTGGGCCGCCAGCTGGGGCTCCGGCCGCGCGTCGCGGTACGGGTCAACCCGGACTTCGCGGTCAAGGGCTCCGGCATGCGCCTCGGCGGTGGCCCGCAACAGTTCGGTGTGGACTCCGAGCAGGTACCCGCCCTGCTCAAGGAGTTGGCCAACGCCGACGTCGAATTCCTCGGCTTCCACGTCTTCGCCGGCTCGCAGAACCTACGCGCCGACAGCCTGTGCGAGGCGCAGCGCCGCACCGTCGACCTGGCGATCCAGTTGGCCGAGGAGTCCCCGCTGCCGGTGCGTTACCTCAACCTGGGCGGCGGCTTCGGCATCCCGTACACCGACCGGGACGAGCCGCTGGACCTCGAAGCGATCGGGGCGAACCTCGCCGACCTGGCCCGGGGGCCGATCCGGCAGGGGCTGCCCGAGGCGCGGGTCGTGATCGAACTCGGCCGCTACATCGTCGGCGAGTGCGGCGTGTACGTCACCCGGGTGGTCGACCGGAAGGTCTCCCGAGGCCGCACGTACCTGGTCGTG
The DNA here is from genome assembly GCF_003236315.1 of Micromonospora craterilacus. Lineage (GTDB taxonomy): Bacteria > Actinomycetota > Actinomycetes > Mycobacteriales > Micromonosporaceae > Micromonospora > Micromonospora craterilacus. The sequence continues at coordinate 4,191 of NZ_POTY01000316.1, forward strand.
GACGGTGGACTGCACCACCAGCTCGCCGCCTCCGGCAACTTCGGTCAGGTGATCCGCCGCAACTACCCGATCGCGGTGGCGGAGCGGATCGACGCCGAGCCGGCCGAGACGGTCACCGTCGTCGGTTGCCTCTGCACCCCGCTCGACCTGCTCGGGGACGCCGTGACGCTGCCCCGGGCGGACGTCGGTGACCTCATCGTCCTGTTCCAGGCCGGCGCGTACGGACTCACCGCCAGCCCGACCGCCTTCCTCAGCCACCCGGCCCCGGCCGAAGTGCTGGTCTGACCGCCCGATAAGGAGAAACTGTGGACGTCACTCACGCGGAGACCGTTGACGAGGTCCGGGAGGTGGTGGTCTCGGTGCTCGGCATCGAGGACCGGGCGGCCGCGCTGGACGCGTCGACCCCGCTGCTGGACAACCTGCCGGAGCTGGACTCGATGGCGGTGCTCGAACTGGTCGCGGCGATCGAGGAGCGGTTCGACTTCACCGTCGACGACGGCGACGTGAGCGCCGAGCTGTTCGAGACGCTCGGCAGCCTGGCCGCCTTCGTCGCCGACCGCCGGCCGTAGTCGGCGCTCGCGACGTGCTGCGGCAGTCCACGGAGCCGGCGCCCGACCGCGCCCCGGCCGCCCCACGCGGGCGGCGCAGGTCGGTGGCGATCCCGGCAGCCCTGACCGTGCTGGCCGTGCTCGCCGTCGGCGGCGCGGTCGCGGTGGCCCGGCTGGCCCACAGCGACGGGGAGCAGGCCGCCGCAGCGGACGTGACCCCGAGCGCGCCGGTGGCGAGCGGGTCGCTGCCGGAGTCCGGCGCGGCGCCCTCGCCCGGCGCCAGTCAGGGGCTGGGTGCCCGTCCCACGACTTCGGGCTCCGCCACGCCATCGGCCACCAAGCCGTCCGCCGCCACCGCCCTGACCGGCTTCCCGGCGGCCGGCAACACTGGGGTGCCCGACGGCGTACGGCTCTCGGCCTACTCGGGGCCCTGCACGATCACCAGGGCCAACACGGTGATCGACAAGCGGCAGGTCCGCTGCTCGCTGCTCATCAAGGCGAAGAACGTGGTGATCAAATCCAGCCAGGTCGACGGCACGATCCGGCTGGAGGGCGCGAGTCACTCGGTGCGCATCGAGGACTCCGTGATCGACGGCGGCCAGGCGTACGCACCCACCGTCGGCTTCGAGAACGTCACCGTGCTGCGCTCCGAGATCCGGGGCGGCCAGCACAACGTCAACTGCTACCGCAACTGCCTGGTCCAGGACTCCTGGCTGCACGGCCAGTACCTGCCCGACGGCGGGGACTGGCACCTCAACGCGTTCCTGTCCAACGGCGGCAGCGACATCCAGTTGGTGCACAACACCCTGGCCTGCGACCGGCCCACCAACGCCGCCGGCGGCGGCTGCACGGCCAACGCGTCCATCTTCGGCGACTTCGGACCCAACACGAACTACACCATCCGGAACAACCTCTTCGTCGCCTCCGAAGAGATGTCCTACTGCTTCTACGGCGGCTACGAGGAGCACAAGAAGTACGGGACTCAGGTCAGCGGGATCGTGGTGACCGGCAACGTCTTCCAACGCGGCCGCAACGGCAAGTGCGGCGCGTACGGGCCGGCGACCTCCTGGGCCCGCTCCGCACCCGGCAACGTGTGGCAGGACAACGTGTGGAGCGACGGCAAGACACTGCCACCGGACTGACCCACGGGTGTGGTGGCGACTGCCTGCGGCGTTCCTGGACCTGAACGGTGACGTCACGGCCTGCGCGGCGGCAGGGGATCGGGAGATCGACATCCGATCCGGCCCCACGTGGTCCGTTCGGGTGGGCAGTGCCCGTCTGAAGAGTTGCTGCCGTGCGTAACGCTGGCGGGCACACTGCCACGGTGAACATCGAAGCTCCGATTCGGCCCAAGTCTCCGCACCGGGCTGTTGCCCTCGAACTCGGCTGTGCTCTCACGGGTGTCTACGGGGTCGGCAACCTCTGGGTCGAGCGGACTTCGGCCGGGCTGACCGGCATGGCCGTTTTCTGGCTGGTGGCGTTGACGGCGAGTTGTGTCATCGGCATCGCTGGTGGTTCAGATATCGACTGGCTCCTTGGATTGGCGGTGGTGTGGGCGGCATTCGCGTTGCCAATGTCGCTCTCCGCCTGGCGCGGCGCGAAAGAGTTCAACACTCGTTGGGTGTCGACGACGGACCGGTAACCGGGGGTGCCGGTGCGGCGGGTCAGATGATCGAACTCTGGTCGTGACAGCACTGGGACAGCAGGTGGCCCCACTGGCCAAACCGACGACCCGGCCAGCGGGGCGGGAGTCAGGCGC
>NZ_POTY01000317.1 GCF_003236315.1 Micromonospora craterilacus
GGGCGGGGGAGCTTGGCCCCGAGGTGGTCGCCGGAGTGCTGCTTCGGTCCGGCGACGGGGTCGCCGCCGCTGCCGTCGTCGCCGCACCGGGCGACGGTGACCGGCTCTCCGGGGGCTCCTCGCTGCCGCCCGCACCGGCGCGCCGCGAGGCCACCAGCCCCGGGTCGCCGATCAGCACGGGTGGGTCGTCCTTCGCGGCGGTGTCGTCGGCCGGTGGCCGGGACGCCACGGCTGCCGCCACCCCGGCCACGATGGCAAGCACGATGCCCGCCGCGGTGGCCAGCACCGCCGGACGCCGGAACCGACGGGCCCGGTCACGGCCGGCCGGCGAGGTCCCGATGGTGGTCGCCTCGGCATCGGCGAACCCGGCTGGCGGCGCCGCGGGGGCGGCTGCGGCGGGACGCGGACCCGGCGCGGGCGGCGCCGCCGCCCACGGCTGGCTCGCGACGGGCGGCCGTCCGCCCGCTGCCGCGCGGCCGGCCGCCGCAGCGGCCTCGGCCAGCTCCGCCGCGCTGGCGTGCCGGCCGGCCGGGTGCTTCATCATCGCCCGGGACACCACCGCGGCCACCGGCGCGGGAACGTCCGGCGGCAACGGTGGCGGCTCGTCCCGCAGATGCCGTAGCGCCACGTCGAGCGGGTTGTCCCCGACGAACGGGGGCCGCCCGGCGAGGCAGAGGTACGCCACGGCGCCGAGCGCGTAGATGTCGCTCGCGCCGGAGATCGGTTGCCCGGCGGCCTGCTCCGGAGACATGAACGAGGCCGTGCCGAGCACCATGTGGGCGGCGGTGATCCCGGCCGTGGCGCCGGAGCGGGCGATACCGAAGTCGACCAGCACCACCCGGCCGTCCGGCTTGACCATCAGGTTGCCCGGCTTCACGTCACGGTGCACGATGCCGGCCAGGTGCGCGGCGTGCAGCGCCTCGGCGGTCTGCGCCACCACGGACATGGTGGTGACCGAATCCAGCCGCCCCGCCCGCCGTAGCCGGGCGCCCAGCGGCTCGCCGTCCACGTACTCCATCACCAGGTAGTCGACGTGGCTGCCGTCGGCGAGCGCGGCCCGCCCGACGTCGTGCACCGCAACCACCCCGGGGTGCCGTAGGGCCGCCAGCATCCGCGCCTCGGCCCGGAACCGGGTGGTGAACTCGGGGTCGGCGGTCAGCCCCGGCAACAGCACCTTGACCGCCACCTCGCGATCCAGCAGGAGGTCCGTACCCCGCCAGACCGCACCCATCCCGCCGGTCGCCACCCGTTCGCCCAGCCGGTACCGCTCGCTGAGCACGACCCCCGAAGTCAGCACCGGGCCACGGTACCGGCCGTCGATCCGGGCTTGCGGCCCGGCCGCCCGCTCGCCCGGCCGCCCGTCGGCGGGGTGAGGGCCCGGCCGCCGCGCGTGCGGCCGACTACGCTGGCGGAGGTCCGTCCCACGGGACATCAGCGGCGAGGGGAGACGCGCACATGGCGTGGAGCTGGCGGTACGAGGGCGCGAACGGCGAGCCGGTCGACGGGCCGGCCGAGTCGTTCGGCAGCCAGGCGGACGCCGAGTCCTGGATCGGCCAGACCTGGCGGGAGCTCGCGGCGTCCGGCGTCACCTCGGTCGCGCTCGTCGAGGACGATCGGGTGGAGTACCGGATGAGCCTGCTGCCCGTGGCCGAGTGATGGCCCCCCGGGACGCCGAGCCGCTGGTGCTCGGGGTGCCCCGGGCGGCGTTCCGGCCCAGCCCGGTCTTCCTCGTCCTGGTCGCGCTGCTGGTGACCAGCGCCCTGCTGACCTGGCACGGGATCGGCAACGTCCGGCTCGCCGTCTTCGGCTTCGTCGTCTCCGGCTGGCTGGTCTCGCTCTGCCTGCACGAGTACGCCCACGCCGTGGTCGCGTACCGGTCCGGCGACCGGGGAGTGGCGCATCGCGGCTACCTGACGCTCAACCCGCTGAAGTACAGCCATCCGCTGCTGTCCATCGTGCTGCCGGTGGTGGTGGTGCTGCTCGGCGGCATCGGCCTGCCGGGCGGCGCGGTCTGGGTGGACCGGCACGTGATCCCCGGGCGGCTGCGGCACACCCTGGTCAGCCTCGCCGGTCCGGCCACCAACGTGTTGTTCGCGCTGGTGCTGGTGGTGGTGCTGCGGCTCGGCGCGCCGGGCGGCGGCCCGATCGAGTTCTGGGCCGCTGTCGCCCTGCTCGCCTTCCTCCAGGTGACCGCCAGCGTGCTCAACCTGTTGCCGGTGCCCGGACTGGACGGCGGCAACATGATCCAGCCGTGGCTGAACCCGCAGTGGCGGCGGATGTACGACCTGTTCGCCCCGTACGGCTTCATCCTGCTCTTCGCGCTGCTGTGGAACCCGCGGATCGGCGGCTGGTTCTTCGGTGCGGTCTTCGCGATCGGCGATTTCCTCGGCCTGCCGTCGGGGCTCTACGCCAGGGGCCTGGAGCTGGTCCGCTTCTGGCAGGGCTGACGCGACCGGGCTGACGCGACCGGGCTGACGCGACCGGGCTGACGCGACCGGGCTGACCCGCGACGAGCGCGGCGCGGCCTTCGGAAGCGACCCGGGCCGACCGGGCCGACCCGAGTGGCCCGGCCGACGCGAGGCGCGCCGGCCGGGCCAGGTCGGATCAGGGACGCGCGGCCGGCGACTCGGTACGCGCCGGGTCGCGCTCGGTCACCGGCTCGACGATCTCGTCGATCGCCTTGAGCAGCCCGGCGTCGAGCTTGACGCCGGCCGCCTTGACGTTGTCCTGCACCTGCTCGGGCCGGGTCGCCCCGACGATCGCCGAGGAGACGTTCGGGTTCTGCAGCACCCAGGCGATGGCCAGCTGGGCCATGCTCAGCCCCGCCTGGTCGGCCAGCGGCCGCAGCCGCTGCACCCGGGTCAGCACGTCGTCGGTGAGCCACTTGGCGATGAAGCCCGCGCCGGACTTCTCGTCGGTGGCCCGGGAACCGGCCGGCGGCGGCTGGCCGGGGAGGTACTTGCCGGACAGTACGCCCTGTGCCATCGGCGACCAGACGATCTGGCCGATGCCCAGCTCCTCGCTGGTGGGGACGACCTCGCTCTCGATGACTCGCCAGAGCATCGAGTACTGCGGCTGGCTGGAGACCAGCGGGATGCGCAGCTCCCGGGCGAGGGCGTGCGCCTCCCGGATCTGCGACGCCTTCCACTCGGAGACGCCGATGTAGTGCGCCTTGCCGGAGTGCACGACGTCGGCGAACGCCTCCATCGTCTCCTCCAGCGGCGTGCTGTAGTCGTACCGGTGGGCCTGGTAGAGGTCCACGTAGTCGGTCCGCAGCCGGCGCAGCGAGCCGTTGATCGACTCCATGATGTGCTTGCGGGACAGGCCCCGGTCGTTGCGACCCGGGCCGGTGGGCCAGTACACCTTGGTGAAGATCTCCAGGCCCTCGCGCCGCTCGTGCTCCAGCGCCCGGCCGAGCACGTCCTCGGCGCGGGTGGCGGCGTAGACGTCGGCGGTGTCGAAGGTGGTGATGCCGGCGTCCAGGGCGGCTCGGACGCAGGCGACCGCCGCGTCTTCCTCGACCTGCGAGCCGTGGGTGATCCAGTTGCCGTACGAGATCTCGCTGACCATCAGGCCGGAGCGGCCCAGGTGTCGGAATTCCATGCCCTGACCCTAGCCCGCCCCGAGCACGGCGGACCGCCCCGGTGATGGGTGCGCCCGGGCGGGATTCCGAGCCGGCGGGCTGCCCGGCCCGACCATCGCGGCCCGTCGCGAGTCGTTCAGAGCATCGGGGTGGTGTCTGCCAGCAACGCCTCGATCTCCGCGACGACCTCGTCCGGGTTGCGGTACACCGGGTCGATCAGCGGCTCGCCCCGCCGGTCGAGCGCACCCCAGCGCCCGCCGCCGTTGGTCGCCAGGAAGGCCACCGGGTGGATGAGCAGCACCGGGTGCGCCGGCGCGACGATCACCATGCCGGTACGGTCCACCACGCCCTTCCGGCCGGCCAGGTCGATCACGGCCAGGCCCTCGTCGGTGAAACCGTCGACGTACCGGCCGTCGGCGAGAGCGGTGTGGAAACCGTGGTAGCGGGTCGGCACCACGATCCGGCCGGTCCGGTCGACGGCACCCCAGCCCTCCCGGCGGACCACGGCCACGCCCTTGCGGAACGGCCGCACGTCGGCGAAGCCGGGTGGCACGACCACCTCACCGGCGGTGTCGACGGCCAGCCAGCCGCTCTCGTCGCGCACCACCCAGGCCAGCCCGTCGGAGAACGGCCGGGCCGCCAGATAGGTCGGCCCGATCAGCGTCTCGCCGGTCAGGTCGATCAACGACCACCGGTCGGTCTGCGGCCCGCGTACCCAGGCCAGACCGTCCCGGAACGGCTGCGCCTCGGCGTACCGGGCCGGCACCACCATGTCCCCCTCGGGGTCCGCGTAACCCCACAGGCCCTGACCGCCGTCGCGGGCGGGCACCGGGCTGCGGTCACGCTCCAGGATCTCGTCCCAACCGCGTGGGTACGGCCCGAAGCCGCCCGCCTCGGCCCGGGTGGCGATCGCGTCCAGCCCGATCCGGACCCGGGCCAGCAGTTCGGCGTCGCCCTCGCCGCGCAGGTCCAGGGCGCGCTCGAAGTGGTGGCAGGCTTCGATCAGCCGGCCCTGGTCGTAACAACAGCGGGCGGAGTGCTCGTGCAGGGCGGCCCGCAGCCGGTCGGGTAGCTCGGCCGAGTTGGCCTCCGCGAACAGCCGGTCCGCCTCGGCGAACTCGCCGCGCCAGCGCAGCACGTGCGCCAGCCGCGCCTGGGCCAGCGCGGCGCGGCGAAGTTCCCCGGTCGCCTCGGCGTAGGTCAGCGCCATCCGGCCGTCGGCCAGCGCGTCGTCCAGATCGCCGAGAACGCGTGACGCCACCGCCCGCAGGCTCAGCAGCCGGGCCCGGGACCGGTTGTCCAGGGCCCCGGCAAGCTTGTCGGTGAGCCGGTCCCGGACGGTCCGCAACTCCTCCGGGTCATCCACGACGTCACGCAGGCTCGTCGGGTCGAGACGCCAGCGGTAGTTCGCCAACACCTGCTCGGGATCGGCCGGCGGCTCGGGTTCCTGATCGGCATCGTCCGCCGCCCCGGCCGCCGGCTCACCGTCGTCCACTGCCGTGGCATCGGCGGGCGGTGCGGAGACGGGCGGCGGAGCGTCGGTGGGCGGTGCGGCGTCGATGGGCACCGGACCGTCGGTGGGTGCCGGGCCGTCGGTGGGTGCCGGGCCGTCGGCGGGCGGCGGGCCGTCGGCGGGCACCGGACCGTCGGCGGGCGGCGGGCCGTCGGTGGACGGCGCGGTGAAGGGTGGCGCGGCGAGCGGCGGTCCCGAGGTCGGCAGTGTGGTGGCCGGTTGCGCCGGCGCGGCGACGCTCGATGCCGGCGGCGCGGAGACCGGCCGCGCTGGTGGCGTCGATGTCGGTGGTGCCGGTGGTGCGGAGACCGGCGGCGCTGGTGCTGCGGAGACCGGCGGTGGCGCGCTCGGCGGTGCTGAAACCGGGGCGGCGGAGATCGGCGGTGCCGGGGTCGGTGGTCCTGAGACCGGGGTCGCGGAGATCGGCGGCGCTGGCGGCGTCGACGTCGGTGGTGCGGAGACCGGCGGTGCCGCGCTCGGCCGTCCGGAGACCGGGGTCGCGGAGATCGGCGGTGCCGGCGGTGCGGAGACCGGCGGTGCCGGCGGTGCGGATGTCGGTGGTGCCGGCGGCGCGACCGGTGGCGCGAAGGTTGGTGGTCCCGAGATCGGCGGTGCAGAGATCGGCGGTGCTTGCGGTTCGGAGGTTGGCGGGACCGAGACCGGCGGTGCGGAGATCGGTGGTGCGGGCGGTCCCGAGACCGAGGGCGCGGACGCCGGTGGTGCCGGCGGCGCGGACACGGGTGATGCGGGCGGCACCGAGCCGGGTGACGGCGGAACGTTAGGCGGTGCCGAGACCGGTGCCGCCCAGGCGGCCGGCGCGGTTGCGAGGTACTCCGGGTCAACGGGCGGCGCGGCTGCGGGGTGTGCTGGGCCGGCCGGCGGCGCGGAATACGGGTACGTGGACGGCGGCGGAAGCGGGCTACTCGTCGGGGCCGGCGGAGTGGATATCCGGCCCGCGTCGCCGCCGCTCAGGGCTGTGACGCCATCGGCGGACGCCGGAACCGCGGTTCCGGGTGATGCCGGCACCGGGTGCCCCGGCCGGGCGGCGGCCGGGGCAGGCGGTCCGGAGGTCGGGGTAGGCGGTCCGGAGGTCGGCGGTGCGGAGGCTGGCGGCGCGGAGACCGGCGGCGCGAACGTCGGTGGTGCGGAGACCGGTGCCGCCGAGGCCGGTGACGGCGCGCCGGGGGGCACGGAGATCGGCTCGGTCGGGCGAGCCGGTTCGGCGGTCGGGCGAGCTGGGCCAGGCGCGGCGGCCGGCTCGGCCGGGGGCCGCGTGGGGGCGACGCGGTCCGGCGCGGCGGCCGGACCTGGTGTGGGTGATCCGAACCAGCCCTGGCCGTCGGCTGGCGGCGGGGTCGGCACAGGCCGGGACGGTTCGGCCGGCGGCGGGAGGTACCGGGTCGGCTGGCGGGCGGCGGGCTCCAGCTC
>NZ_POTY01000318.1 GCF_003236315.1 Micromonospora craterilacus
GGTGGGGGGTGGGTATCATCGCGGGTGTATGGCGATGATCCGGCTATCACCGGTGAGCCTCCGGAAGAACGGCCGGGTGACCGGCTCAGTAGAACCGGACGGGTCCGGCCCGTCACAGCCGGTCAACGAGCGGGCGGTCGTTCCTGGCCGTCAAGCGGGGTGGTACCGCGGGTCCGGCCCGGGGCGCCGGTGACGGCGTACCGGACAAGGGCTCGTCCTCGCAGACCCACGACGAGTGAGCTGCTGAGGAGAGCGACCCCCGATGGCCTATCCGTTGCACGACCCGACCGCCGGCGGCGTCCCGGCGAGCCCGGACCTGCCCGCGGTCGAGCGCCGGGTCCTGGAGCACTGGACGGCCGACAAGACCTTCGAGGCGTCCGTGGAGGCCAGGCCGGCCGGCGCTGAGGGGAAGAACGAGTACGTCTTCTACGACGGTCCGCCGTTCGCCAACGGCCTGCCGCACTACGGCCACCTGTTCACCGGGTACGTCAAGGACGTGGTGCCGCGTTACCAGACCATGCGCGGCCGGCGGGTGGAGCGGCGCTTCGGTTGGGACTGCCACGGCCTGCCCGCCGAGGTGGTGGCCGAGAAGCAGCTCGGCATCACCAGCAAGGCGGAGATCCTCGACCTCGGCGTGGCCCGGTTCAACGAGGCGTGCCGCACCTCGGTGCTGGAGTTCACCCATGACTGGGAGCGGTACGTCACCCGGCAGGCTCGCTGGGTCGACTTCGCCAACGACTACAAGACCCTCGACCTGGACTACATGGAAAGCGTCATGTGGGCCTTCAAGACCCTGCACGACAAGGGTCTGGTCTACGAGGGCTTCCGGGTGCTGGCGTACTGCTGGCGGTGCGAGACGCCGCTGTCGAACACCGAGACCCGGATGGACGACGTCTACCGGGACCGGCACGACCCGACGCTGAGCGTGTGGTTCGAGCTGACCGCGGACGAGACCGCGCCGGAGCTGGTCCGCGGGCCGGTCCGGCTCGGCGTCTGGACCACCACGCCGTGGACCCTGCCGTCGAACCTGGCGCTCGCCGTCGGCCCCGACATCGAGTACGCGGTGCTCGAACGCGACGGGCAGCGCTACCTGGTGGGCGCCGCGCGGCTGGGCGCGTACGCCAAGGAACTGGAGGGGTACCAGCAGGTCGGCACGGTACGCGGCGCCGACCTGGTGGGGCGCCGGTACACGCCACTGTTCGACTTCCTGGTGGAGCACGCCGGTGAGAACGCCTACCAGGTGCTCGGCGCGGAGTTTGTGACCACCGAGGACGGCACCGGGATCGTCCACCTGGCCCCGGCCTTCGGCGAGGACGACCAGAACGTCTGCAACGCGGCCGGCATCCCGACCATCGTCACCGTGGACGACCACACCCGGTTCACCGGGCTCGTCCCGCCGTACCAGGGCGAGCAGGTCTTCGACGTCAACAAGCCGGTCATCCGGGAGCTGAAGGACCGGGGGGTGGTGCTCAAGCAGGACACCTACACCCACTCGTACCCGCACTGCTGGCGCTGCGACACCCCGCTGGTCTACAAGGCGGTGTCGTCCTGGTTCGTCGCGGTGACCCGGTTCAAGGACCGGATGGTCGAGCTGAACCAGCAGATCAACTGGACGCCGGGGCACATCAAGGACGGCTCGTTCGGCAAGTGGCTGGCCAACGCCCGGGACTGGTCGATCAGCCGGAACCGGTTCTGGGGCTCGCCGATCCCGGTGTGGCGCTCGGACGACCCGAACTACCCCCGGGTGGACGTCTACGGGTCGCTGGCCGAGCTGGAGCGGGACTTCGGCGTACGCCTGACCGACCTGCACCGGCCGGCGGTGGACGACCTGGTCCGTCCCAACCCGGACGACCCGACCGGAAAGTCCATGATGCGCCGGGTGCCGGAGGTGCTGGACTGCTGGTTCGAGTCCGGCTCGATGCCGTTCGCCCAGGTGCACTACCCGTTCGAGAACCGCGACTGGTTCGAGCACCACTACCCGGGCGACTTCATCGTCGAGTACATCGGGCAGACCCGCGGCTGGTTCTACACCATGCACGTGCTGGCCACCGCGCTGTTCGACCGACCGGCGTTCCGGAACTGCCTCAGCCACGGCATCCTGCTCGGCTCCGACGGGCGCAAGATGTCCAAGAGCCTGCGCAACTACCCGGACGTGTACCACGTCTTCGACTCGTACGGCTCGGACGCGATGCGCTGGATGCTGATGTCCTCGCCGGTGCTGCGCGGCGGGGACATGGCGGTGACCGAGTCGGGGATCCGGGACGCCGTCCGGCAGGTGCTGCTGCCGCTCTGGAACGTCTGGTACTTCTTCTCGCTCTACGCCAACGCCGACGGGTACACCGCCCGGCGCCGGACCGACTCGACGCATCTGCTCGACCGGTACCTGCTGGCGAAGACGAACGAGCTGGTGTCGACCGTCGGCGCGCAGATGGACGCGTACGACATCTCCGGTGCCTGCGCCACCGTCCGGTCCTACCTGGACGCGCTGACCAACTGGTATGTGCGCCGCTCGCGGGACCGGTTCTGGAGCGGGGACGCCGACGCGTTCGACACGCTGTCGACGGTGCTGGAGACGCTCTGCCGGGTGGTGGCGCCGCTGGCACCGCTGACCGCGGAGGAGATCTGGCGCGGGTTGACCGGCGAGCGGTCGGTGCACCTGGTGGACTGGCCGCAGGCCACCGAGTTCCCGGCCGACCACGACCTGGTGGCCGCGATGGACGCCACCCGGGCGGTCGCCTCGGCGGCGCTGTCGCTGCGTAAGGCGAAGGGGCTGCGGGTGCGGCTGCCACTGTCGAAGCTGACCGTGGCCTCGCCGGTGGCCGACCAGCTGCGTCCCTTCGCCGACCTGGTCGCCGACGAGGTCAACGTCAAGCAGGTGAAGTTCACCGACGAGGTGTCGGCGTACTGCCAGCAGGTGCTGACCGTGGTGCCCCGGGCGCTCGGGCCCCGGGTCGGCAAGCAGGTGCAGCAGGTGATCAAGGCGGTCAAGGCGGGGGAGTGGGAGCTGGTCGACGGCGCCCCGGTCGCCGCCGGCGTCACCCTCGCCGAGGGTGAGTACGAGCTGCGCCTGGTCGCGGCCGACGCCGAGCACTCGGCGCCGCTGCCCGGTGGCGAGGGGGTGGTGGTGCTGGACACCACGGTCACCCCCGAACTGGCCGCCGAGGGGCTGGCCCGGGACGTCGTCCGGGTGGTGCAGCAGGCCCGCCGGGACGCCGACCTGGACGTCTCCGACCGGATCGTGGTGTCGGTGTCGGCCTCCGAGGAGGTCCGGGCCGCGGTGTCCGGGTACGCCGACTTCGTGGCCGGGGAGGTGCTCGCCGACAGCGTCGACTTCGCCGAGGGGATCGACGGCTTCGCCGGCGAGGTCGGCGACGGCGAACGGGTCACGGTCGCCGTCCGCCGAGCCTGACGGGAAAGGAGGGGCCCCTTATTAACGCCTGAGGCGGTAAAGGGGCCCCTTCTTAACACCCGTCACCCAGCCAGCGGACGCGGCCCACCTCGCGCATGATGGTGTGCGGCGGTCCGCTACGGTGACACCGCCCTTACCTCACTCGATCTGCCGGAGGACCAGTGCCGCTGCTCTACACCATCGGCAAGCTCACCGTGGGGCCGACGATGCGGCTGGCGTTCCGACCGACCGTGGAGGGGCTGGAGCACGTACCGGAGACCGGCGGGGCGATCTTCGCCGGTAACCATCTCTCGGTGGCCGACGAGTTGTTCCTCGGCTCGGTCGTGCCGCGGCACCTGGCCTTCTGGGCCAAGTCCGAGTACTTCAAGGGGACCGGCGTCAAGGGTCGGTTCTCCAAGTTCGTGCTCACCGGCCTCGGCGCGATTCCGGTGGAGCGAGCCGGCGGCCGGGCCGCGCTGTCCGCGTTCGACGCCGCCATTCCGGCGCTCAAGGGCGGTGACCTGGTGGTGGTCTACCCGGAGGGCACCCGCTCGCCCGACGGGCGGCTGTACCGGGGGCGCACCGGGGCGGTCCGTCTCGCCATCTCGGCCGGCGTGCCGATCATCCCGGTCGGCATGATCGGCACCGACAAGGTGCAGCCGATCGGTGCCCGGCTGCCGCGACCCTTCACCGGCAAGATCACCGTCAAGTTCGGCAAGCCGCTGGACTTCACCGGCCGGCCGGACGACCGGCTCTCGCTGCGGCAGATGACCGACGAGATGATGGGCGAGATCCAGAAGCTCACCGGCCAGGAGTACGTGTCCCGGTACGCCCCGCCCCGAGCCCAACCGCCGGCCGCCGACGGACCCAACGGCGGCTGATCCCACGGTCAGGGTGGGGCCGCGCCGCGGCGGCCCTCCTGGGCGCGTACCTGGTCGACGTCGCCGAGCCGGTCCAGTTGGGCCATGGCGCGGGCCAGCCGGGCGTTGCCCGGGATCCGGTCCCGGTTGCGGGACAGGAACGACCAGTAGCCGGCGGTGAAGGGGCAGGCGTCCTCGCCCAGTCGGGTCTTCGGGTCGTACCGGCAGCCGCCGCAGTAGTCGCTCATCCGGTTGATGTACGCGCCGCCCGCCACGTACGGCTTGGTGCTCATCCGCCCGAGGTCGGCGTACTGGCTCATGCCGACGACGTTGACGGTCATCACCCAGTCGTAGCCGTCAACGAAGCTGCGGTGGAAGAAGTCCACCATCTCCGCCGGTCGCCAGCCGCGTTGCAGTGCGTAATTGCCCAGCACCATCAGCCGGGGAATGTGGTGCACCCAGCCGTGCTCGCGCAGGTCGGACAGGACGCCCGACAGGCAGCGCGCCTGCACGGCCTCGGCGTCCAGGTCGCGGAACCAGGCCGGCACCGACTGCCGGGCGGCCAGCGCGTTGCCGCGCCGGTAGCCGGAGTCGAAGTACCAGTACAGGTTCCAGACGAAGTCCCGCCAGCCGAGGACCTGCCGGACGAAACCCTCCACGCTGGGCAGCGGCGCGCCCTGCTTGCGGTACGCCTGCTCCGCGGCCCGGATCGCCGCCATCGGATCGAGCAGCCCGAGGTTGAACGAGGAGGACAGCAGACTGTGCGCCAGCCACGGATCGTCCGCGAGCATCGCGTCCTCGTACGGGCCGAACGAGGGCAGCCGGTGCTTGAGGAAGTGCCGTAGCCGGGCCTGCGCCTCGCGGGTGGTGACCGGGAAGCGGCGTGGGCCGTCCCGCCCGACGAACCGGATGCCCTCCCGTTCCCACCGGTCGAGGTCGGCCCGGACCTCGGCGTCGATGTCGTCCTCGCGGGGCATCGGCGGAGGCGGCACGGCGAGGCGGTCGGCGCCCTTCGGCGGGGGCTGGCGGTTCTCGGTGTCGAAGCTCCACCGCCCGCCGACCGGCTCGTCGCCGTCGACCAGCACCCGGTGGTGCTCCCGGGCGAACCGGTAGAACGCCTCCATCCGCAACGCACCCCGCCGGCCGTCCGCCCAGTCGGCGAACTCGTCGAGGCCGGTGACGAAGCCGCGCGGCGGCAGCACGGTGACCCGGTCCAGTCCGCGGACGAAGTCCAGGGCGGCCCGGGAGGTCGGGTGGCAGACCTCCAGTGGTTCGCGTACCCCGCGCAGCGCCTGCCGGTATGTCTCGGCGCGGAGGAAGACCGCCTGCTCGCCAAGCTCGGCCGCGCGGTGGCGCAGTGCCGACAGCACCAGGTGCGCCTTCTGCCGGTGGAACGCGCGACGCCGGAAGACCGCCTTGGACTCGATCAGCAGCACCGGATGGTGGCGATCGTCGAGGAAGTGCGGCCCCAACTGGTCGGCGAAGAGCCAACGCCGCGACGGCATGCCCCAATTGTCCCACATTGGAGCGTCGGTGTGCGCGAGGCTGGCCCGCCGGTCAGCCGTTCGTGTTGACGATCTGCTCCCGCAGGGTGCCGAGCAGCCGGGCGCTGTCGTCCACCGAGAGGTCGGTGAAGACCGCACTGGCGATGCTGCCGTGGTCGACCGAGGTGCAGACCACCACTCCGACGCCGTCGGAGCGACCCACCGCGCAGCGCTCGTGCCGGCCCCGGACGCTGTTCTCCACGACCTGCGCCTCGCCGAGGGCGTACTGCTCGGTGAGCCGTTCGATCTCGGCGTCGGCGTCCGCCGAGGGGGTGAGCCGGAAACCGGTGCCGCCGAAGACGGCCACCCGCTTGCCGGCGCGGGTGGTGTAGATGCCGGCGAAGGTGTCCTCGGCGAGCCAGTGCGCCTGGCGCACCTGCGTCTCCAACTGCCGGGCGGTCTGCGTGCTGCGCGCGTCCTCGCGCAGTTGCAGGTCGGCCACCTGCGCCGGCAGCGCGGCGCTCGCCGGGTACTGCGCGACCATCGGCGTGCCGTAGTAGGCCGGGCAGCCGCAGCAGCAGGCCAGGGCCAGCAGCAGCACCCAGGGCCAGCGGCGCCGCTTGCGGACGGCGACCGGGACGTACCCCGGGGGTGCCTGCCAACCGGGCGGCGGCGCGACCGGCCGCGCCTGCCTACCCGGCCTGCCAGGAACGGCCGCGGGGATCGGA
>NZ_POTY01000319.1 GCF_003236315.1 Micromonospora craterilacus
AGCGGTGCTGGTTTTGGCTCGGACTGCGGGGCTCGCAAGCTCACTGCTCGTCCGAGCGGTGCTGGTTTTGGCTCGGACTGCGGGGCTCGCAAGCTCACTGCTCGTCCGAGCGGTGCTGGTTTTGGCTCGGACTGCGGGGCTCGCAAGCTCACTCCTCGTCCGAGCAGTAGGCTTGTCTGTCGTGACCGCTGCCGACTGCGCCGAACAGCTCAAGGAACTCGACGCCACCCTGCGCAACATCGAGGCGGTGCTCGACCTCGACCGCCTGCGCGGGGACAAGGCCCGCCTGGAGCAGGAGGCGTCCGCCCCCGATCTCTGGGACGACCAGGCCCGCGCCCAGCAGGTGACCTCGCAGCTGTCGTACGTCAACGGCGAGATCGACAAGCTCGGCAGCCTGCGGTCGCGCCTCGACGACGCGCACGTGCTGCTGGAGCTGGCCGAGGCGGAGTCCGACTCGGGGGTGCTCACCGAGGTCGAGACGGAGATCGCCGGGCTCGGCAAGGCCATCCAGGAGATGGAGGTCCGCACCCTGCTCTCCGGTGAGTACGACTCCCGGGAGGCGCTGGTGGCCATCCGGGCGGGCGCCGGTGGCGTGGACGCGGCGGACTTCGCCGAGATGCTGCTGCGGATGTACCTGCGCTGGGCCGAGCGGCACGGCTACCCGACCGAGGTCTACGAGACCTCCTACGCCGAGGAGGCAGGTCTGAAGTCCGCCACCTTCACGGTCAAGGTCCCGTACGCCTACGGCACGCTCAGCGTGGAATCCGGCACCCACCGGCTGGTCCGGATCAGCCCGTTCGACAACCAGGGTCGGCGGCAGACCAGCTTCGCCGGGGTCGAGGTGCTGCCGGTGGTGGAACAGACCGACCACATCGACATCCCCGAGAACGAGATGCGGATCGACGTCTACCGCTCCTCGGGGCCCGGTGGCCAGAGCGTCAACACCACCGACTCGGCGGTGCGGATCACCCACATCCCGACCGGCATCGTGGTGACCTGTCAGAACGAGAAGTCGCAGCTGCAGAACAAGGCGTCGGCGCTACGGGTGCTGCAGGCCCGGCTGCTGGAGCGCAAGCGCCAGGAGGAGCAGGCCAAGCTTCAGGGTCTCAAGACCGACGCCGCGGGCTCCTGGGGCGACCAGATGCGGTCGTACGTGCTGCACCCGTATCAGATGGTGAAGGATCTGCGTACCGAGCAGGAGACCGGCAATCCGACCTCGGTCTTCGACGGCGAGCTGGACTCGTTCATCGAGGCCGGCATCCGGTGGCGCAAGCAGCAGCAACTCGCCGGCGACCGTGCGTGATCGATCGTTGGCGGAGTGCGTCATCGATCTCTACGTGACGTGCTGATTCGATGACATGTCCCGCATCTGCGGGGCGTAGCACTTGGCACGACAGTTACACCGCGTAGACTCTCCACCCGTGATTCAGCTTGAGCAAGTGACGAAGACGTACCCGAAGGCGTCGCGGCCTTCGCTCGACAACGTGTCCGTGTCGATCGACAAGGGCGAGTTCGTCTTCTTCATCGGCCCATCCGGCTCCGGCAAGTCCACCATCGTCAAGATGCTGCTGCACGAGGTCACCCCCAGCAAGGGGAGGGTCGTCGTGAACGGCAAGGACGTCACCTCGATGCGGTCCTGGAAGCGTCCGCACTTCCGCCGTTCGATCGGCTGCGTCTTCCAGGACTTCCGGCTGCTGCCCAACCGCACCGCCTACGAGAACGTGGCCTTCGCTCTCGAGGTGATCGGCAAGACCAAGGCGGTCGCCCGCCGGGTCGTGCCGGAGGTGCTGGAACTGGTCGGCCTCGGCGGCAAGGAGCATCGCTACCCGCACGAGCTCTCCGGTGGTGAGCAGCAGCGGGTGGCGGTGGCTCGGGCGTTCGTGAACCGTCCGCTGATCCTGCTGGCCGACGAGCCGACCGGAAACCTCGACCCGGACACGTCCATCGAGATCATGCGCCTGCTGGACCGGATCAACCGCACCGGCACGACCGTCGTGATGGTCACGCACGACTCCAACATCGTGAACCAGATGCGCCGCCGGGTCATCGAGATCGAGAGCGGCCGCATCGTCCGCGACCAGGCCCGCGGCGTCTACGGGTGACGAGACCAACCCACCGCACCCCGATCTGACGACGAACACCTCACGCCGGAGAGCCGGAGGAAATCCCGATGCGGATGAAATACGTCCTGTCCGAGGTACTGGTCGGACTGTGGCGCAACGTGACCATGACCATCGCGATGATCATCACGATGGCGGTCTCGCTGACCATGCTCGGTGCCAGCGGCCTGATCTACACCAAGGTCGCCGACATGAAGGAGCTGTACTTCGAGAACATCCAGGTCTCGATCTTCCTGAACGGCGAGGTCAGCGACGAGCAGCGCGCCGACCTCGCCGCCCGGCTGGACGCCGACCCGCTGATCTCGGAGGTCACCTACGTCAACAAGGACGAGGCGTTCAAGCGCTTCCAGGAGATGTTCCGGGACTCCCCGGACCTGCTGAGCGCGGTCAAGGCGGACCAGCTGCCCGAGTCGTACCGGATCAAGCTGGTCGACCCGCAGCAGTACAAGACCATCTCCGACCAGTACGCCTCAGCCGAGGGGGTCGACCAGGTCGTCGACCAGAGTCAGGTGCTCGACAAGATCTTCAACCTGTTCACCGCCGGGCAGAACATCGCGCTGGCCGCCGCGGTCGCGATGGCCATCGCCGCGCTGCTGCTGGTCGCCAACACCATTCAGGTCGCCGCGTACAGCAAGCGGCGTGAGGTCGCGGTCATGAAGTTGGTCGGCGCGTCCAACTGGTTCATCCAGGCGCCGTTCGTGCTGGAGGCGGTCGTCGCCGGCCTGTTCGGTTCGTTGCTCGGCCTCGGTGCGCTGGTCGCGTTGAAGAAGTTCCTCTTCGACGACGCACTCAGCGCCCTGCAGGGCCTGTTCGCGCCGGTGAGCTGGGGCGAGGTGTTCCTGACCTTCCCGCTGATGGCCGGCGTCGGTGGTGTGATCAGCGCGGTCACCGCCTGGGTCACCCTCCGCTTCTACCTGCGGGTCTAGCTTCTCGTGGCAGGGCCCTCCCGCGCCGGAATAAACGGCGCGGGAGGGCCCTTGTCGTTCGGGTAGCATGATCTCCGCTCTTCGGCCGGTCGCCGCCGGTCGGGAGGCAGGAACGGGAAGGGGGTGGCGCGGCGATGCCACGGGAAAAGGGGCGTAAGGTCGTCGCCTCCAACAAGAAGGCCCGCCACGACTACGCCATCCTCGACACGTACGAGGCGGGCATGGCGTTGACCGGTACCGAGGTCAAGTCGCTGCGGGCCGGGCGGGCGTCGCTGGTCGACGCGTTCGCCCAGGAGCGCGACGGTGAGCTGTACCTGCACGGGATGCACATCCCGGAGTACGTGCAGGGCACCTGGACCAACCACGAGCCCCGGCGTACCCGCAAGCTGTTGCTCAAGCGGCTGGAGATCGACCGTCTGATCGGCAAGACCCGGGAGAGCGGGCTGACCCTGGTGCCGTTGCAGGTCTACTTCTCGGACGGCTGGGCCAAGGTGGAGATCGGCCTGGCCAAGGGCAAGAAGGCGTACGACAAGCGCCAGGACCTCGCCAAACGGGACGCCGAGCGGGAAATCGCCCGGGCGGCCGGCCGGCGGGGTAAGGGGATGGAAGACTGATATGTCCGGTTCGTTTCCGAGGGTGGGTCGCTGGCCCGGGCTCGGGATGAATCCGGTTGCGGCAGGCGTTAGGCTTGTCGAAGCCGTCGGGATCCGGCGGCCTGCCGAGGGGGTGACTGGTTTCGACTTCGTACGTTACGGCAGGGGAAGCGAGCCGAGGAAGCCGACGTCGTCTCGAGAATCGTTCGTCGGAAACCAATAAGCGCCAATAACAATCGCGCTGACTTCGCTCTCGCCGCCTGAGGCGAGTAGCAAGTCTGTCGGCCTGGGAGTGCCTTCGACCCAGTTAGCCGGCATCAGCTAGAGGGCTGGCCAACCGGACCCGGTCGCGGGGTCCGTGCGGCGAGATCAATCAGCGACTGGGCCCGTCACACCGACTCGCTCGCGTGATCGGAGGGGCCGAGTAGAGGCACAGCGAGCTGCGCTCGGAGAAGCCCTGGCAAGGCGGCGAAGGACCCGGGTTCGATTCCCGGCACCTCCACCACCTGAACTGCGCGCCCCGGTCACCGACCGGGGCGCGCAGTCGTCTGCGCGTCCTGCGGGCCGGGACGATTCGGCTGGGTGGACCGGTCCGCAGCGCCCGATGATGGGGAACCCGGCCGGGCAGCGGCCCGTCGAACCGGTATGCGTCGATCAGCCGCCCTGCTGGGCCTGCCCCTGATGATGATCGTGGCCGGGTGCGCCCCGGCGGGCACCGAGCCGGCCAAGCCCGGCATCCGGGTAGAAGCCGACGACGCGTTCGACAAGCGGGCGACCGCGGTGGCCGAGGTATGGCGTCCTGGTACGGAGTGGAGCAAGGGCTACGTACCGCTGCAGGAGCCCACGGTGCTCGTCGGCGTTCCCGAGTTCACCGCGGCGACCAAGACGGCCTTCCTGGCCGGCTGGTACCGCGACCAGGCCGACATCCCCGCCGCGCCGGCCGCCGACGGCACAGTCCGCTTCCCCGACGGGGAACTGCGCGTGCCACTGATCAGCGCCGCCGAGGCGTACCGGCAGCTCGCTCCGAGCGGTCCGCCGCCCTGCCCGGGACCGCCGACGGAGCCCGCGACCCCGCCACCGGCCGCGCCGGGCGGGCCGGACGACTCGGTCAGCAGCCGGCCGCAGGGCGACGACTGCGTCCCGCTGACCATTACGAAGGTCGAGTTGGGCACCGCCCCGGTCCGTACCAGCCGCGGTGCGACGCAGGTGCCCGCGTGGCTGTTCACCGTGCCGGAGATCAACGCCGTGGTGGCCCGGGTCGCGGTCGCGCCCCGCGCGGTCGGTGCCGTACCCGAACCAGCTGCGCCGTCCGGACCCACGCCGGAGCGCCTGGTGAGTGCACAGGACATCCAGGCCGTCGACGGGGCGACGCTGAGCTACCGACTCGGGGTGGGCAGCTGCGATTCCGAGATCACCCCGCTGGTGCAGGAGCACGACCACGTGGTGGTCGTCGGCGGCACGGTCGTCCGGACCACCGACATCTGCAACGAGATGCTGAAACTGGAGCCGGTCGAGGTGACCCTCAAGGCGCCGCTGGGTGCCCGGCCGGTCCTGGACGTGATCACCGGAGCGCCCCTGCGGCTCGCCGCCGGCTGACGGTCCACACCGTCGCGGCCGGCTCCGGCCGTTAAAAGGGGGCCCCTTCCTATACACCAGGCGTTAATAAGGTGCCCGTCCTTGCGCTCAGAGGATCGGGGGGATGTCGGTGCGGATCGGCACCGGCAACACCGTCGGACCGTCCGCGCGCAACGCGGTGCCGAGGGCCGCACCGAACTGGTCGGGCGTGTCGACGACCGTGGTGGCGCAGCCGTAGCCGCGGGCCACCGCGGTGATGTCGATGCCGGGCAGGTCCAGCCCGGGTATGCCGGAGGTGTGCTTGAACTCGGCGAACGCCTTGAGGATGGCGTACTGCTGGTTGACCGGGACCACGACGACCAGCGGCAGGCGTAGCTGGGCGGCGGTCCACAGGGACTGCACCGAGTAGTGGAACGAGCCGTCGCCGATCACCGCGACCACCGGCCGGTGCCGGCCGGTGTCGCGTTGCGCGAGGGCGACGCCGACCGCGGCCGGGAGGCCGTAGCCGAGTCCGCCGCTGGCCATCGTGAAGTACGACCCGGGCCGGTTGAGCCGCAGCCGGCGGCGCAGCGCGGACAGGTTGGACGGCGACTCCTGCACCAGCACCCCGTCCTCGGGCCAGTGCCGGGCCAGCGCGGCGAAGAGCGCGTCGGCGCTGAGCGGAACGGATTCCTCGGCGGGAGACGGCGTGGGCCGGGCCGGTGGCGGTGGACGATTGGCCGGTGGCATCAGGTCGACCAGGGCGGCGAGGGTGAGTCCGGCGTCGCCGAGCAGGCTGTCGCCGACCGGGGCGCGAGCCGCCTCCTCGGGGTCGTCGGTGACGTGCAGCAGCCGGGTGCCGTCGGGCAGGGTGTCGCCGGGCACGTGCGGGTAATAGCGGAACACCGGGGCGCCGACGACCAGCACCGTGTCGTGTCCGCGTAGCTGCTCGGCCAGCGGACCGGTCGCGAAGGGCAGCACACCCTGGAAGTGCGGGTGGTCCTCGGGGAAGGCGATGCGCTCGGGTGCGGGTGCCGACCAGACCGGTGCGACCAGCCGCTCGGCCAACGCGACCGCGGCCTCCGCGGCGCCGGCCCGGTCCACGGCGGCACCGAGCACCAGCGCCGGCGACCGGCTGGTGGCCAGCGCCGCGGCGAACTGGCGCAGCCGCTCCGGGTCGGGGGCGAACCGGGTGGCCACCGTACGGACCTGCGGGG
>NZ_POTY01000031.1 GCF_003236315.1 Micromonospora craterilacus
GGCGGGGGCCAGTCGGGCAGGTCGCGCCAGCCGCCACCGGCGCCACCGACGTGCACTCGCACCGGGGCCTCGCGCACCCTCCCACTGCCGGCGGCGCCGTCGTCGCCGGCACGGTCGGCGTGGTCGGCGTCGCCGGCACGGTCGGCGTGGTCGGCGTCGCCGGCACGGTCGGCGTGGTCGGCCGGGTGGACGCGGTCGGTGGCGTCGGTGCCGAGGTGCGTGTCGAGCCATCGGAGCCCTTCCCGCAGGGCGGCCACGAATAGCCCGGGGCTGCCGTGGGTCCACGGCCCGACGGTCAGCCGCGGCCGGGCGCCGGTGGCCCGCAGCGCCGCGTAGTCGCGCAGCTGGGCCGGCAGGAAGATGTCGTGCCAGCCGCTGACCATCGCGACCGGGGCTTGGACCAGGTGCAGCCGCTCGTCGAAGACCCGGCTGCGCCAGTAGTCGGCCCGCGGGGTGTGGTGGCGCAGCCACTCCTGAAAGAACGGCACGGTCACCCCGGTGGCGACCCGGTCCGCCTCGATCAGCGGCAGGTGGGACAGCGCGGCGGCCAGCCGGGGCTGCCCCCGTTTGAGTTCCCACTGCCGGGCCAGCCACGGCACGGTCTGTGCCTGCAGCAGCTCCGTCCAGGTCAGCACCGTGTCCAGGGCGAACGACTCCCCCGCGTAGGTGGAGTCCCGGGTGGCCGAGGCGGTGGCCACGGCGACCATCGCCCGCAGCTCGTCGCCCGCGTCGGCCGCCAGGGCCCACTGCACGAAGCCCTGGTAGCTGGCGCCGAACATGCCGAACGCGCCGCCCCACCAAGGCTGCCGGCGCAGCCAGTCGAGGGTGTCCAGCCCGTCGTCGCGCTCGTGCACGAACGGGTCGAACGACCCGCCCGAGCCGCCGGTGCCCCGGCACGACTGGATGACCACGTGGAATCCCTGCTCGGCCGCGAGCCGGCAGAGCAGCCGCATCGGCCCGCCCCGGCCGTACGGGGTCCGGATCAGCACGGTGGGCGCGCCCGCCAGGTCCGGGGCGTAGTGGTCGGTACGCAGGGTCACCCCGTCGCGGACCCGCAGCGGGATGTCCCGGGTGACGGCGATCCTGCGGACCCGCGCCGTGGGCAGCCGCAGCGCGACGGTGGCGAGCCGGGATGTCAGCCGATCCAGCACCGGGGCCTCAGCCCGCCCGGCGCCGGGGCTCGACGCGGGCGGAGCGGACCGCGTCCCGGTGCTCCCGGATCGACGTGCTCATCGCCGTCATGAACCGGTACACCACCTCCAGCTCGTCGTCGCGGAAGCCGGCCATCACCTGGTCGGTGCGCTCGCCCAGCGGTCGGAAGAAGTCGGTGGCCAGGGCGGCGCCCCGGTCGGCGTAGTGCAGCAGGATCTTGCGCCGGTCGGTGGTGTCGCGGTCGCGCCGGATGTGCCCGGCCCGCTCCAGCCGGTCGATCAGGGCGGTGACCGAACCGGAGGAGAGGTCGAGCTGCTCACCGAGCCGCCCGGGGGTGAGTGGCTCGCCGGCCAGTTCGGCGTCCATCACCGCGATCAGCGCCTGCAGGTCGGTGGCGTTGAGGCCGTGCTGCCCGGCGAACGCGTGGCCGACGTGCTGGGCATCCCCGCAGTAGCGCCGCAGCTCGGCCGTGATCTCCGCGACCAGCAGTTCCCGGCGCGTGTCCCGTCGCCGGTACATCCCGTGAGCTGCCACGTCCCGTCGCTTCCTCCCGAGGGCTCCGGGTCGCAGCATAACCGAGCAGACCCCGATCACTTCGGGGCCGAGATTCTCGCCGAAGCAGAGCGGTTGCGCCATCTCTCTCGATGAGCGAAACTCTCGAACGTCGAGGAATCTTGGGTCGAGAGACCGGATCGGGGCCGCCGGAATGTCCGTCTTCAGCCGGGTCGCCCGCAGCCGCCGGGCCGCGTGGCTCACCGTCGTCGTGGCGATCGTCGGCGCTGCGCTCGTCTTCGGGCTACCCGTCCCCGACAACCCCGCACCGGTGTCCGCCACCGGCCTGTCCGAACGGTGGCAGTCCACCCAGGTCGAGCGGCTCCAGGACGAGCTGCCCGGCAGCGACGTCCAGCCGGCCGTCGTGGTGTTCAGCCGCGCCGACGGCGCGCCGCTCACCGACGCCGACCGCAACGCGGTCAGCACCGGCACCGCCGCCCTGGGTCGGCTCGCCGCCGGCGGTCGGGTCGCCCCACCACAGCTCTCCCCCGACGGCACGGTGGCCCTGATCGCCGTACCGCTGTCCGCCACCGGCGGTCAGGACGCGGTCGCCGGCAGCGTGACCCGGCTCCGCGCGGAACTGACGGCGCTGCCCGCGGACCTCACCGTCGAGGTCACCGGCGCGCCCGCCTTCACCACCGACCTCACCAAGGTCTTCGAGGGCGCCGACATCACCCTGCTCGCCGTCACCGCCACCGTCGTCGCGCTGCTGCTGCTCGTCACCTACCGCAGCCCACTGCTGTGGCTGGTGCCGCTCGCCATCGTGGCCGCCACCGAACAGGTCACCCTGCGCGCCCTCGACACGATCATCCCGGCGGTCGGCATCAACTTCGCCGGCGGCGCCGTCACCGGCATCGCCAGCGTCCTCGTCTTCGGCGCCGCCACCAACTACGCCCTGCTGCTCATCGCCCGCTACCGCGAGGAACTCCGCCGCGAACCGGACCGCTTCGCTGCCATGCGCGCCGCGCTGCGCCGCACCGCCGAGCCGATCCTCGCCAGCGGCGGCACCGTCATGCTCGGGGTCCTCACGCTGCTGCTGAGCGAGCAGGAGCTGAACCGGGCCCTCGCCGTGGCCTGCGCCACCGGCATCCTGCTCGCCATGGCCTCGGCCCTGCTCGTCCTGCCCGCCGCGTTGGTGATCTGCGGGCGCGGCCTGTTCTGGCCGTTCGTCCCGACGGTCGGCAGCGCCGGCCGGGAGGGCCGGATCTGGGGCCGGCTCGGCGCCGCCGTGGTCCGCCGCCCGGCGCCCGTCGCGGCGCTGGCCACCCTGCTGCTGGCCGGTCTCGCCATCGGCGGCCTGGGCATCCGCACCGGCCTGTCGGAGACCGAGCAGTTCCGGGTGCAGCCGGAGGCGGTGGCCGGGGCGCAGACCCTCGCCCGAGCCTTCCCCGCCGGCACCACCCAGCCGATCGCGGTGCTGACCACGCCCGACGCCGTACCGGCTGTCACCGCGGCCGCCACCGGCGTGCCCGGGGTCGCCTCCGCGCGCCCCGGCCCGGCCGGAGCCACCGTCGCCCAGGTCGACGTCGTCCTCGACGCCGAGCCCGGAACCGCCGCCTCCGACCGGGCCGTCGAGGCGCTGCGAGCGGCCGTCGCCGCCGTACCGGGCTCCGCCCCGCCCGCCCCGGACGGGATCGACGAGTTGCCCGGTGCCGTCGTCGGTGGCACCGTCGCCGGCACGTACGACCAGGCTTCGGCCGACGCCCGGGACCTGCGGCTCATCCTGCCGCTCATCCTGCTGCTCGTCGGCGCCGTCCTGGTCCTGCTGCTACGCGGCCTGCTCGCCCCGGTGCTGCTGGTCCTCACCGTCGTCGCGTCGTACTTCGCCAGCCTCGGCGGCGCCTGGCTGCTCTTCGACCATGTGCTCGGCTTCCCGGCGCTCGACAGCGGGGTGCCGTTGCTGGCCTTCGTCTTCCTCGTCGCGCTCGGCGTGGACTACAACATCTTCCTGGTCACCCGGGCCCGCGAGGACGCGCGTACCGCCGGCACCCGGGACGGCATGCTCTCCGCGCTGCGGGTGACCGGCGGCGTCATCACCAGCGCCGGCATCGTGCTCGCCGCGGTCTTCGCCGTCCTCGGCGTGCTGCCACTGATCACGCTGACCCAGATCGGAATCATCGTCTGCCTCGGCGTCCTGCTGGACACCCTGCTCGTCCGCACGGTCGTCGTCCCGGCCCTGGCGTTCCTGCTCGGGGAACGGTTCTGGTGGCCCGGCCGGGTCACGACCGATCAGTAGCCCAGGCAGACGCACTCCGTCATCAGCGCACGAACGTTGCGTACGTAGCTCGGGTTGGGGATGGCCAGCGGCTGCCCCTCCCGAGCGACCGCGCCGTGGCCGTAGTTGTACGCCGCGATGACCGCGTTGAGCAGGCAGGAGTTCAGCTCGCCGGAGGTGCACAGGCTGGCGTCGAGCCGGTAGTCGGAGTCGAAGTACATGTCGCCGATGTACTTGGTGAGCCAGGCCAGGTAGGTGCCGCCGAGGTAGGCGTTGTCTCGGTGGTCCCACACGTCGTAGCTCTGCCCGAACCGCTGGTTCATCCAGGTCCCGGTGTCCGGCATCACCTGCATCAGGCCGATGCCACCGTCGCAGGCGACGATGTTGGACTGCCAGCCGCTCTCCTGCCACGCGGTGGCCTTGACCAGGTTCAACGGGATGCGGATGTCCGGTGCCGAGGTCGGCCAGTAGACCCGTCCGGCCGCGTCGGTCAGCGCGGCCTTGACCTGCGCCCGGCTGGCCTGCTCGCCCTTGTAGCTCGGCTTGCAGCTGGACGGCGCCGGCTTCGGCGGCGGCGGCGGGACCTTGGTCTCCGTCGGCGGCTTCGGCACCGCCCGCGGTGCGGTGGAGGTGCGCTTGGGTTTCGGGCTCGGCTTCGCCGACGCCGACGGGGACGGCGACGCACTGGCGCTGGCACGCGGCGCGGCGCCCATCGATTCGACTGCGGCCGGGGTGGCGCTCGGCTGGCCCGGATCGTCCGACTCGGCGGGCTCCGCCGCCGTCGACTCGGCCAGCTCCTCGGGCAGCGCGACCGGGGCGGGCACCTCCCCAGCCGGGGCGTCCACTCTGGCGCATCCGCCCGCCGTCACGAGCAGCAGCCCGGCAGCGAGCGTGATGCCCAATTTTGTAGCGATCCGTCCCATGTCGACCCCCTTCGGCACTGACGAACCCGCCGACCCTAACAGCTGTCGACCGTGGCGCGGGGCCCCCGCACACCGCACCGCGGGGCCCGTCTCACCCCGCCGCCGGCGGTCCGCCGGCCGCCACGGCCCGGTCCCGGGTGGCCCAGGCGACCATGAACACCGCGGTCCACGCCGCTCCCAGCAGCACCGCGCCGACCGTACCGCTGGCGGTGCTCATCCCCAGGTAGAGCCGCGCCCCGCCGACACCGATCACGCCGACCGCGGCGGTGGTCCAGGCAGCCACCGCGACCGGCCACCGGGCCCCCCGGGACAGCAGCCAGGCCAGCGTGCACAGGCTCGCGGTCACCACCGCGTTCTGGGTGGAGAACAGCACCATCCGGCCACCGCCGGTCAGGTCGGCCACCAACGCCAGCACCACCAGCGGCACGAACGCGCCGATCGTGCCGACCACGCTGAGCAGGTCGGCGCGCCAGGGCCGGTGCCGCCAGGCCTGCACCACGGCCACCACCCCCACCACCACGATCAACGACGAGCCGCGCAGCACCGACACCGCGGCCTGCGTCGCCTCCACCGCGTCGGGCGTACGCCGCAGCGCGAACCAGCTCGCGATCGCTCCGTCGACCAGGGCGAGCCCGCTGTGCCGGACCACCGCCCGCATCGTCCAGGCGATGGCCAGCCCGACCACGAACAGCAGCAGCACCCCGGCCGCCAGGTTCGCCAGCAACGCCCAGGCCGACCCCAGCCGCAGGCTGAGCAGGAAGAACAGCAGCCCGTACCGGGCCGACAGCCAGCGCACCGGCGGCAGTCGCCCGGCCCGTGCCGCCAGCGCCCGCACCGGGTCGGGATTACGCCCCAGCCACCGGCCGGCCAGCACCACCGCCACCAGCGCCGCCACCAGCACCAGCACGGCCCCGGTCGCTCGGCCCAACAGGCGGGACACGGTGTCGTATGACTCGCCCGCCAGGTGCCCGACCAGCACCGAACCGCCCACCCAACTGACCACTCCGGCCAGGTTCCACGGCGCGAACCGGCGGTACGGCATCCCCGCCGCCCCGGCGAGCCGGGGCACCAGCGTGCGGGCGAACGCGACCCAGCGGGCGGTCAACACACCCCGACCGCCCATCCGAGCGAGCATCGCGTCGGCCCGGGCCCACCGGTGCGCTCCCACCCGGGCACCCCACCGGCTGGCCCGCAGCCGCAGCCCGTAACGCCGGCCGGAGCGGAACGCCACCGCGTCCCCCGCCACAGCTGCCAGAATCATCAGCAGCAACGCCGGACCGAGCCGCAACGTCCCGGTGTAGGTGAGGAAACCCACCAGCAGCAGGGTGGCCTCCCCGGGCGCCACCAGCCCGATGATCAGTGCGGTCTCGGCGGCGACGACCAGCGCCGCCACCAGGTAGATCAGCCCTGGCGGCAGGCTCTGCACCGAGTTCAGCAGATCGTGCATGGCGCCCCCGGATCACCCAAGCCAGACTGCCCTGCAAGTGTGACAGCGGTCTCGGTGGCGAGCTTCACCACCCGGGATGACCCCGACGCCACGCGGCAACCGCGGAGGCGGGAGGATGGATCCCATGCAGCTTCGCACCGACCTCCGCAACGTCGCCATCATCGCTCACGTCGACCACGGCAAGACCACCCTGGTCGACGCCATGTTGCGGCAGGCCGGCGCCTACGGCGCCCGGGGCGAGGTGACCGAGCGGGTGATGGACTCGATGGACCTCGAGCGGGAGAAGGGCATCACCATCCTGGCCAAGAACACCGGCGTGCGCTACCTGCCGGCGGACGGCTCCGACCCGGTCACCATCAACATCATCGACACCCCCGGCCACGCCGACTTCGGCGGTGAGGTCGAGCGCGGCCTGACCATGGTCGACGGGGTCGTACTGCTGGTCGACGCCAGCGAGGGCCCCCTGCCGCAGACCCGGTTCGTGCTCCGCAAGGCCCTCAAGGCCCGGATGCCGATCATCCTGGTGATCAACAAGGTGGACCGTCCCGACGCCCGGATCAAGGAGGTCGTCGACGACACCTACGAGCTCTTCCTCGACCTCGACGCCGACGAGGAGCAGATCGACTTCCCGATCGTGTACGCCTGCGCCCGCGACGGCATCGCCTCGCTGACCCAGCCGGCCGACGGATCGGTGCCGGACGACAGCAACAGCCTGGAGCCGCTGTTCCGCACCCTGCTGGACACCATCCCGCCGCCCGCGTACGACGAGCAGGCCCCGCTCCAGGCGCACGTCACCAACCTCGACGCCTCCCCGTTCCTCGGCCGGCTCGCGCTGTGCCGGGTCCGCCAGGGCACCATCGCCAAGGGCCAGACGGTGGCCTGGTGCCGCACCGACGGCAGCACCCAGCGGGTCCGCATCTCCGAGCTGCTGATGACCGAGGGCCTGGAGCGCAAGCCCGCCGACTCGGCCGGGCCGGGCGACATCATCGCCGTCGCGGGCATCCCCGAGATCATGATCGGCGAGACGCTCGCCGACGCGGAGCAACCCGTCCCGCTGCCGCTGATCACCGTCGACGAGCCGGCCATCTCGATGACCATCGGCACCAACAACTCGCCGCTGGTCGGCCGGGTCAAGGGCGCCAAGGTCACCGCCCGGATGGTCAAGGACCGCCTGGACAAGGAGCTCGTCGGCAACGTCTCGCTGCGGGTGCTGCCCACCGAGCGTCCGGACGCCTGGGAGGTGCAGGGCCGCGGTGAGCTGGCGCTGGCCATCCTGGTCGAGCAGATGCGCCGCGAGCAGTTCGAACTCACGGTCGGCAAGCCGCAGGTGGTCACCCGGGAGATCGACGGCAGGACCTGCGAGCCGGTGGAGCGACTCACCATCGACGCGCCGGACGAGTACCTCGGCGCGATCACCCAGCTGCTGGCCACCCGCAAGGGCCGGATGGAGCAGCTGGTCAACCACGGCACCGGCTGGATCCGGATGGAGTGGCTGGTCCCGGCCCGCGGCCTGATCGGCTTCCGCACCGAGTTCCTCACCGAGACCCGGGGCACCGGCATCCTGCACCACGTCTTCGAGTCGTACGAGCCGTGGTTCGGCGAGCTGCGGACCCGCAACAACGGTTCGCTGGTCGCCGACCGGTCCGGCGCGGTCACCGCGTTCGCGATGACCAACCTCCAGGAGCGCGGCCAGCTCTTCATCGAGCCCGGCACCGAGGTGTACGAGGGCATGATCGTCGGGGAGAACTCCCGCTCCGACGACATGGACGTGAACATCACCAAGGAGAAGAAGCTCACCAACATGCGCTCCTCCACCGCCGACGAGACGGAGAAGCTGATCCCGCCGCGGAAGCTGTCCCTGGAGCAGGCGCTGGAGTTCTGCCGCGAGGACGAGTGCGTCGAGGTCACCCCGGCCGCCGTACGCATCCGCAAGGTCGTGCTCGACCAGACCCAGCGGGCCCGTACCGCCGCCCGCCGCAAGCACGCCGGCTGACCCACCGGATGGGCTGGGACGACCTCGACGCGCGGCTGGACCGGGAGTCCGGCACGGTCTCGGTGTACGCGGGGCGGCTCGCCGCCCCGCCCGCCTGGACCCGGCACGTCGAGGTCACCCACTACGCGGCGAGCACGATGAAACTGGCCGTGCTCGCCGCGCTGCACCGCGCCGCCGAGGCGGGCCGCCTCGACCCGGACGCCCCGGTCGAGATCCGGAACCGGTTCACCTCGGCCCGGCCGGACGCGCCCCCGTTCTCCTGCACCCGTCAGGAGGACAACGACGCCGCCGTGTGGGACCGGCTCGGGGGCCGCGCCCCGCTGCGCTGGCTCGCCGAACGGATGATCGTGCGATCCAGCAACCTCGCCACCAACCTGGTCATCGAACACGTCGGTCTGCCCGCCGTGGCCGAGGTCTGGGCCCGGGCCGGCGCCCGGCACAGCGTCACCGGACGGGGCATCGAGGACTTCGCCGCCCGCGAGGCGGGCATCACCAACCTGGTCACCGCCGGCGACCTGGCCGCCCTGCTCGGCGCCGTCGCCACCGGCGCCAGCCGCCCCGGACCGATCGCCACACCGGCCGGCTGCGCCGCGATGCTCGACGTGCTCTGCGCCCAACAGATCCGCCAGGACGTCGCCGAGGGGCTGCCCGCCGGCGTCCGCCTCGCGCACAAGAACGGCTGGGTACGCGGCGTGCGGCACGGCGCGGCGGTGGTCTTCCCCGACGACGCCGACCCGTACCTGCTCGTCGTGTGCACCACCATCCCGCTCGCCGACGGCCAGCCCAGTGGCCGGGCCGACGCCGACGCGCGCCGGTTGGCGGCCGACATCTCCGCCCGGGTCTGGCAGGCCCGCCACGACCTCACTCCAGCAGGTTCGCCCGCAACGCCGCCACCAACCGGTCGGTGACCCCCAGCCCGTCGCGCAGGTACGCCCCGAACGACCCGTGCACCCGCCGCACCTCCGCGTACCCGGCGTCGAGGTACTCCGGGCGGACCTCCAGCACCGGCCGGACCGCCGCCTCGTCCAGCCCGGGGTGATGTCGCCGCATCGCCTCGATGAGCACCTCGCGCAGGCTCGCGGTCAGCGGATTGTTGGCCAGGTAGTCGGCCCGGATCGCGGCCTCGTCCACGCCCAGCGCGTGCAGCAGCACCACAGTCAGCCAGCCGGTGCGATCCTTGCCCGCCGAGCAGTGGTAGACCAGCGGCAGGTTGCTCCCGTCGGCCGCCAACCGCACCGCCGTGGCGAACCCCTCCAGGGCCGAGTCCCCGGTGACGAACCAGCGGTAGATCGCCGCCATCGCCGCAGGCGTGCCCTGCCGCGCCAGCTCCGCGTACGCGCCCAGGTCGTGGCCGAGCAGCACCGCCGAGACGTAGGTGAAGACCGGATGCGCCGGGTCGTGCACCGGCAGGTGCACCAACCGCGGCTCGCCGGGCAGCCGGTCCGGCGGGGCCACCGACACCTCCGAGTGGGCCCGCAGGTCCACCACACAGGCCGGGCCCAGCTTGGCCAGCACGGGCAGATCCTCGTCGATCAGCCGACCCAACGCGGGGGTACGGATCAGCCGTCCGGCCCGCACCCGGCGCCCCTGAGCACCGATCATTCCACCCAGGTCCCGCGCGTTCGGCGCACCCACGAGCTGCCACTCACGCTCGCTCATGCCAGCACTCCGCTGCGCTCCGTGCCGGCACTTTCCCGGCGCTGATGATTCGCTCGCTGACGCTCGCTCATCGCATCTCCCCCTGCCGTTGCCGCGCCTATAGATTGCCGCACATGACGATCGCCGCGGTACGCACCCATCGCCTCACCGCCCCCTTACACACCCCGTTCGTCACCGCACTGCGCCGGGCGACCACGGTGGACACCCTGGTGGTGGAGGTGGTCGACGCCGACGGTCGCTCCGGTTTCGGCGAGGCCCCGCAGGTCTGGCAGGTGACCGGGGCCTCCGTGGCCGGGGCCGAGGCGTGCGTACGCGAACTGCTCGCCCCGACGCTGACCGGCCGGGACCCGGACGACCTGACGGCCCGCTGCGCCGAGGTGCGGCGGGCGGTCGCCGGCAACGAGGCCGCCCGGTGCGCCGTCGATGTCGCCCTGCACGATCTGGCCGCCCGACGCCTCGGCGTACCGCTGGTCCGGCTGCTCGGCGGCACCCGCCTGCGGGTGCCCACGGACATCACCCTCGCCGCCGGCGACGCGACCGAGGTCGCGGCGGCGGCCCGCCGTCGCCAAGCCGAGGGTTTCGGCGTACTCAAGGTGAAGGTCGGCACCGACGCCGCCGGCGACCTGGACCGGGTCCGCGCGGTCCGCGCCGCGGTCGGCGGCGGGGCACGCATCCGGCTGGACGCCAACCAGGGCTGGACCCCACGCGAGGCGGTCCGGGTGATCCGCGGCATCGAGGACGCCGGGCTCGACGTCGAGCTGGTCGAGCAGCCGGTCGACCGGCGGGACCTGGACGGGCTGGCCTGGGTCAGCGACCGGGTGCAGACCCCGATCCTCGCCGACGAGTCGGTCTTCGACCTGCGTGACCTGGTGGAGATGATCCGCCGCCGGGCAGCCGACCTGGTCAACGTGAAGCTGGCCAAGTGCGGTGGGCTGTCCACCGCGCGGACCCTGTTGGAGGTGGCCGCCGCGCACGGCGTGGGCACCGTGGTCGGCTCGATGATGGAGAGCCAGGTGGGCATCGGCGCCGCGGCCAGCCTGGCCGCCGCTCACCCCGGCACCGCCGTCGCCGACCTCGACGCGGCCTGGTGGCTGGCCCGTTCGCCGGTCGCGGGCGGCATCCGGTACGACGCCGCGAGCGTCGTCCTGCCGGACTCCCCCGGTCTCGGCATCACCTCGATCTTCCCGAAGTAAAGATGCAGACTGAGGATTGATAGACGGCGGAAAGTTCCATAGGGTCCGGAGAAGATGGGGGTAACCGGCCGGGGGTGGGCGTGCAGCAGGGTGCGGAAGCGGTGGTCGGGGTCGCCATCGCCACCCTGTGGCGGTCCCCCAACGCGGTCCGACCGGTCGACGCCCCGGCGCTCGGCGCACCCGCCGACGTCGGGGCGTGGGTCGCCGGCCTGGACGCCGACCAGCAGGTCAGCGGCGGCGTGCTGAGCCAGCTTCTACTCGGCGAGCGGGTGCTGGTCACCGAGCTCCGCCCGGACGGCTGGGCGCACGTGGTGGCGGTCGAACAGCCGGCCGCCCGGCTCGACCCGCGCGGCTACCCGGGCTGGCTGCCGGTGGCGCAACTGGCCCCGGCCACGCCGGGCACCGAAGCCACGCCGCAACTCGTCGTCGACGCCACGGTCACCGCCCTCTACGCCACTCCGGGCGGCCAGGTCATCCTGTCCGGGGTCGTCCTGGGCACCCGGCTGGCCCCGGCGGGCCCGTCGGTCCACGGTTGGTGCCCGGTGCACACCCCCGGGCGCGCCGAGCCGCTGTGGCTGCCGGCCGCACACCTGGCACCCGTGCCGACCACGCCGCCCACCGCCGAAGAGGTGCTGACCGTGGCGACGCGGCTGGTCGACGTCGGCTACCTGTGGGGCGGCCTGTCCGCGTACGGGATCGACTGCTCGGGCCTGGTGCACCTGGTCTGGCGGCGGCTCGGAGTCACCGTGCCCCGCGACGCCGACGACCAGGCCACCGCCGCCCATCCGCTGGAACTGGGCGCGGAGCGTCCCGGAGACCTGTACAGCTTCGCCCGGCCCGGGGGCCGGATCCATCACATCGGCATCGTCACCGCCCCTCCCCGGCTGCCCGACGAGCGGCGCATGCTGCACGCCTGCCACCGGCACCGGCGGGTGCTGGCGGAACGGCTGCCGGCCGAGCGCACCGCCACCCTGGTCGGCGGCCACCGGATCTGAGGAACGCCCAGCGCCCTCAGCGCACCTCGGTCAGTTCGCGGCGACGGTCCCGGGACGACTTGATCAGGCTGGCCGCGGTCGCCACGGCCAGCGTGCCCAGGACGACCGACAGGGACAACCAGATCGGGATGTGCGGCGCCCAACCGACCGGCACACCGTGGTTGACGAACGGCAGGTTGTTCTCCGCCAACGCCTCCAGGATCAGCTTGACCCCGATGAAGCCGAGCACCACCGCCAGGCCGTAGCTCAGGTAGATCAGCCGGTCCAGCAGACCGCCCAGCAGGAAGTACAGCTGTCGCAGCCCCATCAGCGCGAAGACGTTGGCGGTGAAGACCAGGTACGGCTCGTGCGTGATGCCGAAGATCGCCGGGATGGAGTCGAGGGCGAAGATCAGATCGGTCGTGCCGATCGCGATCATGACGACGAGCATCGGGGTGAACATCCGCCGACCGCCCTCCCGGACGGTCAGCCGGGCGCCATCGTAGCCCCGGGAGATCGGCAGCGCCCGCCTGCTCCACCGGATGAGCACGTTCTCCTTGAACTCCTCCCCGGCCGAGTCGCCCTGCCGGGCCAGGTTGACCGCGGTGTAGATCAGGAAGGTGCCGAAGAGGTAGAAGACCCAGCTGAACTGCGAGATCAGCGCCGCGCCGGCGGCGATGAACCCACCGCGCATGACCAGCGCGAGCACGATGCCGATGAGCAGCACCTTCTGCTGATACTGCCGCGGCACCGAGAAGCGGGCCATGATGATCAGAAAGACGAAGAGGTTGTCCACGGAGAGGCTGTACTCGGTCAGCCAGCCGGTGTAGAACTGCCCCGCCACGCTCGCCCCGGCGGTGAGCCAGAGCCCGGCGCCGAAGAGCAGGGCCAACCCCACGTAGAAGGTGACCCAGAGGCTCGACTCCCGCACGCTCGGCTCGTGCGGACGGCGCCCGATGATGAGCAGGTCCGCCAGGAGCACCACGGTCAGGGCGACGAGCGTAACCGCCCACACCAGTCCGGACACGTTCACAGTCTCATTCCTCCGGCAGGCACCCAGCAACCGGCACACCGTACGCCTCGGCGACAGCGGGCGATACGCCGGTGACGCCAAGACGGCCGCCACCTTCGCTAAGTTTCCTAGGAGGCTAGGTGGACGGCCTCGGCGCGGTGGGATCGATCAGCGGGTCCGCGAGCGACCACCCCGCCGCCATCAATGCGTCGCAGGCGGCCACCGCCCGAGCCAACCGCCGCTCGTACGACCCGGACAGCTCGACCACCGGCACTCCCTGACCGGCCAGTTCGGTCCGGAACCGGTCGGTCATCCAGGCTCGCAGGTGCACCCCGTCGCGCAGCCCGTCGTCCTCGAACGGCACCCCGGCGTGGTCGGTCAACAGGTACAGCGCCAGCCGCCGGGCCGCCGCCCGCACCTCCGGCGAGGCAGAGCCGAGGTACCGCTCCTCCCACACCGCGGTGGCCCGGGTGTCGGTGTCACAGAACAGCAGCGGCCCGCTGTGCCGGGCCGCCGCGTCCTCGGCGGCCTGCTGCCCACGGACCACCTCGACGAAGTCCGCCCGGTCCCAGCTGACGTCGAAGATCGTCGCCGCCGGCCGGGCCTCGCGCAGCCGGTCCAGCTTCCGCACGGTCCACTCGCGGCCGTACTCGGGCACCCAGCGGGTGCCGTAGTGCTCGGCGAGGGCGGCGGCCATCGTGGTGGTGCCGGTGGACTCCGCGCCGACCACCACCACCCGCCGGACGAACCACGCCCGCACCGCCGGCCCGAGCCACCGCCAGTACCGCACCGGGTCCGCCCGCACGGCGGTACCGGAAACCGGCACGGCCCGCCGCTCCAGATCCACACACACGGGTACGGCCCCGAACCGCCGCGCGAGTTCCCCGCCGTACGCCTCGGAGGAGAAGACCGCGTCCACCGGATCCGGGCCGATCGCCTCGCGGAACACGGCACAGTGGGCGTCCCAGACGGCCGGGTCCGCGTAGTCGACCGGATGGTCGTCGTACCGGCCGACGACCCGCACCCACGGCGTGTCCGCGTGCTCCTCGCGCAGCCACGCCACCCGGTCGGCCAGCGGGATCGACTCCCGCCGCGACGGCGCCACCACCACGGTGACCCGGGCGCAGCGGGCGGCGGCGGCCCGGACCAGCGCGTGGTGCCCGGCGTGCGGCGGATAGAACTTGCCCACCACCAGGCCGTGCCGGAACTCCGCCCCGCGGGCGGTCATGCCGTGGCCGGCAGCGCGCCGGGCGGTACCGGCGTCGCAGTGGCGCGCTGGCGCAGGTCGGCGCGCCATGCCCGCAGCCCCAGCACGCACAGGCCCAGGAAGATCAGATAGAGCCCGGCGGTGAGATACAGGCCCTTGTAGAGGTAGAGCGGGATGTAGATCAGATCCGCGGTGATCCAGATCCACCAACTCTCCACCCGCTTGCGGGTCTGGCCGTACGTGGCCAGCAGGGACAGCGCCGTGGTCAACGCGTCCGGCAGCGGCACGGTGGAGTCGGTGGCCCGGTTCAACAACGCCCAGATGGCACCGGTCAGCACCGTCCCGGCGGCGACCAGCGCCAGCCACTCGCGGCGGCTGGTGCGGCTGACCGTCAGCCGGCTGCGTTGCTCGCCGCCGAACAGCCAGTGCCACCACCCGTACAGGCCCAGACCGACGTACACGAGTTGCAGGCCGGCGTCGGCGTAGAGCCCGGCAGTCCAGAACAGCAGCATCAACAGCAGCACGTTGGCGATGCCGACGGGCCAGTTCGCGATCCGCTGTCGGGCCACCAGCCAGACATTGAGCACCCCGGTGCCGAAGCCCAGCAGCTCCGCCCAGGTGATGCCGGCACCGGCCACGGTGAACGCCGTCCCGGTGAGCCAGTCGATCATCGCCGCTCCCTCCCGTCGGCCACCCTAAGGGCCGGTGCCGACGGTGGGAACAGCTACCGTGCCGGGGTCTGGCCGGCCACGGCATGGCAGGCTACGGGGCATGGTGCTTGAGGTCGCGCTCATCGACGTGGTTCCTGGCAACGAGGATGCCTTCGCCGCCGCGTACGCGGATGGGCACAAGGTGCTCGCCGACACCCCCGGCTGCCGTTCGGTACGGATGACCCGGGGCGTCGAGTCCCCGTCCCGCTTCGTGCTGCTGGTCGAGTGGGACTCGGTCGAGGCGCACGAGGAGAACTTCCGCGCCACCGAACGGTTCGTCCGGTGGCGGGAGCTGATCGGCCCGCACTTCGCCGCACCGCCCCGGGTCGAGCACTTCGTCGACGTCACGGCCTGACACCGGAGAAACTGTCACACCGTCGGCCTATCCTGCGCCTCGCGTCGGCACCGGTCCCGACGGCTACGGGGGCGCCGGGCCCGGTACCGACGCGGAAGCGGTCACTCGTCGAGCCGGCCGGCCAGCACCCGCGCCGTCTCGTCCTCCGGCAGCGCCGCCGCCAACAGACATCCGGCCATCCGCTCGTACCGGTCGACGTCGGTCGCGGTGGTCAGCCGGACGTCCGCGGTCAGCGCCTCCAGCATCACCGTCCGAGGGTCCGCCGGATCCGGGAACGAGTAGCAGGAGAACGGCGTCAGCGGCGCCGGAGCCCGCCCGGCCCCGGCCGGCAGCAGCCGGATCGCCACGTGCGGCAACGCGGCCAGGTCGAGCAGGTGCCGCAGTTGGCCGCGCCAGACCTCCACCGGGTCACCGGCGGGCTCGCAGGCCGCCTCGGTGATCAGTGCCGTGTAGCGGGGCGGATCGACCCGCCGCAGCACCGCGTGCCGGGCGGCGCGGGCCCGCAGGTCGGCCTCCACGTCCACCCCCGGGTCGAGCAGCTGCCCGGCGGCGATGCGCAGGCGGGCGTACTCCGGGGTCTGCAATAGGCCGGGCACGACGGCCGGCTGGTACTCGACGATGCCCGCCGCTCCGGCTTCGAGCTCGGCGTACGTGCGCTGCCGCTCGCCCATCTCGCCCAGCGACTTCCACCAGCCCCGACTGGTCGCGGCGTCGCGGGCGATGACGATCAGCGCGTCCCGCTGCGCCGACGGCACCTGGTAGACGTCGAGCAGGTCGAGCACGTCGGCCAGATCCGGGCGGCTCTGCCCCAACTCGATGCGGGACAGCTTCGACGTGGACGCCCAACCGAGCCGCTCACACACCTGTTCCAGCGTCAGCGCCTCTCGCCGCCGGAGCTGGCGCAGCTCGGCGCCGAGTCGCGCGCGTCGAATGACCGGACTCGTTGGCAACGGCATTCCCGCCTCCCCACCGAGGGAGATTACGCACGGCGATCACCCAGCGCAATAGGACGCTCGCATTCCGCAATCCCCCGCACCTGGGAGGTGAGCCCGACTCACCGCACCCCGGCCGCGTCCATCCCCCGCAGCTCCTTCTTCAGATCGGCGACCTCGTCGCGGATCCGGGCGGCCAACTCGAACTGAAGCTCCCGCGCGGCGGCGAGCATCTGGTCGTTGAGCTCCTGGATGAGCTGCGCCAACTCGGCCCGGGCCATCCCCTCCCGGGCCGGGGTGCCGGTGCCGGCCCGGACGCGACTACGGGTCTCCTTGACCGGGGCCTTGCCGCGGGACAGCTGCCGTACCGCCCCGCCCACCCGGGTCGCCTCGGTGTCCTCAGCCTCGCGGTAGATGTCGTCGAGGATGTCGTGGATCTTCTTCCGCAGCGGCTCGGGACTGATGCCGTGCGCCTCGTTGTGCGCGGTCTGCTTGGCCCGCCGCCGGTTGGTCTCCTCGATCGCGTCCGCCATCGACGGCGTGATCTTGTCGGCGTACATGTGCACCTGGCCGGAGACGTTACGGGCCGCCCGGCCAATGGTCTGGATCAGCGACCGGCCGCTGCGCAG
The DNA here is from genome assembly GCF_003236315.1 of Micromonospora craterilacus. GTDB lineage: Bacteria > Actinomycetota > Actinomycetes > Mycobacteriales > Micromonosporaceae > Micromonospora > Micromonospora craterilacus. The sequence continues at coordinate 16,954 of NZ_POTY01000031.1, forward strand.
GAAGCCCTCCTTGTCCGCGTCGAGGATCGCCACCAGGGACACCTCCGGCAGGTCGAGGCCCTCCCGCAGCAGGTTGATGCCGACCAGCACGTCGTAGTCGCCTCGGCGCAGCTCACGCAGCAACTCCACCCGGCGCAGCGTGTCGACCTCGGAGTGCAGGTAGCGCACCCGGATGCCGTTCTCCAGGAGGTAGTCCGACAGGTCCTCGGCCATCTTCTTGGTCAGCGTGGTGACCAGCACCCGCTCGTCCCGCTCCGTACGCAGCTTGATCTCGTGCATCAGGTCGTCGATCTGGCCCTTGGTCGGCTTGACGACGACCTCCGGGTCGACCAGGCCGGTCGGGCGGATCACCTGCTCGACGAACTCGCCCTGGGCGTGCTCCAGCTCCCACGGGCCGGGGGTGGCCGACAGGAAGACCATCTGGCCGACCCGCTCCAGGAACTCGTCGAACCGCAGCGGCCGGTTGTCGGCGGCACTGGGCAGCCGGAAGCCGTGGTCGATCAGCATCCGCTTGCGGGAGGCGTCGCCCTCGTACATGCCACCGATCTGCGGGATGGTCACGTGCGACTCGTCGACCACGGTGAGGAAGTCGTCGGGGAAGTAGTCGAGCAGGCAGTGCGGCGGGCTGCCGGGCAACCGGCCGTCGATGTGCATCGAGTAGTTCTCGATGCCGGAGCAGAAACCGACCTGCCGCATCATCTCGATGTCGTAGGTGGTGCGCATCCGCAGCCGCTGCGCCTCCAGCAGCTTGCCCTGGCGCTCCAGCTCGGCCAGCCGCTCGCCCAGCTCGGTCTCGATGTCGCGGACGGCCCGCTCCATCCGCTGCGGACCGGCCGCATAGTGTGTCGCCGGGAAGATCAGCAGGTGGTCGACCTCACGCACCACGTCGCCGGTGAGCGGGTTGAGGTAGTAGAGCTTCTCCACCTCGTCGCCGAACAGCTCGATACGCACGGCGAGTTCCTCGTACGCCGGGATGATCTCCAGCGTGTCGCCGCGGACCCGGAACGTGCCCCGCTGGAAAGCCATGTCGTTGCGGGTGTACTGGATGTCGACCAGCCGACGCAGCAGCTGGTCGCGGTCCAGCTCCTGACCGACGGCGACCCGCACCGCCCGGTCGAGGTACTCCTCCGGGGTGCCCAGCCCGTAGATCGCGCTTACCGTGGCCACCACGACCACGTCGCGGCGGGTCAGCAGCGACATGGTCGCCGAGTGCCGGAGCCGCTCGACCTCCTCGTTGATCGAGGAATCCTTCTCGATGTAGGTGTCGGTCTGCGGGATGTACGCCTCGGGCTGGTAGTAGTCGTAGTAGGAGACGAAGTATTCCACCGCGTTGTCCGGCAGCAGCTCGCTGAACTCCTTGGCCAGCTGCGCGCAGAGCGTCTTGTTGGGGGCCAGCACCAGCGTGGGACGCTGCAACCGCTCGATCAACCAGGCCGTGGTGGCGCTCTTGCCGGTGCCGGTCGCGCCGAGCAGCACGGTGTGCCGGTCGCCGCGGCGCACCCGCCGCTCCAGATCGTCGATCGCCGCCGGCTGGTCGCCGGCCGGCTGGAACTCGCTGATGACCTGGAAGCGACCGTCGAGCCGGGGTATGTCGAGCGCCATGACCCCCACGGTACGCCCGGGGCCCGACAGTCCGTGCCGACTACGGCCGGCACCTGATCCGCTTCGATATTCGCATTGTGTGGTTCTTCTCACCCGGCTACGCTTTTGCCGTAGGCCGCTCGCGGCGGCCGACCGGGCCGGTGGTGAGCCGCACAGGCCGCGCCACCCCCGGCACAGAGGGTCGCAGCACCCGGCATGCCCGGCGTGCGCATCCGACGTGGTCGCGCTGAACGCGCAGACCGGCCGCCGCGAGCGCCGTCTCGTCACCCGATCCCGGTCCGGTCCGTTCATCCTCCCGTGGAGAGCACCTCACGACCGACACCCGGCGCCCGCGACACCGACCGTCCCGGTCCCGACGACCCGGCCGACTCTGGCCGCCCGAAAGCTCCCGGTGGTGCCACCGGCCGCCGGCACCGCACCGGGCCACGGCGACACCGGGGCGGGATAGTGCCGCCCGCGGTCCTCGGTCTCACCGGCCCCGATCCCGCGCCCGGCGAGCCAGGGCGGCGGCCCGGGATCCGGCGGGCCGGGGTGTCCCTCGGCGGGCTCGACCTCGCCGGCGGCGATCCGGCGGAGGACGAGGACCTCGCCGGAGCGACCGAGGAGGCGGGCACGGCGCGGCGCGGCACCAGCCGCCGGCGTCGGATCACCCTGACCGCGCTCGGCCTGACCGCCGTGCTCTCCGCCGTCATGCTGGTGGCCACGCTGGTCAACTGGGCACCCGACGGGCCGGCGCCGCGGGAGATGACGGCGGCCGAGCGGGAACGGGTGGCCGGCATGCGGGTCATCAACTACCGCGACCTGCGTGCCGGGCTGCACGTCACGGTAGGTGGCGGGACGGCCCGCACCGATCTCGTCGGCTGGGTCGACTGGGCCCGGCAGCTGGTCTACCTGGACGTGGGTGGGCCCGGCGCGGGTCCGCTGCGCGGTCTGGCGCAGGCCACCCCCACCGTGCTGGTGGTCCGGCCCGATCCGGCGGCGGTGCCGACGCCCGCCACGCCGCCCCTGGTACCGCCGTCCGACGGCTGGCGGCTGCCCGCCGATCGTGGACTCGACCCGCTGTTGGGCCTGATCTTCGCCCTGGCCTCCGACCGGCCGGAGCCCGCCGACGGGCCCATGGGCCGCTGGGTGGGCCGGGACCGGGTCAACGGGGAGGCGGTCGACATCCTGGAGGGGCCGTTGCCGAGCGCCGCGCCCGCCACCACCGGCTCCACGGCCCCGACCGGCGAGGGCCAGGCGGCGCGCTACTGGCTGGACCCGACCGGCCGGCTGCACCGGCTGACGGCCAACCTGCCCGGGGTCGGGCCGGTGACCGTACAGCTGAACCGGGCCGACCGGCCCACGCTCCGCCCGGTCGACGCGCTGGGCGGCCGGCCCGGCCTGCCCCGCGCCCTCAGCGCCACCGAACGGGACCGCTGGCGCCGACTGCCGGAGAGGTTGCGATCGGCCGGCGGAGCCGCCGTCACCCTGACCGCTCCGGTGTCCGCCGGCACCAACCTACGTGGCACGGGCTGGCTGAGCTGGACCTCGGGTACGGCGTACCTCGGTGTCACCGACCTCGACGCGGACGGCGCACGGACCCTGGTCCGCCGCGACCGCACCGGGTTCACCCGGATCGAGAAGACGCCAGCGGGCGGCGAGGATCTTCCGCCGATGCCCCCACCGAAGACCGGCTGGCGGGCCGACCCGCACCCCACCGACGCCCTCGATCCGCTGCTGGACGCCGCGCTGCGGACCGTCCGGGGAACCGGGCCGCAAGGCAGCATCCGGCGGGTACGCGGCGACAGCCTCGCCGGCACTCCGATCGACATCGTGGAGGTCGACACCGCCCGGGGCCCGACGCGCTACTGGGTGGACCGCAGCGGGCTGCTGCGCCGGGTGGAACTGCCGACCCGGGCCGGCGCCTGGGCACAGCTCGACCTGACCCCCGGCCCGGTGCCGCGACTGACCCCGACCGACGCGACGCGCTGACCCCGCCCGGGCACGACGCGCTGACCCCGACCGGCGCGACGCCCTGACCTCGGCCGGGCGCGACGCGCTGGGCGGTGGGTGGGGTCAGGGGCGCCAACCGGTCCGGACCGCCCACTCCTCCGCCCGCAGGTGCTCCTCGTCGAACCACGGGTCCTTCGCCGTGGCGTACGCGCCGCTGTCCGGCGCAGACGCCGCCAGTTCGCGCTTCAGCATCAGGTATGTGGCCCGACGGTCCGGGTCGGCCCGCAGGTGGTCGCGCATCAGCAGGGCGTACCGCCAGCCGGGCGAGCCGGTCACCCGGATGTGCAGATGGACCGGGCGGGCCGGGTCGGCGCTGCCGTGCAGCCGCTTCTCCCACCGGCCGGTGCCGGGCGGTCGGGGGCTGTCCCACCAGTCGCCCGCCAGCCGGGGGAAACCGGCGTCGGCGAGCCGCTCGGCCAGCGGACCGTCGGCGTCGGCCAGCGACGGCACGCTGAGCTGGATGTCGATCACGTCCTTGGCGGCCAGCCCGGTCATCGCCGTCGAGCCGATGTGGTCGATCCGCAGATCGGCCGGGGCGATCGCGTGCCGGATCCGGGCGGCCAGCCGGGCGTACTGCTGGGGCCAGGTCGAATCCGGCTCGGCCAACGTCACCCGGTGCGCCCGGACCGCCCGGCGATACCGCACGTTGGCCTCGAACGGCACCAGCCGGTCGTTCCAGAGCGCGTCGACCGCCGCGTGCAGCTGCGCCAGGGTGCCGTCGTTGCTGAGCAGCACGTCCGCCACGGCAGCCCGACTGGCGTCGTCGGCCTGGGCGGCGATCCGCCGCTGGGCGTCCGCGCGACTCATCGCGCGGTCGCGGGTCAGCCGCTCCAGTCGGGTCTCCACCGCCGTCTGCACCACGACCACCAGGTGGTACGTGGGCGCCAACCCCACCTCGACGAGCAGCGGTACGTCGTTGACCACCACCGCTTCCGTCGGTGCGGCGGCGACCAGTTCCGCGGTACGGGCCCGTACCCGGCTGTGCACGATCGCCTCCAGCCGGCGGCGGGCCGCCTCGTCGGCGAAGACCAGGTCGCCGAGGGCGGCACGGTCGAGGGCACCGTCGGCGTCGAGGACCCGCTCGGAGAAGGCGGCGACGACCTCGGCCAGCCCTTCGGTGCCGGGGGCGACCACCTCCCGCGCGACCTGGTCGGCGTCGACGAGCACGGCGCCCAGCTCGACCAGCCGCCGCGCCACGGCGCTCTTTCCCGACCCGATCCCGCCGGTCAACCCCACCCTCAGCACGTCACCCAGTCAACCCGATCATGCCGGCCCCGCCAAACGGAACCCGGCGGGCTCTCCTCCCGGCCTGCTCGATCCAGGATCGAGTGGCATCGTTGCCGCCTGGACACCACTCGATCCCAGATCGAGCACGATCATGATGCGCAGCCCGCAGGGCGAGGCGAAGCCGCAGGGCGAGGGTGGAGCCCGCAAGGCGAGGCGCAGCCCGCAAAGCGAGGTGGAACAGCGACGGCCCCGCCGCAACCCGGGATGCCGGGTCGGGCGGGGCCGTCGTCGTCAGCGACAGCTCCAGATCGTGGCGTCAGCTACGCCGGGCTGGAGTTGTCAGGCGGTCACTTGCCGCCGGCGAGCTTCTCCCGCAGAGCGGCGAGCGCCTCGTCGGTGGCCAGCGTGCCCGCGGGCTCCTCGGCCTGGCGGCTGGGGGCCGCGCTGGTCGAGGTGGTGGTGCCGCCGGTGGGTGCCGGCTGCGGGTTGGCAGCGGCCTCGGCCTCGGCGGCCCGGGAGGTCTGCACCTGCTTCTGGTGCGCCTCCCAGCGCAGCCGCGCCTCGGCGTACTGCTGCTCCCACGTCTCGCGCTGCTTGTCGTACCCCTCGAGCCACTCGCCCGTCTCCGGGTCGAAGCCCTCCGGGTAGATGTAGTTGCCCTCGTTGTCGTAGGTCGCGGCCATGCCGTAGAGGGTCGGGTCGAAGTGCTCCTCGCCCTCGACGAAGCCCTCGTTGGCCTGCTTGAGCGACAGCGAGATCCGGCGACGCTCCAGGTCGATGTCGATGACCTTGACCATGACCTCGGAGCCGACCTGGACGACCTGCTCCGGGATCTCCACGTGACGCTCGGCCAGCTCGGAGATGTGGACCAGGCCCTCAATGCCGTCGTCCACCCGGACGAAGGCGCCGAACGGCACCAGCTTGGTGACCTTACCCGGCACGATCTGCTGGATCGCGTGGGTGCGGGCGAACTGCCGCCACGGGTCCTCCTGGGTCGCCTTCAGCGACAGCGAGACCCGCTCGCGGTCCAGGTCGACGTCCAGGACCTCGACCTCGACCTCCTGGCCCACCTCGACGACCTCGGACGGGTGGTCGATGTGCTTCCAGGACAGCTCGGAGACGTGCACCAGACCGTCCACGCCGCCGAGGTCGACGAACGCGCCGAAGTTGACGATCGAGGAGACGACGCCCTTGCGGACCTGCCCCTTCTGGAGCTTGTTGAGGAACTCGGTGCGCACCTCGGACTGCGTCTGCTCCAGCCAGGCCCGGCGGGACAGAACCACGTTGTTGCGGTTCTTGTCCAGCTCGATGATCTTGGCTTCCAGCTCGCGGCCCACGTACGGCTGCAGGTCACGCACCCGCCGCATCTCGACCAGGGAGGCGGGCAGGAAGCCGCGCAGCCCGATGTCGAGGATGAGGCCACCCTTGACCACCTCGATGACCGAACCGCGGACGACGCCGTCCTCGTCCTTGATCTTCTCGATCGTGCCCCAGGCCCGCTCGTACTGCGCCCGCTTCTTGGAGAGGATCAGCCGACCCTCCTTGTCCTCCTTCTGGAGGACAAGGGCCTCGATGTGGTCGCCCACCGAGACGACCTCTGCCGGGTCCACGTCGTGCTTGATCGACAACTCACGAGAGGGGATGACGCCCTCGGTCTTGTAGCCGATGTCGAGCAGGACCTCGTCCCGATCGACCTTGACGACGGTGCCTTCGACAATGTCGCCGTCGTTGAAGTACTTGATGGTCTCGTCGATCGCGGCGAGGAAAGCCTCCTCAGAGCCGAGATCGTCGACGGTGACCCTGGTGGCGCTCGAGGGGGCCTCGATGCTGCTCGTCATGTGGGCGGTTGCTCCGGTCGGATGGTGTGTCACAGCAGGCTGGTGTCGCGGTGACCTGTGCGCGCCAACGGATCCGCCGGCGGGCCCACCTGGAAATCGCTGAACGAGATCTTGATGTGACTCCGTCGACCGCGCACCTGCTCCCTGCCGAGGCACACGATCCGCGAGCGCATCCTCTAGCCTACCCGCTGCATTACCACAGCGTGCAAGCCCTCCCGTCTCCTCGCGACCTCGCCACCTGCGAAAGGGGAGATTTCATGCGGTAAGGGGCCGTGGCTGCCTCGTCCGTCACACCAGCACCATTCGTCCCGGTGGTGCGGCGCGGCTCCGGGCAACCGGGGGGCCTAGCGTAGGCGAGTGGACGACGACAGGGTGACCCGCCGCCGGGTAGCCGCCGACGAGGTCCGCCGGGCCAACCGCGGCTGGTGGGACGCGGACGCCGACGACTACCAGGCCGAGCACGGAGCGTTCCTGGGCGACGTGGACTTCGTCTGGTGCCCGGAGGGGTTGCGCGAGGCGGATGCCCGGCTGCTCGGCGAGCTGGCCGGACGCCGGGTGCTGGAGGTCGGCTGCGGCGCCGCGTCCTGCTCCCGCTGGCTGGCCACCCAGGGTGCCCGGCCGGTCGCCGTGGACCTGTCCGCCGGCATGTTGCGGCACGCGGCGCAGGCCGCCGCCCGCAGCGGGGTACGCGTACCGCTGGTGCAGGCCGACGCCCTTGCCCTGCCCTTCGCCGACGCCGCCTTCGACACCGCCTGCACGGCGTTCGGGGCGGTGCCGTTCGTCGAGGACTCGGCGGCGTTGATGCGCGAGGTGCACCGGGTGCTGCGGCCCGGCGGCCGCTGGGTGTTCTCGGTGACGCACCCGATGCGCTGGATCTTCCTCGACGACCCGGGCGAGGGCGGGCTGACCGCCGTCCACTCGTACTTCGACACCCAGCCGTACGTGGAGCAGGACGAACGCGGCGTGGCCACCTACGTCGAGCAGCACCGCACCCTCGGCGACCGGGTCCGGGAACTGGTCGGCGCCGGGTTCCGGCTGGTGGACCTGGTGGAACCCGAGTGGCCGGCGGGGCACAAGGGCGTCTGGGGGCAGTGGAGCCCGCTGCGCGGGCGGCTCTTCCCCGGCACCGCCATCTTCGTCGCCGACAAGCCCGGCCCCTGACCCTCACCGCCGGGGCGACCGGAACCGCGCTGGCCGAGCCCGTCGAAATCAAGCTGCCGATCGCCGTGGTCGTTTTCGCCGGGCGACCCCGGGTAACCGGGCGACATGGCCGAAATGGAGTTCCGCCGGGGTGACCACGTCTCCTGGGCCAGCCACAGCGGCCGGGCGTACGGCGTGGTGAGGGAGAAACTGACCGAACGCACGCACGTACGCGGACACGCCGTGAACGCGTCACCGGAGGCCCCGCAGTACCGCATCCGCAACGACGACTCGGGCCGGGATGTCGCTCACCGGCCGGAGGTGCTGCGTCATGAGCCGAAGTGACGATCCCCAGCAGACCTACCAGGAGTTCACCGAGGCGGTGAACATGAAGCCCGCCGAGCTCCGGGAATGGTTGGAGACCCCGGAGTCCAAGCACGTCGGCTGGCAGAAGAAGGGGACCGAGGGCGGCGAGTCGGTCGGCCACGAGTCCGGCCGGAAGATCGTCGACCTGCTCCGGCGCAAGCGCGACGAGTTGACCGCCGCCGACTACAAACACATGCGCAAGGTCGTCGGGTACGTCCGGCGACACATGGCGCAGCGACCGAGCGGCGACGTCCGTGAGACCCGGTGGCGGTACTCGCTGATGAACTGGGGCCACGACCCGGTCAAGGCCCCGCTGCCGCCGCCCGGCGGTCCGTCACGGCGTGCCCTGGAACGGCACGGCGCCCCGCCGAAGTCACGCCGGGGGCCGGCACGCTGATCCCGGCCCCGGCCCGGATTCTGCCGAGGCCCGGCTTGACCCTGCCGCTGACGGCAAGGTCCGACGATCGGCGGCATGAACGACAACATGCCACGCCGGGTCGTGGTCGTGACGGGCGCCGGCACCGGAATCGGCCGGGCCACCGCCCGGGCCTTCAGCTCCGCAGGAGCGCACGTTCTCGTGGTGGGCCGCCGCGCTGCGCCGCTGGCGGAGACCGCGGCCGATCACCCGCTGATCACCCCGCTCACCGTCGACGTCACCGCCGACGACGCGCCGGACCGGGTGGTCAGCGCCGCCGTCGACCACCACGGCCGGCTGGACGTGCTGGTCAACAACGCCGGCATCGCCGGCGGCGGTCTGCTCGCCGAGTTGGACGAGGCGGCGGCCCGCCGGCAGCTGTCCACCAACCTGCTCGCCCCGGTCCGGCTGGCCCACACGGCGGTCCCGGCACTTGCCGCCACCCGGGGCGTGATCGTCAACGTCACCACGTCGATCGGGCAGCGGGCCTGGCCCGGAGCCTCGCTCTACGCGGCGGGCAAGGCCGCCCTCGACTCACTGACCCGCAGCTGGGCGGTAGAGCTGGCGCCGCGCGGCATCCGGGTGGTGGCGGTCGCCCCGGGGGCGATCGACACCCCGATCGGTGCGCACCAGGGCCTCAGCCCGCAGCAGCGCGCGACGGTACGCGCGTGGCAGCTCGGGCACACGCCGCTGGGCCGGATCGGGGACCCCGAGGAGGTAGCCTGGGCGATCCTGCGGCTCTGCGACCCGGAGGCGGCCTTCGTCACCGGCGTGGTGCTGCCGGTCGACGGTGGAGCGGTCGTCGCGTGAGGGGACGGTGCCCGGGTTGCGGATCGGCGAACTGGCCAGGGTCACCGGCAGCACTCCCCGGGCGCTGCGGCACTACGAGGAGCACGGGCTGATCGACTCCCACCGGGCCGCCAACGGCTACCGGGAGTACGACGAGCGTGCCGTCGTGCGGGTGCGCAACATCCGGCACCTGCTCGCCAGCGGGCTGACCCTGGCGGATGTCCGGGTGTTTCTGCCCTGCCTCGACAGGGACGTGGCCACGGCGGCGCCCTCCCCCGCCGGGCTGCGGGTCGCCCTGGAACGCCTGGCCGTGCTGGACGCACGGATCGCCGCCCAAGCGGCGGTGCGGGACCGCCTCGCGGCCGCGCTCCGCGACGCGGCCGCGTCCCTCAGGTAACCCCGGAACCCCGACAACGAGGGAATCAGTGGTCGGCGCTGTTCCAGTCCCGCCCTTCGCCGACCGACACCTCCAGCGGCACCGACAGCGGGTACGCCCCACCCATCTCGCGCCGCACCAGCTCCTCCAGCGTCGCCCGCTCTCCCGGCGCCACCTCGAAGACCAGTTCGTCGTGCACCTGCAGCAGCATCCGGGAACGCAGCCCGGCGTCCCGCAGGGCGGTGTCGACGTGCAGCATGGCGACCTTGATGATGTCCGCCGCAGAGCCCTGGATCGGGGCGTTGAGCGCCATCCGCTCGGCCATCTCCCGCCGCTGCCGGTTGTCGCTCACCAGGTCGGGCAGGTAGCGCCGGCGGCCGAGGATGGTGGAGGTGTAGCCGTCCTGGCGGGCCCGGGCGACGACCTCCTGGAGGTAGTCCCGGACGCCACCGAAGCCGGCGAAGTAGTGCTCCATCAGCGCGCGCGCCTCCTCGGCGCTGATGCCGAGCTGCTGGGACAGGCCGAAGGCGCTCAGCCCGTACGCCAGGCCGTAGTTCATCGCCTTGATCTTGCGCCGCTGGTCCGGGACGACCTCGGCCACCGGGACGCCGAAGACCGACGAGGCGGTCGCCGCGTGGAAGTCGGCACCGGAGTTGAACGCCTGGATCAGCGCGTCGTCCGCCGACAGGTGCGCCATGATCCGCATCTCGATCTGGCTGTAGTCGGCGGTGAGCAGGCAGTCATACCCCTCCCCCACGACGAAGGCGCGGCGGATCCGCCGCCCCTCCTCCGTGCGGATCGGGATGTTCTGCAGGTTGGGCTCGGTGGAGGAGAGCCGACCGGTGGCGGCCACCGTCTGGTTGAAGGTGGTGTGGATGCGCCCGTCGTCGGAGACCGACTTGAGCAGGCCGTCCACGGTCGACTTGAGCTTGGCCACGTCGCGGTGGCGCAGCAGATAGGTCAGCACCGGGTGTGGGTTCTGCGCGTGGAGCCACTGCAACGCGTCGGCGTCGGTGGTGTAGCCCGTCTTGATCCGCTTGGTCTTGGGCAGATTCAGCTCGCCAAAGAGGATCTCCTGAAGCTGCTTCGGCGAGCCGAGGTTGAACTCCCGCCCAACCGCCGCGTACGCACCCTGCGCGGCGGCCTTCACCTCGGCGGCGAAGTGCGCCTCCAGCTCGGACAGGTAGTCGGTGTCGGCGGCGATGCCGGTGCGTTCCATGTGCGCCAGCACCCGCATCAGCGGCAGCTCGACCCCGGCCATCAGCCGGGCCGACTGCTCGCCGTCGCGGGACAGCTCCGCGTCGATCGCGTCGGCCAGGTCGAGGGTGGCCCGGGCGTGCAGCATGAGGTTCTGCTCGGCCTCGCTGTCGCCGCCGAGCCCGTCCAGCGTCAGCTGGCCGTCGTCCGGGGCGTCGACGCGCAGCTCCCGGTGCAGGTAGCGCAGCGCCAGGTCGGTCAGGTCGTAGGAACGCTGGTCGGGGCGGGCCAGGTAGGCCGCGATCTGGGTGTCCCGGGCGATGCCGGCCAGGGACCAGCCGTGCGCGGCGAAGGCGAGCACGGCGGGCTTGCTGTCGTGCAGCACCTTCGGCCGGGTCTCGTCGGCCAGCCAGCCCGCCAGGGCCACCTCGTCGGCCTCCGCCAGCCCGCTCGGGTCGAACCAGGCCGCCGCGCCGTCGGCGGTGGCCAGGGCCATGCCGGTGATGGTGGCGGTGTGCCGGCGGTTGGGGCCGGTGTCGAGCTTGACCGCCAGGCCGACCGGGGTGCCGGCCGTCCCGTGCGTCGCCAGCCAACCGGCCAGGGCGCCGGGGGCGGCGAGGACCTCGCCGGCCAGGTCGAAGCCCGCCTCGGCCTCCGGCTCGACCGCCTCCAGGTACTGGTAGAGCCGGTCGCGCAGGATGCGGAACTGGAGGGTGTCGAAGACCTGGTGCACCGCCTCGCGGTCCCAGCCCTGCCAGCGGGCGTCGTCGGGGCGGATCGGCAGCTCCAGGTCGGAGACCAGGCAGTTGATCTCGTAGTTGCGGATCACATCGGCCAGCCGCTCACGCAGGCTGTCGCCGGCCTTGCCCTTGATCTCGTCGGCGCGGGCGATGACGCCCTCCACCCCGCCATAGGTGTTGATCCATTTGGCAGCCGTCTTCGGGCCGACCCCGGGAACGCCGGGCAGATTGTCGCTGGTCTCGCCGACCAGCGCGGCCAGGTCGCGGTAGTGCCCGGGGCCGACGCCGTACTTCGCCTCGACCGCGGCCGGATCCATCCGGGCCAGATCGGAGACGCCCTTGCGCGGGTAGAGCACGGTGACCTGCTCGCCGACCAGTTGGAAGGCGTCCCGGTCGCCGGTGCTGATCAGCACCGACATGCCCTGGTCGCGGGCCTGGCAGGCCAGGGTGGCGATGATGTCGTCGGCCTCGTAGCCCTCCTTCTCCACCACCGGGATGCGCAGCGCGGCCAGGACCTCCTTCACCAGGCTGACCTGGCCCTTGAAGTCGGTCGGGGTCTCGCTGCGGCCGGCCTTGTACTCCGCGTACTTGTCGGTACGGAAGGACCGGCGGGAGACGTCGAAGGCGACGACGATGTGGGTCGGCTGCTCATCGCGCAGCACGTTGATCAGCATGGAGGTGAAGCCGTAGACCGCGTTGGTCGGCTGCCCCGTCGTGGTGGAGAAGTTCTCCACCGGCAGGGCGAAGAAGGCCCGGTATGCCAGGGAGTGTCCGTCAACGAGAAGCAGGCGCGGGGTCGTAGCTGTCACGGCAGCGACTCTATCCCCTGGCCCCGACAGGGACGCACGGTCGCCGCCCCCACAGATCGCGATGTTGTCGTTACAGTATCGAAGATCAACGTTCGACGGCGAGGGAGGACACGGGGATGAACACGACGGGGAAGAAGTGGATCGTGCGACTCGGGCTGCCAGCGATGGTCGCGGCCGGGGCGATGGTCGTCACGGCTGGGCCGGCGCAGGCCGGACAGTGGGTGAGCGGCGGGGTCTACGTCCAGCAGTCCCAGTGCCGTTCCGTCGGGGAGGCCCGGGTGAAGAGCGGTTACTACGAGCGATACACCTGCACGGCGCAGAACCCGGGTTGGTGGCTACAGGGCTTCGTGAACTGACCGGCTGACCCGGCCGTGGCCGTGGTGACCCGATCTGGTCACCCGCCCCACCAATAACCAGGACCAGGCGGGACCGGCGACGGTCGCACCGGATCCGGTCGCCGGCGATGTTCCGTCGGCGACCGGATCCAGGTCAGAGCACCTTGGCCAGGAACGCCTTGGTCCGGTCGTGCTTCGGGTCGGCGATCACCTCGCGCGGGTTGCCCTGCTCGACCACCACGCCGCCGTCCATGAAGACCAGCGAGTCGCCGACCTCCCGGGCGAAGCCGATCTCGTGGGTCACCACGATCATCGTCATGCCGTCGCGGGCCAGGTCCTTCATCACGTCCAGCACCTCGCCGACCAGCTCCGGGTCGAGCGCGCTGGTCGGCTCGTCGAAAAGCATCAGCTTCGGCTTCATGGCCAGCGCCCGGGCGATGGCCACCCGCTGCTGCTGCCCACCGGAGAGCTGCCCCGGATAGTTGCCCAGCTTGTCGCCGAGTCCGACCCGTTCCAGCAGCGCCGCGGCCCGCTCCCGGGCGGCGGACTTCTTCTCCCGCCGTACCAGGGTCGGTGCCTCGGCCACGTTGTCCAGGGCCGTCATGTGCGGGAACAGGTTGAACCGCTGGAACACCATGCCGATCGAGCGGCGCTGGGCGGCGACCTCCTTCTCCCGCATCTCGTGCAGCTTGCCGCCGCGCTCCCGGTAGCCGATCAGCTCGCCGTCCACCCGGATCCACCCGGCGTTGATCTTCTCCAGGTGGTTGATGCAGCGCAGGAAGGTCGACTTGCCCGAGCCGGAGGGCCCGAGCAGGCAGCACACCTCCCCGGCCCGCACCTGCAGGTCGATGCCCTTGAGCACCTCGATCGAGCCGAACGACTTGTGCACCTGCTCGGCGTGCACCATCGGCCTCGACTCCGCCCCCGGCGGGCCGGCCTGCGGCAGCACTTTCACGCCCGTCATCACGCATCCGCCTTGCTCGCGCCGCCGCCGGTCTCTGCGACGATCCCCCGCAACTTGACTTTCGCCCGCCCGCTGCGGCCGACACCCTTGGAGAAGTGCCGCTCCAGGTAGTACTGACCGACCAGCAGCACGCTGGTCAGCACCAGGTACCACAGGCACGCCGCCACGTACATGGGGAAGAGCTGGAAGGTGCGGGCACCGACGGCCTTGAGCTGGAAGAACAGCTCGGTGGAGACCGGGATGAAGGCCACCAGGGCGGTGTCCTTGAGCATCGCGATGGTCTCGTTGCCGGTCGGCGGAATGATCACCCGCATCGCCTGCGGCAGCACGATCCGGCGCATGATCTGACCCCGGGTCAGGCCGAGCGCCTGGGCGGCCTCGGTCTGCCCCTCGTCGACCGACTGGATGCCGGCCCGGACGATCTCCGCCATGTACGCGGCCTCGGAGAGGCCGAGCGCCAGCATGCCGGCGACGAAGCCGGTGAGAAGGTCCATCGCCGAGAAGCCGAAGAGTCGCGCCTCGAAGTCCTGTACCCCGAACAGCGCGCCGATCTGCCGGTCGAAGGGCAACCCGAACTCGATCCGGGACCAGAGGATGCCCAGGTTGCCGAAGAGGAGCGCCAGCACCAGCCGGGGCACCGCCCGGAAGAACCAGGTGTAGACCCAGGAGACGCCGCGCAGGATCGGGTTCTCGGAGAGCCGCATGATCGCGATGACGATGCCCAGCGTGATGCCGATGAGCATCGAGCAGATGGTCAGCGCGATGGTGCCCCGCAGCCCTGCCATGATCGGCGGCCGGAACATCTCGTCGATCATGAACGACCAGTTGAACGCCTTGTTCGTCACCAGCATGTGCACGAACATGGCCACCAGCACCCCGATGACGGCGACGGCGAGCCACCGTCCGGGATGCCGCACGGGCACGGCCTGGATGGGTTCCGGCCGTGCCCGTTCGGGTGTTTCGGTGTCGAGAGACATGTCAGCTGGCGGGGTTCACTGCCGAAGTCGAGATGGCACCGCCCTCGACGCCCCACTTCTTCAGCGCCGCCTCGTAGCTGCCGTCGGCGATGACCGCCTGCACGGCCTCCTGCAGCACCTCGGCGAACGCGGTCTGGTCCTTCTTCACCACGTAGCCGTAGGGAGCCGACTCGTAGATGTCGCCGAGCACCTCCAGCTGGCCGTTGCTCTGCTGCACCGCGTACGCGCCGACCGGCGAGTCGGCCAGCATGGCGTCGTTCTTGCCGCTGACCACCGCGGCCGTCGCGTCGGCCTGAGACTGGTACTGGTCGATGCTGATCGCCGGCTTGCCGGCGTCCGTGCACTTCTTCGACCGGGCCTCGAGGTCCTCAACCTGGACCGTGCTGGTCTGCACGGCGATCTTCTTGCCGCAGGCGTTGTCCGGGTCCACCTGGTTCGGGTTACCGGCCTTGGTGGCCCACTGGGTGCCGGCGGAGAAGTAGCTCACCATGTTGACCGTCTGCATGCGCTCGGGGTTGATGGTGAACGAGGAGACACCGATCTCGTACTTGCCGGAGTCCACACCGGGCAGGATCGCGTCGAACGGCGCCGCCTCGTACTCGGCCTTCAGGCCGAGCTTCTGCGCCACCGCGTTGAACAGCTCGACGTCGAAGCCGATCACGGTCTTGCCGTCGGTGTCGAGGAACTCCGCCGGCGCGTACGTCGCGTCGGTGCCCACCTTGATCACGCCGTCAGCCTTGATCGCGTCAGGCACCTTCGCGGCGAGCGCCGAGTCGGCGTCGGCCGTTACGGACGGGCCCGCACCGGGCTGGTCGTCGCTCTCCTTCTCGCCGCATGCGGCCAACGAGAGGGTGAGCAGCGCCGCACCGGCCACACCGATGACGGCCCGCCGGCGACCGTTGAAGTTGAACATGTCGCACTCCTTGCGATGAGGGGTAGCAGCCGGTCAGGCCACGCCGAGGTATGCCTCTTTGACCGCGGGGTCGTGCAGCAACTCCGAGCCGGTGCCCTCCTTGACGATCCGGCCCGTCTCCAGCACGTACGCGCGGTGCGCCCGAGCGAGCGCCTGCTGCGCGTTCTGCTCCACCAGCAGGATCGTGGTGCCCTGCTCGTTGATCTCCGTGATGATGCTGAAGATCTGCTGGATCAGCATCGGCGCCAGACCCATCGAGGGCTCGTCGAGCAGCAGCAGCTTGGGCCGGCTCATCAACGCCCGGCCGACGGCCAGCATCTGCTGCTCACCGCCGGAGAGCGTGCCGCCGACCTGCTTGCGCCGCTCCGCCAACCGCGGGAAGAGTTCCAGCACCTTGGCCAGGTCCTTGCTCACCTCGGCGCGGTCACGCCGGGTGTAAGCACCCATGTCCAGGTTCTCCAGCACGCTCATGCCGGGGAAGATCCCCCGACCCTCGGGTGCCTGGCAGAGCCCCCGTCGCACCCGCAGGTCGGCCCGGAGCTTGGTGATGTCCTCACCAGCGAAGTGGATCCGGCCGGAAGCGACCGGACGGATACCCGAGATGGCCCGCATCGTGGTGGACTTGCCGGCGCCGTTGGCACCGATCAGGGCCACGATCTCGCCCTCGTTCACCGTCAGGCTGATTCCGTGCAGCGCCTTGATCCGCCCGTAGAGCAGACTGACGTCTTCGATCTCAAGCAACGTCGTCATCCGGCACCCCCAGGTAGGCCGCGATCACCCGGTGGTCCTCCCGCACCTCGGCGGGGAGTCCTTCAGCGATCTTCTTTCCGAACTCCAGCACCACGATCCGGTCGGTCACTCCCATGACCAGACGCATGTCGTGCTCGATCAGCAGCACGGTGACGCCCTGGTCCCGGATCTTGCGGATGAGCTGGAGCAGCTCCTCCTTCTCGGCCGGGTTGAAGCCGGCGGCCGGCTCGTCCAGGCAGAGCAGCACCGGGTCGGTGGCCAACGCCCGCGCGATCTCCAGCCGGCGCTGTTCGCCGTAGGAGAGGTTGCGGGCGGCGTCGTGCATCCGGTTGGGGATGCCGACGAACTCCAGCAGCCGTTCGGCCTTCTCGATCCCGTCGCGCTCCTCGCGCCGGTGCCGGGGCAGCCGGAACAGGGCGGAGATGACGCTGGTCTTGTGGTGCGCGTCCGCGCCCACCTGGATGTTCTCCAGCGCCGTCATCTCCGGGAACAGGCGGATGTTCTGGAACGTCCGCGCCATGCCCATCTTGGTGATCTGGTGCTTCTTCTTGCCGGTGATCCGCTCCCCGCGGAACCGGATCTCCCCCTCGGAAGGCTGGTAGATCCCGGTCATCGCGTTGAAGCAGGTGGTCTTGCCGGCGCCGTTCGGGCCGATCAGACCGAGGATCTCCCCCTTGTAGAGGGTGAAGTCCACGTCGTTGAGGGCCACCACGCCGCCGAACCGCAGCGTCACGTGGTCGACCTCCAGCAGCGGCTCCCGGCCGGCGGAGGTCGACTCCACCGCCGGTGCCCCGGCCTGCTCCGGAACGGTCGGCTTCTGCACGGTCTCACCCACCGACGATCACCTCCTTGCGGCGGTCCTTGAACTCCGCCGCTCGTCGTCGGTTCGGTATCAGGCCCTGCGGCCGGAAGATCATCATGATCACCAGCACCAGGCCGAAGAACATGAATCGGTACTCGTACAGCTCGATGCCGAAGACCTCGATGCCACGGAACCGCTCGATCATGTACGCCACCAGGCCACCACCGACGATCGCGCCGACGATGTTGCCCGAGCCGCCGAGGATGACCGCGGCCAGGATGATGATCGAGTTGAGCAGTTCCAGGTTCTGCGAGCTGACGAAGTTCTGCTTGCCGGCGAAGAGCGCCCCGGCCAGACCGCCGATGAACGCGCCCGACGCGAACGCCCAGAGCTTGAACTTGAACGTCGGCACACCCATCAACTGCGCCGCGTCCTCGTCCTCCCGGATCGAGATCCAGGCCCGGCCGACCCGGCTGCGGTTGAGGTTCCGCACGCCGAGGACCACCAGGATGATCAGCGTCAGCACCAACCAGTAGTACGGCCGGGGGTCGAGCACCCCGAAGACCGGCGACCCGTCGGAGTGAGTACCCGGCGGGTGCGGGATCTGGTTGAAGCCGCGCTGCCCCTTGAGGAACTCGGAACTGGTCGCCGCGACCCGGATCATCTCGGCGAAGCCGAGCGTCACGATGGCCAGGTAGTCACCGCGCAGCCGCAGCGTCGGCGTACCCAGCATCACCCCGGAGATCATGGTGAGCACGAGCGCTACCGGCAGGGCCAGCAACCACGGCCAGAGCGTCTTGAGGTCACTGCTCGGCGAGGTCAGCACCGCCACCGTGTACGCACCGACCGCGAAGAAGCCGAAGTAGCCCAGGTCGAGCAGGCCGGCGAAGCCGACCACGATGTTCAGCCCGACCGCCAGCAGCACATAGATGGAGATGGTGAAGAGAACCTGCCCGAAGTTCGAGCCGGTGGTCGGAATCGGTCCGAGCCACTGGTAGAACTCACGGTTCGGCAGGGCGTAGAAGAAGACGACCACCGCCGCGATGACGGCCCACCGCATCCAGCGTGGCGCGTTGTGCCAACGCTCGGCCACCGCATGGCGGCCCGAATCGATCCAATCCCTCACGCTTGTCATGCGCGGGCCCTCCCCAACGACTCACCAAGCAGACCGGTCGGCCGGAACATCAGCAGCACGACCAGGACGACGAAGGCGACGAGGTCCTTCCAGTTCGCGCCGAACAGCGCCGAGGCGTAGTTCTCGACCAGGCCGAGCAGCAGCCCGCCGAGCAGCGCACCGCGCAGGTTGCCGATGCCGCCGAGGACCGCCGCGGTAAATGCCTTCAGCCCGAGCAGGAAGCCCACGCTGTAGGTCAGCGTGCCGATCCGGATGTCGTAGAGCATCCCGGCGACACCGGCCATCACACCGCCGATGATGAAGACGACCAGGATGATCCGGTCCTTGTTGATTCCCATCAGCGCGGCCGTGTTCTGGTCCTGGGCGACCGCCCGGATACCGCGGCCGATCCGGCTGCGGTTGATGAAGAGGTCCAGCGCGACCATCATCGCCAGCGCCGAACCGATGATCAGCAACTGCACGACGGTGACTTCCGCACCGAAGACGGTGAAGAGGACGTCGTTCTTGACCACGGTGGGGGCGCCGACCGGGAGGCGGCGGGTGTAGATGCCGAACGCCTCGGCGATGGCGATCGAGGCGCCGATCGCGGTGATCAGGAAGGCCAGCGGCGGGGCGTTGCGCTTACGCAGCGGCCGGTACGCCACCCGCTCGATCACCGTCGCGGTACCCGCCGAGGCCACCGCCGCGATCAGGGCACCGACCAGCAGGTAGAGCATGATCGAGCCGAAGCCGCTGGCCACCGAGTCACGGTCCAGACCGAGCGCGGCCCAACCCCAGATGGCGGCAAAGGCGCCCGCGATGAAGACCTCGGAGTGGGCGAAGTTGATGAGTCTCAGCACGCCGTAGACCAGCGTGTAACCCAGCGCGACGAGGGCGTAGATGGCGCCCACCGTCAGCCCGGTTATCGTATATCCCCCGAAATCGGAGAACAGGGCGTTGAAGTCCAAGGAAGGGCACTCCGTACAGGAAGGGAAGACAGTGGGGGGTGCGGCCGGGAAGGGGCTCCCCGGCCGCACCCCGCAATCACAGCGGAACCGTTACCGGAACGGTCAGGACTTCGGGATCTCCTGGTCCGGCACAACCTTGCCGCCCACGACCTTGTACGCCCAGACCTTGACCTGGGTCGGGTCCAGCTCACCGGTCTCGGTGAACTTATAGCTCGCCGCGACGCCGTCGCCGCTGTAGCCCTTCACGAACTCCAGCATGTCCGGGCGAGTGGTCTTACCGGCCTTGATGCCAGCGAGCAGGATGCTCGCCGCGTCGTAGGCGGTGTCGCTGTAGGTGCCGGGCTCCGCGCCGTTGAGCGCCTTGAAGTCCTCGACGAAGCTGCCCCGCGCCTCGGTGGCCGGCTGGCACGGGCAGGTGAGGATGGTGCCCTCAGCCGCCGCCGCACCGGCGCCCTCGATGTAGGAGGCGTCGTTGACGCCGTCACCGGCGACCAGGGTGGCGGTCACGCCAGCAGCGGTGAGCTGCTTGCGGATCAGACCGGCCTCCTGGTAGTAGCCGCCGTAGAAGATCGCGGTCGCGCCGGAGGACTTGACCTTGGTGACGGTCGCCGAGAAGTCGTTCTGCTTGCCGTCGCCCTGGACCTTGTCGCTGCCGAGGACCGCCGCGCCGAGCACCTTCTTGACCTCGTCGGCCAGGCCGGCGCCGTACGCGGACTGGTCGTCGATGACGTAGACCTTGTCGGCCTTCAGCACGTTCTTGATGTAGTTACCGGCCGCCGGGCCCTGGCTGTAGTCGTTGCCGACCGCCCGGAAGAAGGTCTTCCAGCCCTGGTCGGCCAGGCTCGGCCGGGTCGCGGACGGGGTGATGTGCACCAGGCCGGCCTCGGAGAAGAACGGGTTGGCCGCCTCGGACTCACCCGAGAACGCGGGGCCGACGATGCCGACGATCTTCTCGTCGTCGAGCGCCTTCTGGGCCAGGCCGGGCGCCTGCTCCGGGTTGCCCTGGGAGTCCAGCGGCACCAGGGTCACCTGGCAGTCCGTGTTCTCCTTGTTGTACTTGTCCACGGCGAGCTTGACGCCGCCGTTCATGTTGATGCCCAGCGCCGCGTTCGGGCCGGTCAGCGCACCGAAGAACGCAATCTTGCTACCGCAGTCGCTACCGCTGGCGCTGCCGTCTCCACTGTCGGACTTGCAGGCGGCGGTGCCGCCGAGGGCGAGCGCGGCGATTGCCACCCCACCGACCAAACGTACGAGCTTCTGCCTCACGGCCCGAACCCTCCTCCGTCCCATGGCCCGAACCACCCGCTGCCCATTGGCCCTTGCGGGGGCGGACGAACCAGACCGTCGTCGCCGGTCTGGGGCCGGACGTTATCCCACCGTGGAGCCGCGACGTAAGCCCTGCGAGGGGCCGTTGACCGAACCGTTACACGCCGTGGCCGATAGGGTGCGATCGCTGTAAGAAGCAGCCGTAAGA
>NZ_POTY01000320.1 GCF_003236315.1 Micromonospora craterilacus
GGCAGGAAGAGCTCGGGGCGAGGTGCGGGGCGCGGCGGGCTGCCGGTGGGTCGCGCCGCACGGCCAGCACCAGCGGTGCGCGCCAAACGCCCGGAGCCGGATGGTCGCGGCGTGCGGCCGGAACCGGATGGTCGTGGGGCGCGAGCGGCCGGCATGGCAGGCTCACCGACGCGCGCCGCGACGGCGCGCTGTCATGAACCACACGACGATTCCGGTGATGGTCAGCGCGAGCCCTGCGGGAAGCAGCAGACCCGAGGTGACGCCGCCGGCACCGCCGCCGAAGCCGGTGGCCGGCCCCCGGCTGGGCTTGACGCTGGGGTTGACGGTGCGTACCACCTGGAGCATCGTCGACGCGGTCTCGCCGCCCCGGCATTCCAGCTTGACCCGGTAGCTGCCGGGCAACACCCGATCCTTCACCTGAGCCGTCCCGGTCAGCAGCCCGCGCTGCGGCTGCACCGCGACCCGGCCGAAGGCGTCCGAGATCACGATGGCGCCCACCGAATTGTCCTGGCAGCTGGCCCGGAGCCCGACCAGGTGCCCCGGTTCCACGGTGCCCGGGCTGACCTCGATGAAGACGTTCGGGCCGGGCGGTTCCGATGCGGCGACCGGCCGCCAATCGACACCGTCGGTGGCGGTCGGATCCGGCCCTGCGGCCCGGGCCGGCCCCGCGGTCAGGAACGGCATGGCCAGCGCGACGGCGAGCAGCGGGGCGACGGCCGCGAGGGCGAGCAGGGGAGCGGCGACCGAGGCGGCCCGCAGCGCCGGACGTCTGCGGCTCACTGACACGATGCCCCCTCCCGGCGCGCCGAAGCACTCGCCGGGCGCCGCCGGACACCCGGTCTGCCGTACGGGATGATGGTCTCACCCCCGGTCGTACATCACATCCGATCCGGCGCGGTGCTCGCGTAGGCTCGGTTCGCTGTGACCTACACCGACCCGCTCCCCGCCGTGTCCGCGCCGCACCCGGCGCGGGCTATCCGCACCTTCCACCCGCGACGCGGCCGAATGAGCGGCCGGCAGGCGGCGGCCTTGGAGCAGCTCTGGCCGGCGTACGGCCTGCGCGTCCCCGACGCCGCGCCGTTCGACCCCGCCGGGCTGTTCGGCCGCCGGGCTCCGCTGGTGGTCGAGATCGGGTCCGGTATGGGCGACACGACGGTCGAAATGGCCGCCGCCGACCCGGATCGAGACTATCTGGCGGTCGAGGTGCACACGCCCGGAATTGCCAACCTGCTGGACCTGGTCCACCTGCGTGGCCTGGGCAACGTCCGGGTCGCCGAGGGCGACGCGTTGGAGTTGCTCCGGCTGCTGCCGCCGGACTCGCTGGACGCGGTGCACGCGTTCTTCCCGGACCCGTGGCCGAAGTCCCGGCACCACAAGCGCCGGCTGATCCAGCCGACGCACGTCGCGCTGCTGCGCTCCCGGTTGGCCGTCGGCGGCACGCTGCACTGCGCCACCGACTGGGCCGAGTACGCCGAGTCGATGCGGGTGACCCTGGACGCCGACCCGGGCCTGGTCAACCTGCACGACGGCTTCGCGCCCCGACCCGCCCACCGGCCGGTGACCCGGTTCGAGCGGCGGGCGCTGACCGCCGGCCGCCCGGTCGCCGACCTGCTCTACCACCGCCGGTAAGGAAGGGCCCCTTCTTAACGCCTGGCGTAGCAAAGGGGCCCCCTTTTAACATCTCCGCTCCCCGGTTGGCGTCCGAGGGCATGATCCAGGCACCATGGACCGGCCATGACACTCACCGCCGCGCTGCCGAAGACCGCCGATCCCGACACCCTCTACGACGCGTTCGCCAGTTGGGCGTCCGAGCGCGGCCTGGACCTCTACCCCCACCAGGAGGAGGCGGTCATCGAGATCGTCTCCGGGGCGAATGTGATCATGAATACGCCGACCGGCTCCGGGAAGAGCCTGGTCGCGATCGCCGCGCACTTCGCCGCCCTGGCCGACAACCGGACCACCTTCTACACCGCGCCGATCAAGGCGCTGGTGTCGGAGAAGTTCTTCGCGCTCTGCGAGGTCTTCGGCGCCGAGAACGTCGGCATGCTCACCGGCGACGCGAGCGTCAACGCCGACGCCCCGATCATTTGCTGCACCGCGGAGATCCTGGCCAACCTGGCCCTGCGTGAGGGCACTCGGGCCGACGTCGGCCAGGTGATCATGGATGAGTTCCACTTCTACGCCGAACCCGACCGGGGCTGGGCCTGGCAGGTACCGCTGATCGAGCTGCCCCAGGCGCAGTACGTCCTGATGTCGGCCACGCTCGGCGACACCACCCGGTTCGTCGACGACCTGACCCGGCGTACCGGCCGGCCCACCGCCGTCGTCCGCTCGGCCGAGCGGCCGGTCCCGCTGCTCTTCTCGTACGCGATGACGCCGCTGCACGAGACCCTCGAGGAACTGCTGGAGACCAAGCAGGCCCCGGTCTACGTCGTGCACTTCACCCAGGCCGCCGCGCTGGAGCGCGCCCAGGCGCTGACCAGCGTCAACGTCTGCACCCGCGCCGAGAAGGACATGATCGCCCAGGCGATCGGCGGGTTCCGGTTCACCTCCGGCTTCGGCAAGACACTGTCCCGGCTGGTCCGGCACGGCATCGGGGTGCACCACGCCGGGATGCTGCCCAAGTACCGCCGGCTGGTGGAAACCCTGGCCCAGGCCGGGCTACTCAAGGTCATCTGCGGTACGGACACCCTCGGCGTCGGCATCAACGTGCCCATCCGCACGGTGCTGTTCACCGGCCTGTCCAAGTACGACGGCATCCGGACCCGGCTGCTCAAGGCCCGCGAGTTCCACCAGATCGCCGGCCGGGCCGGGCGGGCCGGCTTCGACACCCTCGGCCGGGTCGTGGTGCAGGCCCCCGAGCACGTCATCGAGAACGAGAAGGCCCTCGCCAAGGCCGGCGACGACCCGAAGAAGCGGCGCAAGGTGGTCAAGAAGAAGCCGCCGGAGGGATCGATCGGCTGGGGCCAGCCGACCTTCGACCGCCTCGTCTCGGCCGAACCGGAGCCGCTGACCTCCAGCTTCCAGGTCAGCCACTCGATGCTGCTCAACGTCATCGGCCGGCCCGGCGACGCGTTCGCCGCGATGCGGCACCTGCTCACCGACAACCACGAGGACCGGGCGGCCCAGCGCCGGCACATCCGACGGGCCATCGCCATCTACCGGGCGCTGAAGGCCGGCGGCGTGGTCGAGGAGCTGCCCGAGCCGGACGAGACCGGCCGGCGGGTCCGGCTCACCGTCGACCTCCAGCTCGACTTCGCGCTCAACCAGCCGCTGTCCCCGCTGGCGCTGGCCACCATCGAACTGCTGGACGCCGAGTCCCCGTCGTACCCCCTCGACGTGCTGTCCGTGATCGAGTCGATCCTCGACGACCCGCGTCAGGTGCTCTCCGCGCAGCAGTTCAAGGCCCGCGGCGAGGCGGTCGCCGCGATGAAGGCCGAGGGCATCGAGTACGAGGCCCGCCTCGAACTGCTCGACGCGGTGACCTGGCCCAAGCCGCTCGCCGACCTGCTGAACAACGCCTACGAGATGTACCGACAGGGGCACCCGTGGGTGGCCGACCACCAGCTGTCCCCCAAGTCCGTCGTCCGGGACATGTACGAGCGGGCGATGACCTTCACCGAGTACGTGCAGTTCTACGGGCTGTCCCGCTCGGAGGGCCTGGTGCTGCGCTACCTCGCCGACGCGTACAAGACGCTGCGGCAGACGGTGCCCGAGGAGGCCAAGACCGAGGAACTGGTCGACCTGATCGAGTGGCTCGGCGAACTCGTCCGGCAGGTCGACTCCAGCCTGATCGACGAATGGGAGCGGCTTCGCAACCCGACCGACCTGCCCGAGGTCGCCTCCGCCCTGGAGGACCGACAGACTGCGGTGACCCGCAACGCGCGGGCGTTCCGGGTGCTGGTGCGCAACGCCCTGTTCCGCCGGGTGGAGCTGGCCGCGCTGCGCCACTGGGACGCGCTCGGCGAGCTGGACGCGGACTCCGGCTGGGACGCGGATGCCTGGGCCGACGCGCTGGAGCCGTACTTCGAGTCGTACGGGGAGATCGGCACCGGGCCGAACGCCCGCGGCCCGGCGCTAATCATGATCGAGCAGGGTCGGGAGCGGTGGACGGTGCGGCAGATCCTCGACGACCCGGACGGTGACCACGACTGGGGCATCAGCGCCGAGGTCGACCTGGCCGCCTCCGACGAGGCGGGCGCCGCGGTCGTGCGGATCACCGACGTCGGTCAGCTCTAGAAAAAATTCCTTCCCAGGGGCCATCCGGAGTGTCCGGGTGGCCCCTTATCTTCCCTGGGCGATGTCAGGCCCGTCGATTAGAATGTATGTACTAATCGAGTTCCTGACCTGGGAGGATGCTCGTGACCGCACCCATCTCCACCCCCCTCACGCCGTACGCCACCCTCCTCGGTTTCACCCGGTACGTCGACCGCACCGGCCCCACCAAGGCCAACTTCGTCGGCGGCCTGCGCCGGCAGCGGGCCAGCCGCTCCGGCTTCAACCCGCACGGCCAGTTCGTCAAGGCGCTCAAGGCCGACATCGCCTTCCACACCGGCGGCACCCACCTGGCGCAGGTGGTCGACGTGGTCAAGCCCCGGTGGCGCCCGCTCTACCAGACCCTCGTGCCGGGCGCGACGGCCTGGCTGCACTCGCTGGGCGAGCCGACCGGCGTCGACCTGGCCCAGACCCGGGACGCCCTGGCCATGCTCGGCGACCTCCCCATCAAGATCAACCCCCACTTCGGCATCCGGTACGCCGACGGCCGCGCCGAGGCGGTCCGGCTGCACTTCGACGAGGCCCCGCCCAGCGAGGAGGCGATGCTGGCCGCCCTGCACCTGACGGCCCGCCACATGGACGCCGTCCTGCCGCACGCCGAGCCGGTCCTGGTCGACGTCCGCCGCGGCATCACCCACCGCATGCCCGACGGGGCGAAGCCCGACGAGATCGAGCGCTGGCTGGCCGGCGAGGCCGCCGCCTTCCGCGCCATCTGGTCCGCCGCCGCCTGACCGGTAGACCGGGCCGGTCTCCGCCGACCTGGCGCCCGCCGGCCGGGCCTGACCGTTCACCGCGCCGGCACCGGCGGTCCGCTCCACCTCGGGACGGATCGCCGGTGCGCCGCGACCGGCACGCGCTTCGGGACCGGCTGGGTGGCGACCAGCGCCGTCGCGGAACACCGCCGAGGTGCCGTTGGTCACGGCAACCGGAGGTAGCGAACATCAGGCCCATAGGACGCTTATCGGCCCCTAGGGTGTGGCTATGCGATTCGACCAGCACACGATGGTGCTCCTGGTCCGGCCGGGGGACGCTCCCGAACTGCCGCGGGATGCGGCCGATCTGCTGGAGGACGCGCACCTGGCGCACCAGGCCGGGCTGGTGGAGCAGGGTGCGGTGCTCGCGGCCGGGCCGTTCGTCGACCACGACGACGAACAGATCCGGGGTATCGCCGTGCTCTCGGTCGACCCGGAGATGGCCCGCGAGCTCTACCACAACGACCCCGCCGTCCGGGCAGGTCAGCTGATCGCGCACGTGTTCTCGTGGATGGTGCCGGAGGGCAACGTCCGCTTCGAGAACGTGCCGGTCCCCCGCTCGATGCTGGAGGTCGCCGCAGGCGACTGACGCCGGGGTCGCCGGTGCCGACGTCAGTCGGTGAGGTCGCCGGTGCCGGCGTCAGTCGGCGAGGTCGGCGGTGGCGAGCAACTCGGTCACCGGCACCACCCGTGGGTCGTCGACCGGGCCGACGATCACCCGCAGCGCCGGGAAGCGGTCGGCCAGCAGTCGACGGCACGACTCGCAGGGGGCCACCACGGTTCGGCCGCGGTCGCCCACCGTGACGATGGTCTCCAACTCGCCCACGCCCTGCGTGACGGCGGCCCCGAGTACGACCACCTCGGCGCAGGCACCCCCCGGGGGGTGCACGACGTTCACGCCGGACACGACCCGGCCCTCGCCGGTCCGGGCCGCCGAGGCGAGGGTGTGGGCGGCGCTGCGGCAGCGCAGCTTGGCCACCGCGCTGGCGGCCTGCACCAGCGCCCGATCGGTGTCCCGCATGGTCATCAGCGTCCCCGTGCTCGCTCCTGTTCGGCGATCAACGATAGACCCTGCCGCCCCTGGGATACCCCCACCACACGGCCCCTTTGCTCTGCTTCAACGCACGCACCGGTCACCGGCCCAAACCCGTGCGCCGGGTGAAGCAGAGCAAAGGAAGGCGCCGGGCACACCGGTCGGCGACCGAAGCGGCCCGGCACAGAGCCCCGGCGCAGAGCCCCGGCGCAGAGCCCCGGCGCAGAGCCCCGGCGCAGAGCCCCGGCGCAGAGCCCCGGCGCAGGGCCGGGGGCAGGTAGCGCGAGGGCGGGCACGGCCGGGT
>NZ_POTY01000321.1 GCF_003236315.1 Micromonospora craterilacus
GTGGGGGCGGTGACGGTGGAGATCGAGATCTCGGCACGGGAAGCCGAGGTGCTCGCTCTGCTGAACGAGCGGTGCAGCAACGCCGAGATCGGGCAGCGGCTGTTCATCTCCGTACGCACCGTCGAGAGCCACGTCTCGTCACTGCTGCGCAAGTATGGCGTCGCCGACCGACACGATTTGTCGGCACTTGCATCGACCGCCCCGGCGGCGACAACGAACCGGGCGGACGCCGGCGTCGCCGGGCTCCCCGTACCGCGCACGACCTTCGTCGGTCGCCGACAGGAGCGGGAGTCGCTGTCCAGAACGCTCCGCGACGCCCGGCTGATCACCCTGGTGGGCGTCGGCGGGGTGGGAAAGACCCGGCTCGCCGTCGAACTGGCGACCGAGGTGGCGCCACGGTTTCCGGCCGGCGGCGCCTTTGTCGACCTGGTGCCGGTGCGCGACGGCGCCGTTCCCCAGGCCGTCGCCGCCGCGCTCGGCCTCATCCCCACCCCGCGTCAGCCCCTGTCCGAGGCGATCCAGGACGAACTCAGCGCGCAACGGTCGCTGCTGGTGCTGGACAACTGCGAACACCTGTTGGACGCGGTGGCGGCTTTCGCCGAGCAGATCCTCAACGGGTGCCCCGGCGTCACCGTGCTGACCACCAGCCGGGAACGGTTGGGGGTGCCCGGGGAACAGGTGGTGCAGGTGCTGCCGCTGCCCGAGCCCGACGGGCGGGCGCTCTTCGACGACCGCGCACGGGCGGCCGGCGCCGACGTGCCCGGCGACCCGACGGCGGTCGGTGAACTCTGCGCCCAACTCGACAACGTACCGCTGGCGATCGAGCTTGCCGCCGCCCGCAGCGCCTCGCTGGGAGTGGAGGGCTTACTCGCGGCGTTCACCGATCCCCTGCGGGTGTTGACCGGCGCGCGACACGCCGATCAGCGGCACCGCTCACTGCGGGCCGTTCTGGACTGGAGTTACGGCCTGCTGGACCCAGCCGAGCAGACGCTGTTGCGGCACCTCTCCGTGTTCGTGGGTGGGTTCGACCTGGCCGCTGCGGCCCGGGTGTCGCAGGTGGGCGATGTGGCCGGGACGGCCGACCTGCTCGGCCGGCTGGTGGAGAAGAGCCTGGTCACCCGTGACCGGGATGTGCGCCGCTGGCGGATGCTGGGTACCGTCCGGGCGTTCGCGCGGGAACAACTCGTCGCCGACCCGGCCCGGGGTGAGGTGTTCGACCGGTACCTCGAATGGGCGACATCGACGGCCACCGCACTCGTCGAGCGGTTGAACGGTGCCTGGCGCGAGGACTTCGACCTCGTCGCCGACGATCTGCGCGCAGCGCTGCTCGGCCCTCGCAGCGGCGTCGGCTCGGCCCCGCACCAACTGGCTCGGGCGCTCGGTCGCCTCGCGTTCAGCCGTCGCTTCCTCGCCGCGTCCCTGGACTGTTACCGGCAGGCGGCCGCGCGGGCACCGAGCCCCGCAGAGGCGGTGGCGGACCTGCGCAACGCGGCAAACTGCGCGCTGGTGGGCACCGTGCCCGGACGGCAGGCACTGGACCTGTTGCTGACCTGCGCCGACCTTGCCGGGGCGGCCGGCGACGGCAATGCCCAGGCGCTTGCCCTGGCCCGGGTGATCGAGATGGTCCACCGGTTCCACAGCCGGATCGGCAGCGACATGTCACGCGAACGGCTGACCGTCCTGCTGGAACGGGCCCGAGCCGCCGGAAACGCCGCCGATCCCGCGGTCGCCGCCGCGGTGGCGATCGCCGAGGCGTGGTACGCCGGAGGCCGCCCGTACCACCCGGACCCGGATCTCGCCGTCGTCGCCGCTGAGGCCGCCCGTCGCTGCGGCGTGCCGGTGTTGGTCAGCGCGGGTCTGGACCTGCTGGGTACAGCCGCGGCGCAGGCCGGACGATCAGCCGAGGCGCGGCGGATCGGGGTGGAGCGGTTCGCGCTGCTGAGTGAGCTCGACCCCACCGATCCGCAGGCGGCACCGGAGATCGGTGACACCTTCCACGTCGCGGCCACCGTCGCGTTTCGGGCCGGTGACCTGCCCGCCGCACTGGATGTGGCGCGACGGATGATCGATGACGACCTGCTCGGAAACCGCACCTACACCATCGGCACCCTCGTGCCGGCCCTGGCGCTCACCGGTGAACTCGACGAGTCGCTGGCGCAGGCGGAAGCGCTGTGGGAGGGGTGGCAGCGGGTCGGCCGGCCACCGACGGGGGACGTGGCGGGTGCCATGGCGTTCGCCATGCTGGCGTGCGGGTTCCGAGGTGATCGGGACAGCCTGTCGCGGTGGCGGAACCGACTGGCGGCGAGCGCCTCCGCCGCCGGCATCGAGCTGTCCGCACTCCCGTCGGCGGTCTACGCGGACTGCCGCACCGCCCTTCATCTGCGCGAGTTCGGTGACGCGGCCCGGCTGGTCGGGCTGGCATTCAACGCCTTCCCCGGCTTCCGGTACGAGATGTACGCCCGCGCCGCCGGTACGGAGCTGGCGGTCGCCGCCGGCTTGCCGGGCGCGGCGCGGTGCCTCGCGGTCGCCGAGGAGGCGGGCACCGACAACGCCTGGGCGACCGCCTGCCTGGCCCGAGCGCGGGGGCGGTTGACCGGGGACGTCGAGGCGTTCGCCGCGGCGTTGGCCGGGTTTCAGCAGGTCGGCGCACGTGTCGAGTACGCCTGCACGCTTGCGCTTCTACCCGGACGGGAGGCCGAGGGGCGAGCCGAGCTGAAGTCGCTGGGCCTGCCGGCGATGGGGGACTGACCGCCCTCCCCGCTCCGTGGTGCGTTCCGTGGTCGAATCCGGGTGGCCACGGATGTGCCGGCCAGCCGCGCGGCGGAGGCTGATCACCGACGGTAACGCCACCTCGGCGTTCGTGATCAGAGGAGTGGCTATGACGGGCACTGTGCAGCACTCAGGTGAACTGGTTCACCGCATCTATCTCAAGGCCAGCCCCGAGGAGGTCTGGGCTGCGCTGACCCGCTCGGAGCTGACCAAGCGTTATGGGTACGGGGGCCGGATCGACATCGACCCGCGCCCCGGTGGCGCCTACCGCGGCTACGCGAGCGAAGCCATGGTCGGCAGCGGCGTCGACGTGGTCATCATCGAGGGCGAGATCATCGAGGCCGAACCCGACCGGCGGCTCGCCCTGACCTGGCGGATGACCGCCGACCCCGCCATGGCGGCCGAGGGACCCACCCGACTCACCTACGACATCGGCCGGGATGAACGCGGATTGACGACCCTGACCGTGACGCACGACCTCACCGGGGCTCCACACACCGCGGCACTGGTCACCGGCGCCACCCCGGGCACCGGGGGAGGCTGGTCCTTCCTGCTCAGCGACCTCAAGTCGCTGTTGGAGACCGGCACCGGTATCGCCGGTTGACCGAACCGGGGCGGGCGTAGTCCCGCACGTCTGGCCCGGCCAGCACCCATGCCCATCAGCAACCGCCTGCGAAAGGACGCCCCATGAGACGTACCAGGCTTCAACTGCTCGCCGCCGCCGTCGCGGCAGCCCTGTTCCTGACCGCGCCGGCCCAGGCGGCGACCGCCCGGACGCCAGCGGCGCAGCCCGGCCACGCCGGCGCACCCTCCGCCGCGGGCTGGCGGGCGGCGTGGACCGCCGCCGCACACCACCCGTTCGAAGGGTTCGGTACGCCGAACTGGTCAGTCAACGGCTTCGCAGATCAGTCACTGCGGCAGGTGGTCCGGGTCAGCGCCAGCGGCTCGACCGTGCGGGTACGACTGTCCAACCGCTTCGGAGACCGACCGCTGAAGGTGTCCGGCGCAACGATCGCGCACGCCGCAGGGGGAGCGGCCGTGCGACCGGGCAGCCTCCGCTCGTTGACCTTCAGCCGATCGACAACGGCGACCATTCCCCCCGGAGGCGAGCTCACCTCCGACCCCGCGCCGCTGCCGACACGTGCCCTGGACTCCCTCGCGGTGACGCTGTATTTCGCCGGCCCCACCGGCCCGGCGACCGTCCACGAGAACGCGACGGCCACCACCTACCGAACGGCCGGCGACCGGCGCTTCGATACCCGGGCCGGCGCGTTCGCCGAGACCAGCACATCGTGGTACTTCCTTGCCGGCATCGACACGGCCGGCCAGCCCGGACGCGCCCACGACGCAGTGGTGACGTTCGGCGACTCGATCACGGACGGGTACGGCACCACGGTCGACGCCGACAACCGGTACCCGGATGAGCTGGCCGAACGGTTCGCCTCCGGGCGCCGGCCGATGAGTGTGGTGAACTCCGGTATCAACGGCAGCAAACTGCTCGCGGACTCGACCTGCTTCGGAGAGGCGGGCGTGTCCCGGTTCGGCCGGGACGTGCTGGACCAACCAGGGGTCCGCGCCGTGGTCGTCCTGCAGGGCATCAACGACATTGGTGGCGGCGGCTACCCCGACTTCGGCTGCGGCGCTTCCCCCGTGGTGACTGCCGAAGAGATCATCGACGGGCATCGGCAGCTGATTCGGGCGGCACACGCCCGGGGTGTGCGGATCGTCGGAGCCACCATGCTGCCGATCAAAGGCGCGTTCGGCTACGACACGCCCGCCAACGAGATGGTCCGCGACGCCGTGAACACCTGGATCCGCAGCGGCGGCGAGTACGACGCGGTGGCCGACCTGGACCGGGCGCTCGCCGACCCGGCCGACCGGGATGCGCTGCGGCCAACCTACGACTCCGGCGACCACCTGCACCCCAACGATGCCGGCGCCGCCGCGATCGCTGCGGTCGTCGCTCCTCTGCTCATCCACACCGGCCGGTAGTCCTGGCCGCTCCAGTACCCGGCAGGCGGTTCGGTCCCGCCCGCCGAGTACTGGAGGTTGCGCCAATCGGGAGCCCGAGTAGGCGCTGGCGACGGGCCTGGTGGCGCCGGCTGAGCGGGCCAGCAGGAGGGCGGACGCCGTGAGGATGGACACCGTACCCAGAGTCCGGGCAGGATCGCCGGTGCCGGATAGCCCGCGCGAGCACAGGGGCCGCATCATGTCGAGCAGTGCGCCGCATGCTGGACACCTGTCCATCAGCTTCACCGCCGAGGAACTGACGGTGCTCGCCGCCGAGCTCGGGTACGCGCCGCAGCGGTACGGGGTACGGCTGCCCCCGCGCGCCGGACCAGTTCCCGCTCGTCAGACGTCGCCGATGTCATTCACGGTTGCCGTGACCGTAATCGTCTTGGTGGCCGGCTCCCCGCCGCCGACGGTGCTGACCGTGTACCGGTGGGTCGCCTTCTGGCCCGGGCTCCAGTCACCACAGGGGAACGCGAGCGTCTCGCGGCTGCAGGGCGGTGTTGCGGTTGTCGAGCAGGATCAGGTCGGCCGGGAACTTGCCGGCGTTCTCCCAGCTGAGCGCTTCGAAGTAGTCGCCGGCTTCGAGCTTGGTGGGCACCACGATGTCGACGCCGAGTTCGGCGAAGTACATCAGGTCGGTGCTGACCTTCGGGTTGGAGACGTAGAACAGGTCGGGGCTGCCCGAGGCGGCCATCACCTTGATGCCCGGGTTGGCCTTGACCGCCTGACGCACCGCCTCGGCGGCGGCGTGGAACCGCGCCTTGGCGTCGGTGACCTTCGTCGCCGACAGGTCCGCGCCGAGGGACTCGGCGAGCTGGGCGTACCGCTCGATCGGCTTGGTCATCGGCACCCGGGCGGTGGTGATGGCCACTACCGGCGCGAGCGGGAGGATCTTGTCCTTGCTCTCGTCCGGCACGTACCAGTAGGCGCCCGGGTCGTACATGTGGGTGACCAGCAGTTCCGGGCGCAGCCCGGCGTACTTCTCGACGCTGAACTCACCCCAGACGTTGCCGAGGATCTCCACGCTCTCGATGTCCAGGGCGCCGGCCTGCGGCTCGGCGCTGCCGTCCGCCTTCCTGGTCTCCCCGAAGACCCCGACGACCTCGCGAGACAGTCCGAAATCGACCAGCGCGGCGGCGGAGCCGGTGAAGGCGACCACCTTGCCGGGCCGGGTCGCCGCGGTGACCGTCTCGGGGCGGTCGTCGGTGAACGACCACGGGCCGGAGTTGTTGTCCCCGTTGGGCTTCGCGGCGTCCTCCCGGCCACAGCCGGCGAGCACGGCCGCCATGGCGGCGGCGCCGCCTGCGGCGAGCAGTCCTCGGCGGGAGAGGCGGCGGGCGGAGACGGGATCAGGCATGGTGTCGTCTTTCGATCAGGGTCGGGGGGACCGTGGACAGCTGGGGTTAGGCTAACCTAACCTAACTTCCTGTCAAGCCCCGATCGGCGTTTCGCACCACACTGGAGTTCACACTGTCCGTCATCGAGTCGTCACCCGACGAAGCGCCGCCCCGGTCCACCCCGCCACCCCGGCAC
>NZ_POTY01000322.1 GCF_003236315.1 Micromonospora craterilacus
GGGGGTGGGCGTAGGCCCGGGGCCGGCGCTGTTCAGTGCGTCAAGCGTGGCCGTGTATGCCTGCTTCTTGTTGCCGCTGTTGTCGAAGAGCAGCGGGGTCCCGCCGGAGCGCCACGAGTCGCTGTCGCGGATGCCCCAGACGGTGATGCCGTTGCAGCGGGGGACCGCGAGGCAGTCGTTGACCACGCTGCGGTAGGTGTTGGCCTGCGTGGTGCCGGAGCCCTCGATGTCCAGCTCGGTGACCTGCACGTCGACGCCGAGGGCGGCGAAGCTGGACAACGTGGTGCGGTAGTTGCTGTTGTACGGCGAGTTGGCGTTGAAGTGCGACTGGAACCCGACGCAGTCGATCGGCACGCCACGCTGCTTGAAGTCGCGCACCATGTTGTAGACGGCCTGGGTCTTGGCCCAGGTCCAGTTGTCGGTGTTGTAGTCGTTGTAGCAGAGCTTGGCGCCCGGGTCGGCAGAGCGTGCGGCCCGGAACGCGGCCTCGATCCAGTCGTTGCCGGTGCGCTGCAGGTTCGAGTCGCGCCGGGCGCCGCTGTTGCCGTCGGCGAAGGCCTCGTTCACCACGTCCCACGAGTCGATTTTGCCGCGGTAGTAGGTCGCCACCCGGGTCACGTGGTTGAGCATCGCGTTGCGCAGCGCCGTGCCGGACATGTTCTGCATCCAGCCGGGCTGCTGCGAGTGCCAGGCCAGGGTGTGACCCCGGACCTTCCAGCCCCGGGAGAGAGCGTGGTTGACGATCCGGTCCGCGTTGCCAAATGTGAAGTTGTTCTGCTGCGGTTCGGTCGCGTCGATCTTCATTTCGTTCTCGGGAGTGACGCTGTTGAACTCGCGGTTCAGGATCGTCGTGTACGCGCCGTCGCCGAGCTTGTTCGCCGCCACCGCGGCACCGAAGTACCGGCCAGACTGGGTCGCAGCCGCACCGAGGGTGGCTTCGGCCGCCTGGGCGAGACTAGGCAACAGCGACACGACGAGGACTGCAACTATCGCGGCAGTTCCGGAGGCAAAGAGCGTTCGAAGTCGACGCCCGGAGGGACGGGTCCGGGAGATCATGCTGATCCTCCACTGGTGGGATTGGAAATCTCTGTCGTTGTTGGGTGGGAGGCCATGCGCAGATGACGGCGACCCACGATGTCGAGTCCGCCGACCGGGCCGAGACTCACGTCAGCCCGGAGCGGGTCAGCTCGGGCCACCTGACCAGCAGGTAAAGGGTTGGACCCAGGGCCCCGCCGGGAAGTGGTTGCGGGCGTTGGGCACCAGATGGTGGCTGGAACGCCTGCCAGGTGGGTGGGCCTGATGGTCGCGTGAGGCGCCTCCAAGGACTGGAAGTAATGTTAACGATCACATCGATCGATGGCTTTAGGCTGGCAGAAGAATCGATGATTTTCAACCGGTAGTTTCAGGCAGCAACCGGTAGCTTTTCGGTCGGCGATCGGCCCGGAAGGCTTGACGCACCTGGCGACGCGGCAGGCCGGCCCGGCCCGGTTCGTCGCCTCGACGAGAACGACATCGGGCGGCTCGACGGCCGCCGCGATCGGGGTGGCCAGGCCCGACTCCATCCGGAAGTGGGCCGGCGCCAAGCCGACGCAGCCGCCCGACCCGATGCAGCGCCGTGCGTCGACCTCGATCCGCCAGCCGGTGCTCATTGGGTCACCGGAGACCTCGGACGATCAGCCCGCTCTTCCAGGTCAGCTCCGGCTCGGGTACGGCGATCCGTAGTTCAGGCGACCGGGCGACAATGGTGCCGATTCCGACCTGTAGCTCCATCCGGGCGAGCTGGGCACCCAGGCAGTGATGCGCACCGTGGCCGAAGGGATCCAAGACAAGGCCCGGACGAACCGGCC
This sequence comes from Micromonospora craterilacus, assembly GCF_003236315.1. Taxonomy (GTDB): domain Bacteria; phylum Actinomycetota; class Actinomycetes; order Mycobacteriales; family Micromonosporaceae; genus Micromonospora; species Micromonospora craterilacus. Next base: position 1,848 of record NZ_POTY01000322.1, read on the forward strand.
CAACCGCCGACCAAAACAGGTGTCCCACCCCGCAACCACAGCGAAGACGCAGGTCAGCAAGCCCAAGCACGGCGAAAGACAGCAGACGGCCGCACCCACATCGCATCCACGTGACACCCACCGTCCACACCGGCCAGGCAACACAAAAGGCCCGGCCCGCGTTTCCGCAGGCCAGGCCCTCTATGATCTTGCGCGCCCGAAGGGGCTCGAACCCCTAACCTTCTGATCTCGTTGTCCAGCCGGACCTTGAACCACGGCCTGCTACCGGGCTGCGGCACTTGTAGGCGTCGCCGCTGGAAGTGGTGTTGCCGGGCCTGCCATCGTCGACTGCGGCACGGATTCCGGACGGCGCGTCGGCGGCGGACCTTGGGCCCGCCGCCGACGCCGGGCTTGCCGGATGGTTGACGATCCGTCCGGCAAGCCCGGCGGTGGCCGACTCCCGTCCAGGGCGGCACCGCATGCTGACGGTCCTGGAGTTACGAACCCGTGCCCGGACCCTTTGGATCCACCGGCGGGGACGGGGCAGGACTCATCGGGACAGGACTGGGGTCCACCGGCGGGGACGGGACAGGACTCATCGGGACAGGACTGGGATCCACCGGCGGGGACGGGACAGGACTGGGGTCCACCGGCGACCGGTCGGCGGGAGCGGACGGCGGCGGGGCGTCCCGGTTCACCGCCGCCAACGCCAGCGGCGTGCCGACCATGAGGGCGGCGACGACTCCCGCCACCCCCACCGAGACGGTGAGGGTACGACGCCTGCGCGCCCGAGCGACGGCGGAATCTGCCAGATTCATCGGAACTGCCTCCTCGGCAAGATCGGTAAGGGCGGATCGGATGAGGTCGTCGATCGGGGTGTTCATCGCTTCAGCTCCAGCACGAGTTCGGCACCGGGCAGCACCTCACGCAGCCGACTGACCGCCCGGTGGGTCCGGCTGCGGACCGTCCCGACCGAGCAGCCGAGCACCTCGGCCACCTGTCGCTCGGGCAGGTCTTCGTAGTACCGCAGGACCAGCACCGCGCGCTGCGCCACGGGAAGGCGCAGCAGGGCTGCCCGCATGGCCAGCCGCAGGTCGGCATGGCCGCTGTCGTCCGGGTGTTCCCGCTCGACCGGCGAGCCGACCAGCGTCTCCCGTAGTCGTCCCCGGCGCCGCCACCAGCTGACCCGCTCGCGGTACATCACCGCGCGCACGTACCCCTCGGGGTCCTCGTGCCGGATCGTCGGCCATTTGACGTACGTCTTGGCCAACGCCGACTGCACCAGATCCTCGGCGGCATGCTGGTCGCCGGTGAGCAGGTAGGCCGCCCTGATCAGGGCGGCGGTCCGGCTCTGCGCGAACTCGCCGAACCTGGCTCTCGCCTTGTCGTCCAACCGCTCAGCTCCGTCCGGTACGCCTCATTCACCACCACAGACGCACGGGACCGCGCCCACTATCCATGAGCCTTCTTCATCCTGGGTGGCGGTTGGTTTCGACGTGGCGCAGGACGAGGATGGCCTGCACGATCGTGGTCGGGCGGTGTGGGCAGCAGCGCAACTTGGTCAGGATTATCCAGTCTTGAGGGTGGCGATGGCGCGTGCGCCAAGGGCGCGGATTTTCGCGTGGGCCCGGTTCACGGCCTTCTCCCGGCGTGACAGCGTGGGCCGGAAGCGGCGCCGTTTGAACGGCGTGCGCACGCCGCCGCGGGCACCCTGGTAGCCCTTGTCGGCGAAGGTCATCACGTCGTTCTTGGTCAGCGCCTCGATGATGCCGTGAGTCCGGGCTGCGGTCAGACAAACCAGCCACAGTAGACACTCGCCGGCGCTCGGCCGACACACACCTCAACCATGATCCAGACTGAGCGGCACGCAAACGCACTGGTCAGCACCCCACGCGCATGAACCGCCACTCAAACGGCACTCGAACTTCGGAGCACCAACGGAGCACCCAGCTCCCACATTTGGAAGACCGCGCTATTCCGGGAAAGAGTCAAGGCCGCAACCGGCGTTTCCGCTGGCCATGGCCTTGATCGCGTTGCGCGCCCGAAGGGACTCGAACCCCTAACCTTCTGATCCGTAGTCGGAGCCGGGCAAAGCATCTCTAAAGCTGTCGCAGACTCCCATAACGTACCGGTTCAGCCGCCTCCGTCCAGACGGAGGGGTGTTTCGTTTCTGCTGGTCCAGGCGCTGCGCCCGACGGGACGCCACGGTCGGCGGGGGTGAAACTGCTGCGATGCTGGAACAGTCGCGCCCGTGCTGATTAGGTGCCGAACATCCGAGCACCATCGGAGCACCACACGAACACCGTCCCCGTCGCTGCAACGGGAGCAGGCCGACCAACGATCGGCGGCTACCGCACACCCACCGACTCACACCGGGTCGAAATGATCAACGATTGATCGCCGCCAACCGGGTCGGTGGATCGAGGCTATGAGGCGCACCGCGATCAGCCCGGCGATCAGTCCTCGACAACGGGACGGATGGGTGACAGGAACGGATCGAGGCGTTCGGTGATCTCACCCCGCGCCATGACGTGCACCCGGAACGCGTTCGGACCGGGAGGGACGGGCATTTCCTCATCTTTCTCGTAGAGAAGGCCGTAGGACCCCGGCAGCCGTCCTGCGACGAACTGGAGCACCTGGCGCATCCCCACCGCCTCGTCCCGACGCCGGTTGGCCACCCCATTCAGGAGCAGGTAGTACTCCCCGTTGAGTACGGTCACCTCCGCCGAGACGTTCGTCGGAAAGTCCAACCCGGCCACCAACTCGTTCAGCTCATCGATGACGGCGTCGAGTTGACCGGTGTCCGACTCCTCCGTGGTCTGCGAGAGACGGAACCAACCATGGAACTCGTACACGTCACCCTCCGAGCGGTCTGATGTCGATAACGGGCTCGATGCCGTACCGGACACCGTATTCGTGGAGCTTCCTGACCACTGCACTGATCCGTAGGTCGGTCGAGACGTTTCATGTGCGCTAAATCCATTGGCGAGCCGCAGCGTTTCGGCTGGTCTACGCAATGGACCGAAGAAAGTCGATCCGCTCCGAGTGGTCCTGTCTACCGCTGTGCTGGTTGTGTTCCGGTTGTGCCGGTGCAGTCGGATACATCCGAGCACCGACGGAGCACCAGCCCGATCACCGTCCTCAGCGGGCCTCCACCCCCACACCACACCCAACCGGCCCGCCAACCCATAGCCCGCCTGAGCGGCAACGACGGGCCGGACTACGCGAGTTGGCGGGATGCCGGCTGGGCGAACAGGCGCCAGGAGATCCACCCGGGCCGGGCCGGTCCGTTCGTGGTAGACGACCTTCGGGCGCAGGACGCTCGACTTGTGCCCGAGTCCGTCGGAAAGGCCAGCCTCGTCGGCCAGCCCCGACAGCCGTCGAGATCAATCTCTTTCTGCCGGCACAGCGGGCTGTGGCCCACGGCGTACTCGGACGATGTGCCGTGCTGCTCCGCTGGTCAGGTCTGGTCATTCAGCTGCACGCCGATGCGAGTCCGCAAGGCGTCCAGACGGTCGGACGCAGCAGCGCGGCGTCCATCTCGGCCTGCCTGGTGAGGTTCGCATCGCTCGCCAATTGCTCGTACAGCGACGCGTCGAACTCGCTGTCGGCGTACGGGTTCCAGTGAGCCTTTTCCAAGCTGATCTTGCAGGTCGGAGGGGGTGCGGCAGGCCCGGAGATCGATGAGGGCGAGGCTCCAGGTAAGACAGCAGTCGACCAAGATCCGATGCCCCGACCGGGAGCCTCGCCTGTGCTGTCTGACCCCTCCACGATCCCGCTGTCCAGCCGCACCCTGAACCACCTCGCCGACCGCATCCGAGCGCACCGCCGCCAGCATCGATCCCGGTGGCGACGCCTCGCCCCTGGGCGACAGGCGCTACTCGCCCTGGCCCACCTGCGCAACGGCGACACCTACACCCGCCTCGCGGCCGGATTCGCCGTCGGTGTCGCCACCGCCTGGCGCTACGTGCAGGAAGCAATCGTGCTGCTCGCCGCAGCGGCTGAGGACCTGGCCACCGCGATGCGGCGCATTCGACGCCTGGCGTACGCGATCCTGGACGGCACCCTGATCCCAATCGACCGGGTAGCGGACCAGAAGCCCCACTACTCCGGCAAGCACAAGCGCCACGGGATGAACGTGCAGGTCATCGCCGACCCGGCCGGCCGGCTCGTGTGGGCCTCACCGGCGCTGCCGGGCTCGACCCACGACCTCACCGCCGCCCGCACCCACGGCATCATCGACGCACTGACCAGCGCGGACGTGATGACCTTCGCCGACAAGGGCTACCAAGGCGCCCGAGGCAGCGTGCGTACGCCGTTCAAGCGGCGCCGCTTCCGGCCGAAGCTGTCACGCCGGCAGAAGACGGTCAACCGGGCACACGCGCGGATCCGTGCTCGTGGCGAACGCGCCATCGCCACA
>NZ_POTY01000323.1 GCF_003236315.1 Micromonospora craterilacus
GGTTAGGCGTCGCGGGTGGGGGTTTCGGCGGCGGTGGAGAGGTTGGGGGCGCTCGCCGGCTCGGCGATGCCGCCCAGTTCCTCGGCGAAGGCTGGGTCGTGGGCTGTCTCGGCGGCGACCAGGGGCTGGTCGGGAGGCATGACGTCGGGCACCTTGGGCACCACGATCACGGCGGTGCCGTAGGCGCAGATCTCCATCCACATCTCGCCGCAGTCGCGGCTGTCGAACCGCATCCCCACCACGGCGTTCGCGCCGAGTCGCCGGGCCTCCTCGCCGAGCCGGGCCACCGAGTCGGTACGCCACCGGGTGAGGTTGTCCGGCGCCATCGGGTCGTACGCGCCACCACGGAGGTTCTTCACGCCCTCGCGGTACGGGTTGCGGGTCCTGGCCATGGAGGAGACCACTTCGCCGAGGATCTGGCGGATCTCGTAGCCGGGAAGTTGATCCGTCGTCACGACCAGCACGTTTCCGATGCTGGCAGGTGCCACCGCCCCCCATTGCGAGCATTGTTCACCTGATCGGATGCTGAAAAACGGCGCGGCGCGGACGGCGGGCGCGTAGCCCACCCATCCGCGCCGCCCCGGGCGCTAACCGTCAGACACCGGCCACCGAGGTGATCCAGGCCCGGTTGAACGCGACACTGCCGTAGTTCTGGATGTTCACACCGTCGGCGGTGGAGGCCACCCCGACCTGCAGGCCGTTGTAGAACTGCGGGCCGCCCGAGTCGCCCCGCCAGGCGTTGCCGTTGATCCGCGAGCTCCGGATCGCCTGCCCGCCGTACGCGTCGCTGGCGCTGTTGCTGGTCACCTGGACCGACGCGGTCTTGAGCTGGCTCGACGCCGAGCAGCCGCTGTAGCAGGTCATGCCCCAGCCGTAGATCGAGTTGGTCGAGCCGACCGGCGGGTTGCTGCTGGCCAGGCTGACGTAGCTGGTGCTCACCGAGCTGGAAAGCCGCATCAGGGCCAGGTCGTAGCGGCTGTAGGTGGCGCTCACGGTGCGGGTGACGCCGCCGGAGGCGTAGTAGACGCTGCCCACCCGGACGGACATCGTGCCGCCGAGGCAGTGCCGGGCGGTGAGCACCCACTGCGGCGCGATGATCGTGCCGGAGCAGGTGAACGAGCCGTTGCTGAAGACCGCAGCGGCCCACGGCGCGGAGGAGACGGTGCCGCCGCCGATGATGTACGGGCTGACGGGCGCGGCGACGGCGCCCGAGCTGGCGCCGAGCACGCCGGCCAGGGCTGTGGCGAGGACCGCGATCAGGGATCGGATGCGCACGGTGGGGCTCCTTCGGGGTTCGGGGACCCGGGTTAACCGGGTCGACCTGCGGCGGCGGGCGGGGGTGGTCCGCCACCGCGACACCGATAAATCGACGTCTGACGATGTACCGTAGGGCCCGGTGAGGTGTTTCACAAGAGGTTCATTGAAACGAGGCGATGTAACAGTCGGATTTCCCTGGGGCGGGTGTGGCGGCCGACCCGCCAACGAATCCGGCAACAAACCCGCATCGGGATCGCAACGAACCCGTATCGGTCCCGAAGGGTCCGTACGGGTAAGGTCAACAACTGCCCTGACGGCGTCCGACCGGTGCGTCTGGCGCGGTATCTGCCAGGTAGGCTGGCTGCGCTCGCCCGTTGTGGGTCGGCACCCAACTGCGTACACAGTCAGGAGTGCCCAGTGCCTCGCGTCGTCGTCGACGTCATGCTCAAGCCCGAGATCCTCGATCCTCAGGGCCAGGCCGTCGCAAACGCGCTGCCCCGGCTCGGCGTCAACGACGTCGCCTCGGTACGGATCGGCAGGCGGATCGAGATCGACTTCACCGGTGAACCGGACCTGGACCGGGCCCGGGAGATCGCCGACAAGTTGCTCGCCAACCCGGTCATCGAGGACTTCACCGTCCGCCTGGTCGAGGCCGACGAGCCCGCGGACGCTCGCTCGTGACCGCGCGGGTCGGTGTGGTGACGTTCCCCGGCTCGCTCGACGACGGGGACGCTGCCCGGGCCGTCCGGATCGCCGGCGCAGAGCCGGTCCGCCTCTGGCACGGCGACCCGGAGTTGCACGGGGTGGACGCCGTCGTCCTGCCCGGCGGCTTCTCCTACGGTGACTACCTGCGCTGCGGCGCCATCGCCCGGTTCGCCCCGGTGATGGAGAAGATCGTCGACGCGGCCGCCGGAGGGCTGCCCGTGCTCGGCATCTGCAACGGCTTCCAGATCCTCTGCGAGGCCCACCTGCTGCCCGGCGCGCTCACCCGCAACCAGCACCTGCACTTCCGCAACCGCGACCAGATCCTGCGCATCGAGGCCACCGGCACCGCCTGGACGAACACCTTCCAGTCGGGCCAGGAGGTGCTGATCCCGGTCAAGAACGGCGAGGGTTGCTACGTCGCCGACACCGCGACGCTGGACGCACTCGAAGCCGAGGGCCGGGTCGTCGCCCGGTACGTCGGCGGCAACCCCAACGGGTCGCAGCGGGACATCGCCGCCATCACCAACCCCGCCGGCAACGTGGTCGGCATCATGCCGCATCCCGAGCACGCGGTGGAGGCGCTCACCGGCCCCTCCCTCGACGGCCTCGGCTTCTTCACCTCGGTGCTGAAGCACCTGGTGGGGACGCCGGCGTGACCGTCCGCAGCGGGATCATCGGTCGGCTCACCCGCCCGACAGGCGGCGAGCGCAACGAGGAGAGGTCATGACCACGCATCCGGACCCGGTACGGGAGACCCCGGAGGCATTCCCGGCCGCGCCGGCGCAGGCCCGGCACGCCGCCACCCAGCAGCCCAGCGACTGGGCCGACGGGGTGGACACCGTGCCGCGCGCCGGTGGCACCCCGGAGGAACTCCAGCCGTACGCCGAGCTGGGGCTCCGGGACGACGAGTACGACCGCATCCGGCACATCCTGGGTCGCCGGCCGACCCAGTCCGAGCTGGCGATGTACTCGATCATGTGGAGCGAGCACTGCTCCTACAAGTCCAGCAAGGTGCACCTGCGGCAGTTCGGCGAGAAGGCTCCGCCGAGCGACCGGCTGCTGGCCGGCATCGGTGAAAACGCCGGTGTGGTGCAGGTCTCCGACGAACTGGCGGTGACCTTCAAGGTCGAGTCGCACAACCACCCGAGCTTCGTCGAGCCGTACCAGGGTGCGGCGACCGGCGTGGGCGGCATCGTCCGCGACATCCTCGCCATGGGCGCCCGCCCGGTGGCCGTGATGGACCCGCTGCGCTTCGGCGCCGCCGACCACCCCGACACCGCCCGGGTGCTGCCCGGCGTGGTCGCCGGCGTCGGCGGCTACGGCAACTGCCTCGGCCTGCCCAACATCGGCGGCGAGGTGGTCTTCGACCCCTGCTACCAGGGCAACCCCCTGGTCAACGCGCTCTGCCTCGGTGTCCTGCCGGTGAGCCGCCTGCAGAACAAGGCCGCCGTCGGGCCCGGCAACGTGGTCGTGCTGATGGGCGCCAAGACCGGCCGGGACGGCATCGGCGGCGTCTCGGTGCTGGCCAGCGCCACCTTCACCGAGGGCAGCGAGCAGCGCCGCCCGTCGGTGCAGGTCGGCGACCCGTTCATCGAGAAACTGCTGATCGAGGCGTGCCTGGAGCTGTACGACGCCCAGCTCGTCGCCGGCATCCAGGACCTCGGCGGTGCCGGGCTCACCTGCGCGCTCACCGAGACCGCCGCGGCGGCCGGCACCGGCATGCGGGTCTGGCTGGAGCGGGTGCCGCTGCGCGAGCCGTCGATGGAGCCGCACGAGATCCTGGCCAGCGAGTCGCAGGAGCGAATGCTCCTGGTCGTCGAGCCGGCCAAGCTCGAAACGGTCCTCAAGACCTGCGAGAAGTGGGGGGTGCTGGCCACCGCGATCGGCGAGGTCACCGCCCCGGAGCCGGACGGCCAGCCGGGCCGGCTGCTGATCACCTGGCGGGACCACCTGGTGGTGGACGTACCGCCGGGCTCGCTGGTGGACGACGGGCCGGTCTACGCCCGCCCGATGCGCGAACCGGCCGACCTGATCCTGCTCCAGGCCGACCGGGCCGAGACGCTGCCCCGGCCGGCCGACCCGGACGCGCTGCGCGCGACCGTGCTGCGCATGATCGCGTCGCCCAACCTGTGCGACAAGACCTGGGTCACCGAGCAGTACGACCGCTATGTGCTGGGCAACACCGTGCTCGCCCAGCCGGAGGATTCGGGCGTCATCCGGATCGACGAGCGGACCGGCCTGGGCGTGGCGCTGTCGGTGGACGGCAACGGCCGGTACGCCCGGCTCGACCCGTACCACGGAGCCAAGCTGGCGCTGGCCGAGGCGTACCGGAACGTGGCCGTGACCGGGGCGACGCCGATCGCGGTCACCGACTGCCTGAACTTCGGCTCGCCGGAGGACCCGGGCGTGATGTGGCAGTTCGCCGAGGCCGTGCGCGGCCTGGCTGACGGCTGCGCCGAGCTGGGCATCCCGGTGACCGGCGGCAATGTCAGCTTCTACAACCAGACCGGGGCGGCGGCGATCCACCCGACGCCGGTGGTCGGCGTGCTCGGCGTGTTGGAGAACGTGGCCGACCGGGTCGCGACCGGCTTCGTCGCGCGCCCCAACAACGACCACGACCAGCTCTTCCTGCTCGGCGAGACGCACGTGGAGCTGTCCGGCTCGGAGTGGGCCTGGGTGACCCACGAGCACCTCGGCGGCGTGCCGCCGCAGGTCGACCTGGCGCGCGAGAAGCAGCTCGCCGGGCTGCTGGCCGACGCCGCCCGGGTGGGGCACCTCAGCTCCACGCACGACCTCTCCGACGGCGGGCTCGCGCAGAGTCTGGTGGAGTCCTGCCTGCGGTACGGCGTCGGCGCGCGGATCGCGGTGCCGGAACGCTTCGAGGGCGGCTCGATGCCGTTCGTCTTCCTGTTCAGCGAGTCCGCCGGTCGCGTACTGGCCTCGGTGCCGCGCGGCCACGAGAAGGCGTTCACCGCGCTGTGCGCCGAGCACGGCGTGCCGTGGGAGCTGATCGGGGTCACCGACCCGGCCGGGGGCGCGTTGGAGGTGCACGGCCAGTTCCGGATCGGGCTGGACGAGCTGCGGGAGGCGCACACGGGCACGCTGCCGAGCCTGTTCGGCGGGGTGCAGCCGTTCGAGGTGACCGCCCCGGACGCCGTCGAGGCGCCCGCCGGCGAGCCGGTGGACGTTGCCGAGGCGACCACTGCGGCCGGCGAACCAGCCGGCTCGGCGGCCGAGGAGGTTGCGCCCGCTGTCGCCACCGGGTCCGTCGAGGTTCTGCCGGCGGATGACGCGCCCGGCGAGGCCAGCACCGAGCAGGCTGCGGAGGCAGCCACGCCCGAGGCCGACGCGGTTGACCGGCCCGCCGAGCGGGCCACGCCGCCGGTCCGCCCGACCCGCGCCGGGGACGCCCCGGCGGGTCAGGCCGATCCGGCCGAAGAGCAGAGCGGGGCCGACGCCCCGCAGCCCGGTGCCACCGAGCAGCCGCCCGCGTCCGACGAGCGCTGAGGCGTTGGCCGCGGCCGTTCACGCCCAACCCGGATCCGGGGCCCGGTTCGACTGGGGCCTCGCGGGGGCGGCCGAGTTCGGCCGGGTCTGCGCGGTACTGGTGGTGGTGGACGTGCTTTCGTTCACCACCACCGTCGAGGTGGCGGTCGGGCGGGGGATGCGTGTCCACCCGTTCCCCTGGGGCGAGCAGGCCGCCGACTACGCGCGGCGGGTCGGCGCGGTCGCCGCGACCGGCCGCCGGCAGGTGACCTCGGAACATCCGTGGTCGCTGTCGCCGGCCGCGCTGAGCCGGGCGCCGGTCGTGCACGACCTGGTGCTGCCGTCGCCGAACGGCTCGGCCATCAGCGCCGCCGCCAGCGCCACCGGGCTACCGGTGGTCGCGGCCAACCTGCGTAACGCCCGCGCCGTCGGGCGCTGGCTGCTACGGCAGGGGTACGGCTCGACCGCCGCCCCGATCGGCGTGGTTGCCGCCGGCGAGCAGTGGCCGGACGGCTCGTTGCGCCCGTCGGTGGAGGACCAGCTCGGGGCGGCCACGGTGCTGGACGCCCTCTCCGGGGCACCCGGTGGCCTGTCGGTGGAGGCGGCCGTGGCACTCGCCGCGCTGGCCAGCACCCCGGACCTGCCGGCGGCGGTGCGGGGCTGCGTCTCCGGCCGCGAGCTGATCGAGAACGGCTTCGCCGAAGACGTCGAGATCGCCATACGCCTCAACACCTCCGACGTAGTCCCCCTACTCCGCCAAGGCATCTTCACCCC
>NZ_POTY01000324.1 GCF_003236315.1 Micromonospora craterilacus
GCGTGAAGATCTACGCTGATCGCTTTCCGACCGCGCTGCGACAGTTCCTCACCGACCTGCTCGTGGTCGCCTGGGTGTACGCGGCGATCCGGGGCGCACTCTGGCTGCACGACCTGGTGCAGCGGCTGGCCGTACCCGGGCAGAAGCTGGAGGGGGCCGGCGGCGGGCTGGCCGACAACCTCGCCGAGGCCGGCGGGAAGGTCGGCCGGGTGCCGTTGGTGGGCGGCGAGCTGACCGCCCCCTTCGAGCGGGCGGCCGACGCGGCCCGCTCCCTTGCCGAGGCCGGACGGGACCAGCAGGAACTCGTCGACCAACTGGCCCTGGCACTCGCCGTCGGGATGCTGATCGTGCCGCTCGGGCTGGTGCTGTTCGGCTGGCTGCCGCTGCGGGTGCGCTGGATGCGGCGGGCCGGCTCGGCGGCGGCCCTGGCCGCCGCGCCCGCCGGTCGGGACCTGCTGGCCCTGCGCGCCCTGGCCGGGCAGCCGCTACGCAAGCTGACCCGGATCGCCCCCGACGTGGCCGAGGCGTGGCGCCGCGGCGACGACGCCACCGTCGACGCCCTCGCCGCCCTGGAACTCCGCCGCCTCGGCCTCCGCGACCCCCACCGCTGACGCGCCCGTCAGTCAGTGGCCAAGACCTCGCGGAGCTTCGCGGCGAACTCCTCGGGCTTGCCGGCGTAACCGAATTGGCCACCGAGGAATCCGCCGTGATGGCTCGGGAAGACCGTCGCCTGCTGGCCGAGCAGTGCCGCCATGCCGAGGGCGGTACGCGCGGTGTACGTTCCCGCGGACTCCTCGCCGACCGCGATCACGATCCGGGTCGACGCCGCAGCGAGCAGACCCGGGTCGGGGCGATAGTCGGTGATCGCCCACGAGTTCTTCGACAGCAGCGGATCGTCACGGGTGCCGTCGTCGTCGGTTGGCAGGCCGAACGTCGCCGGGTCGGGCGTGGGCTGGGCGAAGTAGTCGTCGGTGAACTCGCCCTGCCAGGACGTCATCGCGATGAACGCGGCCATGCCAGCACCGGAGCCGTTCGCCTGGTACGCCTCGTGGAAGGCGGCCCGGGCACGCTCGGCGCCCTCCGCGTCGGGAAGTACCGCGTTGATCGGTGGCTCGTGCGCCACCAGCGTGACGACGTCGCCGGGATGGGTCGCGACCAGTTCGAGCGCGGTCACCGCGCCACCGCTGCTCCCGAAGATCTCGACCGGACCTGAGTCGAGCGCCTCGATCAGCAGGTGCAGGTCGGCCGCCTGCTGCTGCGGCGTATTGTCCGACCGGCCGTCGGTCCGCAGGCTGCGGCCAAGACCGCGCGGGTCGTAGGTGACAACCGTACGGTCCTTGAAATTCGCGGCGAGCGCGGCGAAGCCCTCCGCCGTCATCGGCTGACCGATCATGAGTAGCGCGGGCCGACCGCCGGCCGGCGGGAGCGGTCCGTGCACGTCGTAGCACAGGTCGGCGCCGGGTACGGCGAGCGTGTGTGACTGTGTCGTCGTCATGGCGCCGACCCTAAGCTCCAGCTACGACATGTGCGGTCAACCGACGCCGAGGCGGATTGCGGCGATTCGTTGTCCAGGTCCCGCCGCAGTCGGCCCGGGGGCGACCCAGGGAAGGTCGTCGGGCGGGGTGATCACGCCGTCCTCCAGGGCGGCGTAGCGGCCGGCGAGGATGCGTTTGGCCGCCGCCACGTCGACCGAGTCGGTGTTCTCCCAGAGGGCGGTGAACAGCGCGTCGACCCGGACCCGGGCCTGACGGCAGAACAGGTCGGCCAGTTCGACGTTCTCCGGTCGCTCCGACTGCTGCGCGGACGCCCGGACGCAGACCGCGCTCATCGCGAACAGCTCCGCCCCGATGTCCACCACCCGGCCGAGGAACGCCTGCTTGCGCTCCAGCTTTCCCTGCCATCGGGACATCGCGTAGAAGGTGGACCGGGCCAACTTCCGGGAGGCCCGCTCGACGTACCGCAGGTGCCCGGCCAGCGGGCCGAACTCGGCGTACCCCATCGGTTGCTGCCCCTTGCCGACCGCGAGGGTCGGCAGCCACCGCGCGTAGAACGCGCCGGCCCGAGCGCCCGCCTTCGCCTTGCGGCCGAGCCCGGCATCCGGGTCGATGATGTCCCCGGCGACGGAGAGGTGCGCGTCCACCGCCTCGCGGGCGATGAGCAGGTGCATGATCTCGGTGGAGCCCTCGAAGATCCGGTTGATCCGCAGATCACGCAGGATCTGCTCGACCGCCGCCGGGCGCTCGCCCCGGGCGGCCAGCGAATCGGCCGTCTCGTACCCCCGACCGCCCCGGATCTGGACCAGTTCGTCGGCGATCCGCCAGGCCATCTCGCTGGCGTAGAGCTTCACCAGCGCCGCCTCGATCCGGATGTCGTTGCGGTCGTCGTCGGCGAGCAGACAGCAGAGATCCAGCATGGTCTCCATGCCGTACGTGGTCGCGGCGATGAAGGACAGTTTCTGCGCGACCGCCTCGTGCTCGCCGACCGGCCGGCCCCACTGGACCCGGTCGGCGGACCACTCGCGGGCCACGTTCAGCGCCCACTTGCCGGCGCCGACGCACATCGCCGGCAGCGACAGCCGGCCGGTGTTCAGCGTGCTCAGCGCGATCCGGAGGCCCTTGCCCTCGCCGCCGATGACGTTCTCCGTCGGCACGAAGACGTCGTGGAAGCGGGTGAGGCTGTTCTCCAGGCCGCGCAGGCCGACGAAGCCGTTGCGCCGCTCGACGGTGATGCCCTCGGCGTCGCCGTCGACCACGAACGCGGTGATGCCACCCCGCCGCCCCTCGGCCGCCGGCACCCGGGCCATCACCACCAGCAGGGTGGCCACCGTGCCGTTGGTGGCCCACAGCTTGACGCCGTTGAGCCGGTAGCCGGTGCCGTCGGGGGTCGGCTCCGCCGTGGTCGCCAGCCGGGCCGGGTCAGAACCCACGTCCGGCTCGGTGAGCAGGAACGCGGAGACCTCGCCGGCCGCCAGCCGGGGCAGGAACCGCTGCTTCTGCTCGGCGGTGCCGAACATCTTCACCGGCTGCGGTACGCCGATCGACTGGTGCGCGGAGAGCAGCGCGCCGATCGCCGGGCTGACCGAACCGACCAGCATCAACGCCCGGCAGTAGTGCAGGTTGCTCAGCCCGACCCCGCCGTACTCCTGGCCGATCTTCATGCCGAACGCGCCGAGCCGGGCCAACCCCTGGAACACCTCGTCGGGGATGCGCGCGTCGCGTTCGATCGCCGCGCCGTCCACCTCGGCGGCGACGTACTCGCGGAGCCGGCCGAGGAACTCCGCCGCCCGCTCCTCCTCCGCCGGGTCGGGGCGGGGCCACGGGTCGATCAGGTCGAGCCGCAGCCGGCCCAGGAAGAGTTCCTTGCCGAAGCTCGGCCGATCCCAGGTGGTCTGCCGGGCCGCCTCGGCGACCTGACGAGCCTCCTTCTCGGACACCCGCGTTTCGGACGCCTGCGTTTCGGGCGTCGGGCTCGCCGCGCCGGGCGGCGGGTCGGCGCTACGGCTGTCGGTGGCTGATGGACGATGATTCTCGGCGATGGCCACGGCAAACCCCCGGGCTGGATCCGGCATTCGGACTGTTCCGCCTGCTCAGCAGGTTACCCGCCTTCGTTACCCAAAGGTAGCCGCGGTTTATCCACAAAGGTTCGCTCAACCCAGGGCAAGCCCGCTCGGATCCTCGTCGTCGTCGATGTCGTCGTCACCCCAGCTGCGCCGGGAGAACGGCAGGATCACCCAGAAGGTGAGGAACCAGAGCCCGGTGACCGCGCTGAGCAGGAAGGCGATCGGCCGGGCGAGCACGAAGTCGCTGATCAACAGCACCGCGCTGACCATCGAGACCAGCATGAAGCCGAGCCCGGCGGTGGCCATCCGGTGCGCGAAGCGCACCAGCTCGGGCTTGCGCCCCTGCCGGAACAGCGCCCGGTGGAAGGCCACCGGCGAAATGATCATCGCGGTGGCGCCGGCCGCCGCGAGCAGCGCGACGATGTACACGTCCCGCTGGAACGGCGTGGTACGCGTGAAGCCGTTGCTGAACGGCAGGGTGAGCAGGAAGGCGAAAAGGATCTGCACGCCGGTCTGCGCAACCCGCAACTCCTGCAGCAGGTCGGCGAAGTTGCGCTGCCACCGCTGCTTCTCGGTTTCCTTCGACACCGCGGACCTCCGAGGGGTACGACCTCCGCCGGCCCGACTCCCGCCGCCCGACGGCAGGCTGATGCCCCGCGCCGGGTGACACGAAACCGGCTCAGCGCCAGCGCCGGTCCGGTCGAGCCGGCCGGCGACCCGGGCACCGGCTACGGCGGTCGGGTTCAGGAGCCCCGGCGGATCCGTCCCGCGTACCGGGCCTCCAGGGCGTCGTTGTGCGCATCACCGCCGGCGATGTTCGCCGACAGGTAGACCGGCGGGCGCTCGCCCGCCGCGAGCAGCCGGGCCACCACCTCGACCACGATCTGCTGGGCGAGCAGCGCCGCGGTGATCGAGGAGACCGCGCCGACCGCACCGCCCCCCGGCAGCGGCAGCGTGGCGTCGCCGTACGGGGCGCCGTTGTCCAGCACCACGTCGGCGAAATCGGCAAGCTTGCGGCCGGACGGGTGTCGGGATTCCATCCGCGCCGAGTGCGCCGCGGAGGTGATCGCCACCAGCCCGTGGCCACGCTGCCGGACCAGCGACGCGAACTCCACCATCGCGCCGTTGACGCCGGAGTTCGAGGCGAGCACGAAGACGTCCCGCGAGCCGATCGGGGCGAGGTCGTAGAGGCGGTGGGCGACCGACGGATCCCGTTCCAGCTTCGGCCCCAGCACGTCGGTCGGCTCCCCGCCGTGCAGCACCAGGTCGCGCAGCGCGATCCGGTTGGTCGGGACCAGCCCGCCGGCCCGGCCGGCGATCTCCATCGCCAGGGCCTCGGAGTGGCCGGTGCCGAAGGCGTGCACCACGCCGTCCGCCCGGATCGCCTCGGCGATCAGGTCGGCGGCCCGGGCCACCTGCTCCCGCTGGCTCTGCGCCACCCGGTCCAGCGTCGCGGTCACCGTGGCCAGGTAGCCCTCGGCACTCAACGTCATGCTCTCTCCGCTTCCTCGAATCCTCCGGCCGCCTACCGGTCCGTTTCCGCCGGGACCGCGCCTCGGCCCGGCACCGCCGGCCCGCTCGCTCAGGCGGCCGGGCGTACCCGGGCCAGGATCGCCTCGACCAGCGGCGTCGGCGCCTCGTCCGGGATCCAGTGGCTGACCCCGGGCAGTTCGACGAACTGGTAGTCCCCGACCACGTGGGCGGCGCACGCCTCGGCGGCGGGGCGCCCGATCGCGACGTCCCGGTCGCTCCACACGTAGCTGGTCGGCACCGCCACCGGGCCGGTCGCCGCCAGCTCCGCCCGGGACATCGCCCGGTACCAGTTCAGCGCCGCGGTCAACGCGCCCGGCTCGCGCATCGGATCGGCGTACGTGGCCACCCGCGCCGCGTCGCCGACCCCGTGCAGCAGCCGACGCAGCCCGGTGGCGCCCAGGGCCAGCAGCGTCTTCTCGGCCACCCCGGGCTGCCGGAACAGCAGCATGTACGCCGAGCGCGCCTTCTGCTGCGGGTCCTCGGCCAGCGCGTGCGCCATGGCGGCCGGGTGCGGCACGGAGACCGCGGTCAGCGTGCGTACCCGGTCGGGATGGCCGGCGGCCAGCGCCCAGCCGACGACCGCGCCCCAGTCGTGCCCCACCACGTGCGCGGTGCCGACGCCGAGGGCGTCCAGCACGGCCACCGCATCGGCGACCAACTCCGCCAGCCGGTACGCCTCGACGGCCTCGGGCCGGGCACCGGGCGAGTAACCCCGCTGGTCCAGCGCGTACGTGCGCAGCCCGGCGGCGTGCAGCGCGGGCACCACCTCGGCCCACTCGCCGGAATGCTGCGGAAAGCCGTGCAGCAGCAGCACCGGCTCGCCTTGCTCGGGGCCACCGGCGATGACGTCGAACCGCAGACCTCGGGCGTCGATGCGCATAGCCGGCACCCTACCCATCCACCCCAACCCACCGCCCGCACCACACCAGCGCCGCAACCCACCAGGTCGATCATGAAGTTGTCGGGCGCTTCGGAGATCGAACCGCCCGCCAACTTCATGATCAACGGAGCGGTGCAGCTGCCGAGGAGGGCGTTGGGGGGTTAC
>NZ_POTY01000325.1 GCF_003236315.1 Micromonospora craterilacus
CTCCCCCCTTCCGACGCAACCCGAGAGCCCAACGCGGACCGGCGGCGCCGGTTACCGCCGGGCCGGACGGGATCTCCGCGAATCCGGACGGGGTCGAACACCCGTTCGACCCGACGTACCATTTATCAGAACGGGCATACGACTGTCGCGGTTTTTCGCGCCGACACGCGGAGAGATGTCGTACAGATGTTTGAAAATGACCGATCTCACCTATACGGTCATCAACAGCCGGAGGTGACCATGGTCGACCCACCGGCCGGCAGACCACCGTGCGCACCACGAGCCGCCAAGGCACCCAGCGCCGACCAGGGAGGACGGACGTGACCGAGGACCGGGCCAACCGGCCGCAGAGCCTGCAGCAGAGCACCGAGGCGGGCCCACCGGCCGCCCGACGCCGCAGCGTCACCCGCACCCGGGCCGGGCAGCCCGCCGTGCGCCCCGTGACCCCGGTGGTCAGCTCCTTCCCCGACCCGGCGACGGTCGACCTGACCGCCCGCCAGCGGCGCATCCTCGACTTCATCCGCACCTGGGTGGAGCGGCACGGCTACCCGCCGAGCGTGCGCGAGATCGGCGAGGCGGTCGGTCTGGTCTCCCCGTCCAGCGTCGCCTACCAGCTCAAAGAGCTGGAGAAGAAGGGCTTCCTGCGGCGCGACCCGAACCGGCCCCGGGCGGTGGACGTCCGCTCCCCCAACGACGTCGACGACGAGCTGACCCGCTCGCAGCGCCCCACGCCCGCGTACGTGCCGATGCTCGGCCGCATCGCCGCCGGTGGGCCGATCCTCGCCGAGCAGTCGATGGAGGACGTCTTCCCGCTGCCCCGCGAGCTGGTCGGTGAGGGCGAGGTGTTCATGCTCCAGGTCAAGGGCGACTCGATGCTCGACGCGGCGATCTGCGACGGCGACTGGGTGGTGGTCCGGCAGCAGCCAACCGCCGACTCCGGCGAGATCGTCGCCGCCATGCTCGACGGCGAGGCGACCGTGAAGACCTACCGCCGCCGGGATGGTCACGTCTGGCTGATGCCGCAGAACCCGGCCTTCGACCCGATCCCGGGCGACGACGCCACCATCATGGGCCGGGTCGTCGCCGTACTGCGCCGGATCTGACCCTGGATCACGACCGGTGCTGACCCCCGGTCAGTACCGGTCGCCCCGGTAGCCGTAGTTGCCGCCAGGCGCCTGGCCGTACGGCTCGGTGCCGTCCTCCCGGTAACGACCGGAACGCCGGCCCCGGTAGTCGGGCTCGGGAGGCCCACCCCGCCGTGGCGGCTCGGCACGACCTCCGCCGCCACCGGGCGGTCCCCCGGCGCGGCCACCGCCGCCGCCGTAGACACCGCCAGCACCACCGCCGGGGTGCCCGCCACCCGTCGGCCGGCCGCCACCGGGGCGCCCGTAGACCGGGGCACCCTCGCCGCCGGGCCGGCCACCGCCGCCACCGCCACCGCCGTAGACGCCACCGCCGCCCTGGCCCGGGCGGGCACCGTTCCCGCCGCCACCCTGGCCCGGGTAGCCACCGTTAGGGCCGCCGCCCGAGCGGCCGCCGTACACCGGGCCCGGCCGTGCGCCACCGGACCCCTCACCGGTCGGCGACCCGCCGTAGACGCCGCCGGAGGGCGCGCCGCCGTACACCCCGCCCCGGGGGCGGTCCTGCGACGAGCCGAAACCGTCGTCCTTGCCGGCCGACCCGGGGCCGTCGTCGTCACCATCGCGGTCCTTGCCGGCCGGCGCCGGCCGCTTGCGAGACCGCAGGATCCCGAAGATGCCCGCGCCGACCAGCAGCGCGCCGAGCACACCGATCGTCGCGATCAGGTACGTGATGTCGTTCAGGGTCAACCCGTCCATCCACGACCCGCCGGCCGCGTTCTTCACCGCGTCCGGGTCCTCGGTCAGGTTCTTCGGGCCCTCGGTGGACGGGGTGTAGGCGAGGATGTCGACCGGGTCGTTGTCGTCCAGGTGGCCGGCGTCGGACACGGTCAGGAACGTCTTGCCGTCGGTCGAGTAGGAGATCGCCTCGCCGAACGGATCGGCCAGCGCGGTGACCCGGGGGGTGCCGGTGGTCAGCGCGCCGACGATGTCACCGTTCTGGACGTCGTACTCGAAGGCGTCGGCGTACGTGCGCAGCACCACCCGGGAACCGTCCGGGGAGCGGGCCGCCCCGGTGATCGCGACACGGCCGAAGGTGCTCAGCGGGTTCTCGGTGTCCGTCTTCGGCAGCTCGACGTCGCCGACCTTCTTCATCGGCACCGGCTCGGTGTCGCCGGTCTTCAACGGCCCGTCCGGGGTGAAGATCTCGGCCTTGCCGGCGGTGACCTTCGTGATGATCAGCGGAAGCTTGTCGTCGCCGATCAGCAGGGCCTCGGCGTCCCGCGGCTTGCCGTCGGGGTAGGCGAGCCGGTGCAGCTTCGGCTGCTCGTTACCGCTGACCGGCATGCTCCAGACCGCCACCCGCTCGCGGCGCTGCCGGCTGGTGATGTTGTCGCCGGTGTCGGCGATCCACAGCGTCTTCTTGTCCGGCGAGAGGGCGAGATCCTCGGTGTCGAACGGCCCACCGCCGGAGTAGGGAACCGCGCGGGTGACCTGGCAGTCCTTGCCGAGGTAGAAGACCCGCTTGCGGTCCGGCTGATCGGTGCTGTCGTTGACCACGATGTAGCCGGTCTTGGTGACCACCAGACCGGACAGCTCACGCAGCCGCGAGTCAGTGACGCTGCACTGCTTCTTGGGTGCCGCTACCAACGGTGACCCGGCGGCCACGGGAACCGCAGCCGCCGCACCTGACACACCCGTCGCGGCAGTGGCCGCCGACGCGGGCGATGGGGCCGCGAGAGCGGCGCCGGTGACCGCCACGGTGGCCCCGAGCAGGCCGAGCGCAACCGTGACCGAGGAAACAGTGCGGTGCATGCATGAAGTGTCGCATGCCTAAGGTTTCCTTCGGGTGACGCCGCTGGGCGGTCACCAGGCGGTACGGACCGCCTCCACCGTGTCGCCGAACGGCGCCAGCTCGGCCGCGAGCGCCTCGTTGACCCGTACGTGCAGCATGGTGCCCTCCGGCAGGTGGGCGGTGCCGAGCACCTCACCCTGCCGGTGCACACGGGCCACCAGGTCACCCCGGTCGTACGGCAGCACAACGCGCACCTCGACCGCCGGCTGGGGCAGCCGCCGCTCGATCGCCTCGCGCAGGTCGTCGATGCCGCGCCCGCTGTACGCGGAGACGAAGACCGCCTCGGGCCAGAGCCGCTTGAGCTGGAGCAGGGTCTCCTCGTCGGCCGCGTCGGTCTTGTTCACCACCACCAGCTCAGGCAGCCGGTCGGCGCCGACCTCGGCCAGCACCTCGCGGACGGCCCGGACCTGCTCCTGCGGGTCGGGGTGGGTGCCGTCGACCACGTGCACGACCAGGTCGGCCTCGGCGACCTCCTCGAGCGTGGAGCGGAACGCCTCGACGATCTGGTGCGGCAGGTGCCGGACGAAACCGACCGTGTCCGACAGGGTGTAGACCCGCCCGTCGGCGGTGGTGGACCGCCGGGTGGTCGGGTCGAGCGTGGCGAACAGCGCGTCCTCCACCAGCACGCCGGCCCCGGTGAGCCGGTTGAGCAGGCTCGACTTGCCGGCGTTGGTGTAGCCGGCGATGGCCACCGCGGGCACCGCGTTGCGGGAACGGCGGGCCCGCTTGGTCTCGCGTACCGTGCGCATCGCCTTGATCTCCCGGCGCAGCCGGGCGATCCGGTGGCGGATCCGCCGCCGGTCGGTCTCCAGCTTCGTCTCACCCGGGCCACGCACACCCACGCCGCCACCGGCGCCGCCGCCACGGCCCGAACCACCGGTCTGCCGGGACAGCGTCTCGCCCCAGCCGCGCAGGCGGGGCAGGAGGTATTCGAGCTGGGCCAGCTCGACCTGCGCCCGGCCCTCCTTGCTCTTGGCGTGCTGGGCGAAGATGTCGAGGATCAGCGCGGTGCGGTCGACCACCTTGACCTTGGTGCGCTGCTCCAGGTTGCGCAGCTGGGACGGCGACAGCTCGCCGTCGCAGATCACCGTGTCGGCGCCGGCGGAGAGCACCATCGCGCCCAGGTCCTCGACCTTGCCGCGACCGATGTAGGTGGCCGGGTCGGGCCGGGTGCGCCGCTGGATCAGCCCTTCGAGCACCTGCGAGCCGGCGGTCTCCGCCAGCGCGGCCAGCTCGGCGAGCGAGTTCTCCGCGTCGGCCTGGCTGCCCTCGGTCCAGACACCGACCAGGACCACCCGCTCCAGCCGGAGCTGGCGGTACTCGACCTCGGTGACGTCGGTCAGCTCGGTGGAGAGGCCCGGGACCCGTCGCAACGCCTGCCGCTCGGACAGCTCGTACTCACCGGTCGTGGCGTCGAGCTCGTCATCTGGGGAAGGAACGTAGGTCTCCTGGTCTCGCAAGCGTCTCTCCTGTCCGTTCTGTGCATGTACCGAGCAATCCTGACACGTGTCAACGCCCAGTGCACCTGCTATATGCCCACCGCGCAATCAGGCAAAAGCGGGGGTGGGTGCTCGCCGCCAAGGGCAGGGCGAGTAGAAATGCGGACGAGCCGTTCAGCGCCGACGGAGGGATCTGCGTGCCCACCACCCGACTGCCCAGTGCCGGATTCTCGATCACGATCCGGATCGCCGTGCCCGCCGACGCCTCGTCGATCGGCCGGCTGACCACGTCGGTGGGTGAGGCCGGAGCGATCGTCACCGCGTTGGACGTGGTCGACTCCGACCCGACCCACGTACTCGTCGACCTGACCTGCGACACCGCCGACTCCGGCCATGCCGACCAGGTGGTCGACGCGCTCACCGCGCTGGACGGCGTGGACGTCCGCAAGGTCTCCGACCGCACCTTCCTGCTGCACCTGGGCGGCAAGATCGAGGTGAGCCCGAAGGTCGCGCTGCGCACCCGCGACGAGCTGTCCCGCGCGTACACCCCGGGGGTGGCCCGGGTCTGCCAGGCGATCGCGGAGAACCCGGCCGACGCCCGCCGGTTGACCATCAAGCGCAACACGGTCGCCGTGGTCAGCGACGGCTCGGCCGTGCTGGGGCTGGGCAACCTCGGCCCCGCCGCGTCGCTGCCGGTGATGGAGGGCAAGGCGGCGCTGTTCAAGCGCTTCGGCGGGGTGGACGCCTGGCCGGTGGTGCTCGACACCCAGGACACCGACGAGATCGTCGCCATCGTGAAGGCGATCGCGCCCGCGTACGGCGGGATCAACCTGGAGGACATCGCCGCGCCGCGGTGCTTCGAGATCGAGGCGCGGCTGCGCGACGCGCTGGACATCCCGGTCTTCCACGACGACCAGCACGGCACCGCGATCTGCGTGCTGGCCGCGCTGACCAACGCGCTGCGCGTGGTGGGCAAGCAGCTCGCGGACGTGCGGGTGGTGGTCTCCGGAGCCGGCGCGGCAGGCACCGCGATCATGAAGCTGCTGCTGCGCCAGGGCGTCGGCGACATCATCGCGTACGACCGCCAGGGTGCCCTGCACCGCGGCCAGACCGGCCTCAACCCGGCCTGGCAGTGGCTGGCCGAGCACACCAACCGGGACGGCTACTCAGGCGACCTGCCCGGTGCGCTGGACGGCGCGGACGTCTTCATCGGGGTGAGCGCGCCGAACCTGCTCAGCGGCGAGGACATCGCCAAGATGGCGAAGGACTCAATCGTCTTCGCGCTGGCCAACCCGGACCCGGAGGTCGACCCGCGGGAGGCGCGCAAGCACGCCGCCGTGGTCGCCACCGGCCGCTCCGACCAGCCGAATCAGATCAACAACGTGCTGGCCTTCCCGGGTGTCTTCCGCGGCATGCTCGACGCGCACGCCGAGGAGTTCACCGAGGAGATGGCGATCGCCGCCGCCCGGGCCATCGCCGACGTGGTCGGCGAAGAGAAGATCAACCCGACCGTCATCGTGCCCAGCGTCTTCGACTCCCGGGTCGCTCCCGCAGTCGCCGCCGCCGTCCGCGCCGCCGCGCAGAACCCCGCGGTC
>NZ_POTY01000326.1 GCF_003236315.1 Micromonospora craterilacus
CCGGAGAAGTCCGGTGACGCCCGCAGCCGAAATCATGCCTGCTCGCCCCTGGTACGGCCAGTGAGGGTACCGCCGTCGGGCTGGCAGGATGGCAGGCGTGAGTCAGCCATGGACGGCGGTGGTGCCGGTCAAGCGCCTGACCGCCGCGAAGAGCCGGCTGCGTGGCGGGGTGCCGGGCGTACCCCACGAGGAGCTGGCGCTGGCGCTGGCCGCCGACACCCTGGAGGCCGTGCGCGCCTGCTCCGGGGTGGCCGAGGTGCTGGTGGTCACCGACGACGCCCGGGTGGCCGCGACGGCCCGCCGGGCGGGCGCCCGGGTGCTGCCGGACGTCCCGGACGCCGGCCTCAACGCCGCGTTCCGGCACGGCGCGGCCGGCGCCGGCGGCTGGGTGGCCGGGCTCACCGCCGACCTGCCCGCCCTGCGCCCGGACGAGCTGGCGGCGGCGCTGCGCGCGGCGCAGGCCGGCCCGCCGGGCGTACGCCGGTTCGTGGCCGACGCGCCGGGCACCGGCACCGTGCTGCTGGCCGCACCGCCGGGCATACCGCTGGACCCGCGGTTCGGGCCCGACTCGGCCGCGGCGCACCTGGCGAGCGGGGCGCACCCGTTGACCGGCGACTGGCCCAGCCTGCGTCGCGACGTCGACACCGCCGGCGACCTGGCCGCGGCGCTCCGGCTCGGGCTCGGGCCGCGAACCACGGCGCTGGCCGGCTGCCTCGCCCGCTGACGTGTACGGTGCTGGGCATGCAGGGCACGGTGGCGACCTTCGACGCGGCGACCCGCAGCGGGCTCCTGCTGCTCGACGACGGCACCGAGCTGTCCTTCCCCGCTCGGGCCTTCGACGCCTCCGGGCTCCGGCTGCTCCGGCTCGGCCAGCGGGTCCGGGTCGAAACCGACGCCGATGGTGACGTCGTCCGCGTGACGCTGCCGACGATGTCCTGACGTACCCAGCCCAAGTTCATTTTGCGTTAACCGGAATCGGGTGATTATGAGCGGGTGAGCACCCCTCGCGAACGCCCCGCCAGCCCTGCCGGTTCCGACGACCCCGCCAGCCGCAACGGAGGCCGCCCTCGCGGGGCCGACGGGCGGTTCCGCACCCCTCGACCGATGCCCGACGACGTGGCCGGCACTGACCCGGCGGCCGGTTCGGCCGGCTTGGAGGAGGTGCTGGACCCGGTCGCCGAGCCGGGCCTGCCGGAACCCGCCGAAAACCAGTCGGCGACCGGGCTGCCCCTGCCGGAGGACCGGTTCCTCAACCGGGAGCTGTCCTGGCTCGATTTCAACGCCCGGGTGCTGGCGCTGGCCGAGGACCAGCGCAATCCGCTGCTGGAACGGGCCAAGTTCCTGGCCATCTTCGCCAGCAATCTTGACGAGTTCTACATGGTCCGGGTGGCCGGGCTGAAGCGCCGGCTCTCCGCCGGCCTGCCGGTACGCGGCGGCGACGGGCTGCCGCTGCGTACCCAGTTGGAGCTGATCGCCGAGAAGTCGGCCACCCTGGTGACCCGGCACGCCGCCTGCTTCGTCGACGACGTGCTGCCGAAGCTGGCCGCCGAGGACATCCGGGTGCTGCGCTGGGCCGACCTCGGCGACGCCGAACGGGAGCGGCTGCGTGCCTATTTCCGGGAGCAGATCTTCCCGGTGCTCACCCCGCTCGCGGTCGACCCGGCCCACCCCTTTCCGTACATTTCGGGCCGGTCGCTCAACCTGGCCGTGTCGGTACGCGACCCGGACGGTGGCCCCGAACTGTTCGCCCGGGTGAAGGTGCCGAACAACGTGCCCCGGTTCGTCCGGGTCGACCGGGACCAGCCCGGGGTCCGCATGCTGCCGGTGGAGGACCTCATCTCGGTCCACCTCGGCCAGCTCTTCTCCGGCATGCAGGTGGTCGAGTGCCACCTGTTCCGGGTCACCCGCAACGCCGAGGTGGAGGTGGACGAGGACCGCGACGAGGACCTGCTCCAGGCCCTGGAGCGGGAACTGGCCCGCCGGCGGTTCGGCCCGCCGGTGCGGCTGGAGGTGGCCGCGTCGATCTCCGACCACATGCTGGAGCTGCTGGTCCGGGAACTGGACATGGACGCCCAGGACGTGCTGCGGGTCCGTGGCCTGCTCGACCTCTCCGCCCTGTGGCAGCTGTACGGCGAGGCCGACCGGCCCGACCTGAAGGACCCGCCGTTCGTCCCGGCAACCCACCCCCGGCTCACCGAGGGTGAGGTGCCGCGCAGCGTCTTCGCCACCCTGCGCGACGGGGACGTGCTGGTGCACCACCCGTACCACTCGTTTGCCACCAGCGTGCAGCGCTTCGTCGAGCAGGCCGCGGCCGACCCGAACGTGCTGGCCATCAAGCAGACGCTCTACCGCACCAGTGGTGACTCGCCGATCGTGGACGCACTGGTCGACGCCGCCGCCGCCGGCAAACAGGTGGTGGTGCTGGTGGAGCTGAAGGCCCGCTTCGACGAGGTGGCCAACATCGGCTGGGCCCGGACCCTGGAGCGCGCCGGCTGCCACGTGGTCTACGGCCTGGTCGGTCTCAAGACCCACTGCAAGACCGCCCTGGTGGTACGCCAGGAGGGCAACCAGATCCGGCGCTACTGCCACATCGGCACCGGCAACTACCACCCGAAGACCGCGCGGCTCTACGAGGACTTCGGCATGCTCACCGCCGACCCGGAGATCGGCGCCGACCTGACCGACCTGTTCAACGTGCTCACCGGCTACAGCCGGCAGACCGCGTACCGGCGGCTGCTGGTGGCGCCGCAGGGCATCCGCAGCGGCCTGATCGAGCGGATCGAACGGGAGATCGCGCACGTCCGGCTCGGCATGCCGGGGCTCGTGCAGTTCAAGGTGAACGCGCTGGTCGACGAGGAGATCACCGACGCGCTGTACCGGGCGTCCCGGGCCGGCGTGCACGTCGACCTGATCATCCGGGGGATGTGCACGCTACGGCCGGGGGTGCCCGGCCTGTCGGAGAACATCCGGGTCCGTTCGATCCTCGGCCGGTTCCTGGAACACTCCCGGGTCTTCCGCTTCGGCAACAACGGCGACGCCGAGTTCTGGATCGGCTCGGCCGACCTGATGCACCGCAACCTGGACCGGCGGGTCGAGGCGCTGGTCCAGGTGAGCGACCCGGTGGCGCGGGCCGAACTGGACCAGGTCCTCGGCGCCGCGATGAGTCCCGACATCGACGCGTTCGAGCTGGGCGGCGACGGCACCTGGACCCGGCGTACCGGCACCCCGGAGGCACCGCTGGCCCACCTGCAGGATCTGCTGCTGCGTCGCGTCGGCAGCAAGGCCGGCTGAGCGGCGCGGGAATAGGCTGGGCAGGTGGTCGAGGAGGAACGGAAGCTCGCGGTGCAGCCCGAGTGGCTGCTGCCCAACCTCTCCCCCGCCGCTCCGGATAGCGCGACGGTCACCCGGCGGCGCCGGACCCGGTGGCTGGCGTGACCGCGATCCGGGCGGCCGGCGGGGTGGTGTGGCGGCCGACCACGAACGGCGGTTTCCAGGTGTGCCTGGTGCACCGCCCCCGGTACGGGGACTGGTCGCTGCCGAAGGGCAAGCTGGAACCGGGCGAGCATCCACTGCTCGCCGCCGCCCGGGAGGTCGCCGAGGAGGCCGACGCCCAGGCGGTGCCCGAGCTGCGGCTGCCGACCGTGCAGTACCGCAGCGAGGGCCGGCTCAAGGTGGTCGACTACTGGTCCATGCGGGCGGTGGGCACCGGCGGGTTCGAGCCCGACACCGAGGTCGACGAGGTGCGCTGGTTGGCCGTGGACGAGGCGATGAAGCTGGTCAGCTACCCGCACGACGCGGAGGTGCTGGCCGCGTTCGCCGCGCTGCCCCGGGTCACCGCGACGATGCTGCTGGTCCGGCACGGGCACGCCGGCAATCGACTGGCCTGGTCCGGTCCGGACGCGGGACGGCCGTTGGACGCCCGGGGCTGGTCCGAGGCGTACGCGTTGGCGCCACTGATCGCGCTGATCCGCCCGGCCCGGCTGCTCTCCGCCTCGCCGCGCCGGTGTGTGCAGACCCTCGACCCGGCCGCCGCGTCGCTGGACCTGCCGATCGAGGTGAGCGGCGACCTGGACGAGCCGCGCGCCGGCCAGCAGCCCGACGAGTGCGTACTGGCTGCCGCGGCGCGGTTGACCGCGCTGGCGGCGGCCGGCGAGCCGGCCGCGGTGTGCAGTCAGGGCAAGGTGATCCCGGGTGCCCTGGAACGGCTCGCCGGGCAGTGCGCCGACTACACCACCGGCAAGGGCGGCGGCTGGCTGCTCGCCTTCACCGGCGACCGATTCATTGCCGCCGACCGGCTCTGAGGGGGCGTCATCCGGGCAGCGGGAAGAGGAGCACCGCACCGGCGCCTTTGCTCTGCTTCAACCCACGCAACGGTCACCGACGACAGCCGTTGCGTCCGTTGAAGCAGAGCAAAGGGAGCTATGCACTGGTCGGCAGGGTGAGGGTGACGGCGACCGGCAGGTGGTCGCTGGCGGTGCTGGGCACCGCAACGGGATCGGTGGCGACCAGACCGGGTGAGACGAAGATGTGGTCGATCTGCTCCCGCGGGTCGTCGGCCGGGCTGGTGGGCAGCGGACGCACGGGCGCGAACGCGTCGACCAGGCCGGCGTCGGTGAGCGCGGTGAACGCCGGGTCGCCCGGCTCGGTGTTGAAGTCACCGGCGACCACCAGCGGCATACCGTCGGCGTACCCGGTGGCGAACTCGGCGACGGCGCGGGCCTGGACGACCGGGTCCTCGCCGGGCGGTGGTTGCAGGTGGGTGCTCACCACGGCCAGCCGCACGCCGTCACCGAAGTCGACCGTGACGCCGAGCGCCTGCGCCCCGGTGGGTGCGCCCACGGCGGGCAGCGCGCGGGTCCGGGCCCGCTGCACCGGCCAGCGGCTGAGCACCGCGTCGCCCCAGAGCGGGCCGGCGGCCGGCGCGAAGACGTAGGGCATCTCCAGCCGGGCGGCGAGCAGGTGCAGGGTGTCGTGGCCGCCGTTGAGCAGCCAGCCCCGGTCGACCTCGCTGAGCAGCACCACATCGGCCCGGCCGACCGCGCGGTCGAGGGCGGCCAGGTCGAGCCGGCCGTCGAGGCCGAAGCCCATCCGGATGTTGTACGCCACCAGCCGCAACTGCTCCGGCGGTCCCTCCCGGTTGCTCGCCACCAGCCACGGCCCGTGCGCCCACGCGGCGGCGAAGGCGACGAGGGCGGCCAGCAGCGCCACCGGCCCCGCGGGCAGCCCCGCCGTGCCGAGGTTTTCCGCCGTAGCAGGCGGTTCCGCCGTAGCAGGCGGTTCCGCCGTAGCAGGCGGTTCCGCCGTGCCGGCCGGCCCTGCGGTGACGGAGGGTTCCGCCGTGCCGGCCGACCCTGCGGTGACGGAGGGTTCCGCCGCAACCTGCGGCGTCCGGAGGCGGCCACCCGACGCGACCACGCCGGTCAGGGCGGCCACCACGGCGGGCAGCCAGCCGTTGGGGTAGCCGAGGTCGTAGGCGGCGTAGTACAGCACCGCCACCACGGCGAAGGCGAGCATCCCGCCGACCGCCGCGTACGCCCGTCGGGACGCGGCCCGTTCGGTGCCGTCGGCGGCATCCGGTGCGGTGCCGGCCATTGCGAGGCAGCCGCCCAGGCCCGCCGCGGCGAGCAGCATGGCGAAGGTGAGCAGCGGCGCTGGCCCGTATCCGAACAGCAGGGCCCCGGCCAGCAGCGACACCGGCGGCAGCAGGCGCCACCGGGGGCGGGGCGTTGTCAGCGCGCCGAACACGAACAGCGCCGCCGCTAGGCCAAGGGGAGCCAGCGCGAACGGGGGTGGTCCGGCGGTGCCGGACTCGCCGTACCAGAACGACATCGCGGTGCTGGCGACCGCCGGTGACAGCGCGACCATGCCGCCCAGCAGCAGCGCCGGCCCGGCGAGCAGCCAGGCCCGGCCGCCGGACGCCGAGGCCGTCGACACCGGGCCGCGGGCGGCAGCGGCC
>NZ_POTY01000327.1 GCF_003236315.1 Micromonospora craterilacus
GTGGCGGCGTGGTCGGTGGGGGAGTGCTCGGCGGCGGGGTGGTCGGCGTGGTCGAGCCGGTGCAGACCGTGCCGTTGAGGGTGAACGAGGCCGGCGCCGGGTTGCTGCCGGTGAAGCTGCCGTTGAAGCCGATGTTGGTGCTGGCCCCGGTGGACAACGCACCGTTCCAGCTCATGCTCTGCGCCGTGACGGTGCGGCTGCTCTGGCTCCACGTCGCCGACCAGCCCTGCGTCAGGCGCTGGCCGCTGTCCGGGAAGGCGAACCCGAGGGTCCAACTGCTGACCGCGTCGCCCAGGTTGGTGATCGTGACGCTCGCGGTGAACCCGCCGGACCAGCTGTTCGTCGTGTAGGTCACGGCGCAGCCGGTGGCGGCCATCGCGTTGGTGGCGGGCAGGGACGCCAGCGCGCCGAGGGTCAGCGCCCCGACGGTGCCGGCCGCGACCAACAGGCGCCGGAAGCGGCGCGGAGGATGCTTCATGGTGGACCATCGCAATCTGGTCGTGGTGGTGGGGTACGGCATCTCCGGTGACATCGGACGGAGGGCCGGGAGCGCTCCCACGGCAGCCTACGATGTTGCGAAACAGTCACGCAATATTTCCATACATCGAACTCTCGCCGGCCTGCGGCGCCCAGGAAAGTGCCCCGGTGGCGTCACGCCGCCACGGCCGGGTCACGCCTCCCCGGCGGCGCGTCGCCGGTCGGCCTCGGCGTCGGCGGCCCCGACCGGGGTCGGGTCGGTGTCCCGCTGCGCTCCGGTCAGGTCGACGTCGGCCCCGGCCCGGGCCGCGTCGGCCGCCGCGTCGTCCGCGCCGACCACCTCCCCGCCGGCCGGCTCGCCGTCGTCCTCGATCAGCTTGCCGGCCGCGGTGACCGCGATCGGCGTGTACCTGGGGTCGGTCATGTCGCCCTCCTCGCCGGTGTCGGAGTAGGTACCCGCCGCGCGCCCGCCCACACGAGATCCACCCGCCCGGCAGCCCTGCCGGTTCGGAGTTGGTCTTGGCCAATGCGTGGTCGTTGCCGGATCGTTGCCTTACCCGTCGTGCGGGACGGGGGACCGAACGTGTTGGCGGCTGGCCCGTTCGTGCGTAGGTCATCCCTCGGCTGGACCGTGACTCGCCTGGTGACACCCACGGTGACGAAGCTCCCGACGGGTCCGTCCACAGTGCGGACCCCGCCAAATGCGAAGTCGGGCCTGATTTGTGCTGCTCACTACCCTGGCCCTGATCATGTGCCAGTGAACCTCTCGACTTGACAAGGGCTACGAATGAGTGACAGTCACTCTCCGTACGGAGGGCAGCCGGACCCGAACGCCGCCGCGTGGGGCGCCCCACCCGGCTCACCGGTCGGGCAACCGGTCCCACCCGGTTCGCCAGTTGGTCAGCCGCCGCCTGGCTCCCCGATCGGCCAACCGATGCCGCCCGGCTCCCCGATCGGGCAGGCCGGCGCGCCCGGCTACCCGCCGCAGTTCGGTGCGCCGGTCCCGCCACCACCCCCGCCGTACGGTGTTCCGCCCCAGAAGTCCTCGAACACCGGGCTCTGGCTCGGCCTGGGCATCGGCGCCGCCGTGATGGCGGTCCTCATCGCCTGCGGCGGCACCATCGGCTACTTCATGCTGGGTGACGACGACGAACCGGCGCCGTCCGTGGGCGGCTCGAGTTCCGCACCCGCCGAGCAGGGCGCTCCGTCGAGCGCGCCGCCGGCCGAGGAGCAGCCCGACAACAACAACGCGATCACCGCCCGCAGCTCCAGCGACATGAAGGCGGTGTGCGAGGGCAGCCCGATCCTCAACGCCGCGCCGTACAGCGACGCGAAGGGTGCCAAGGTCTACACCTACGCCAACTCGCCGGATCGTCCGGAGTCCTGGCTGGGCAAGTCGGTCGGCGTCAACAAGCCGTACTACGCCAAGACCGCCGACTGGGCGACGGTGTCGGTCGTCGGCTGTCTCGCCTTCGAGGAGGGCAGCGAGGGCGAGCCCCGCAAGTGCGACTACAAGGACCGTGACGACAAGCAGGTCACCGTCGACTACATCTCCTCGCGCTACACCTTGACCTTCCACGCCGCCAAGACCGGCGAGAAGATCGGTGACGGTGGCCGGATCAACGCCCCGGCCGTCCGCTGCCCGAGCTTCATCTCGTACAACAGGACGACCATGAAGGCGTACGCCCAGCCGGACACCGCCGCCATCGAGCTCGCGCTCGAAAAGTTCACCTCCTGACCCGTCCCCCGTCAGTGGTTCCGCTGATCGTTGGCAGCCTGGCAACTCGACACGTCGAGCGTTCAGCAGCCGGGCTGCCAACGATCACGGGAGGCCGGATGCGACCCCGTCTGGCGGCATCAGGGGTTGGACGAGAACTCGGTGAAGTCGAGGACCTCGCTCTCGGCCGGGACCTTGATCTCGGGGAAGGAATCCCCGAACCGGCTGATGACCACCTCGCCCTCGTTGCCGGGTCCGACGATGAGCAGCGGACGCGGCTCGCCGGTCGTCGCCACGTACAGCGTGCTGTCGTCCTCCTTGCTGACGAGCGCGATTGCCGGGCCGGCGTCGATGGTCTTGCTCTCGCCCTTGACGACCCCCCCTTCGACCGCGAGCATCTCGCGCGGGTCGGCGAGCAGGAAGAGATCGGCAAAAGCCTTGTCGTCCGGGTCGACCTTGACCCACCGGCCACCGACCAGCTTGGCCATGCCCGCGCCCTCTTCGCCGGCCATCTCCTTCCAGAACTTGGCGTTCGCCTTGAAGTACGGTTGGCCGTCCACCACGAGCACGTGGATGGTGCTGCCGGCCTGGACGAGCGAAGCGGCCACATCCTCGCCGTCGACCTTGAGGTCGATGGACATCAAGCCGTCGTCGCCCCCCATCTCGCCCTTGAACTGGTACGACCGCGCCGTTTCCAGAGCGGCTGTCGCCTTCGTCAGGATCTCCTCCGCAGTGAGATCCGCGACGCCGTTGCTGGCGGCCGCAACCGACTCCGACGGACCGGGTGACGACGTGCCGCTGCCGTTCTGACCACCGCAGCCGGCGAGCAGGATGCCCACGACAGCTGCGGAGACGAAGATGCGCGCCATGCGCATGTCTGAGCCCCTCTCGGTATCCGCTGTGCCCAAGATCAGGCACTCGGCAGAGCATAGGCTGCGGCAGCCGCTGGCTGTGGCATCGAGGCGCCGGACCGAGTGCTGTTCGTGCCGCGCTGGACGACTGTGCTGCGTTGACGGCGGCTGGCAGGCTTTGCGCCATGGGGAGCCTCGTCGCGCAGTTGCCCGCACTGCTCGGTGTGCTGGTCGGCACCGTCGGCACGATCCTCGCCACGTCGCTGGCCGACCGGTCGCGGTGGCGTCGGCGTCAGACGGTGCGGTGGGACGAGCGGCGGCTGGACGCGTAC
Source organism: Micromonospora craterilacus (assembly GCF_003236315.1). GTDB lineage: Bacteria > Actinomycetota > Actinomycetes > Mycobacteriales > Micromonosporaceae > Micromonospora > Micromonospora craterilacus. The sequence continues at coordinate 3,378 of NZ_POTY01000327.1, forward strand.
GCCGAGTTCGCGCGGGCGCTCAAGGAGGTGCACACCATCGCCAGCCGGTTGATCGGCGGCTACCTCGACCGGGACGAGGAACTCGCCGCGTTGGCCGAGGCCGACTTCCGGCACACGATCGCCTGGGAGAACGTCCTGCTGCTCGGCGACGGGCCGACGGTGACCGCGGCCCGGGCATGGCGGGACGCGGTCTGGGAAGTCGAGCGCCTTGCCCGTAGCCAGCAGAACCCTGACCACCTGCCCGACCTGCTGCACCGGGCCAACGAGGCGCGGGACCAGTTCTACCACGCGGCGCGCGGCGGTCTCGGTGTCGGCGGTGGCTCGGTCGCCCAGGCGGCGTTGCTGGTGAGCAGGCTCAGGGACGGCCGTGCCTCGCATGCCGGCGCTCCAGCCGAGCGGTGATCGTCCAGCCGCTGGCGCGGGAACGCACGGCTCGGTTCGGCGTGCTGCGAGCCGGGCGATTCAGGCCGCGCGGCACCTCAGCCGGGTGGCGGCTCAGGCCGGGCGGTTGCTCAGGCCGGAGCCAGCGGCTCAGGTTCGGTGGGCGGGTTGGTCGAGGATGGCGCTGAAGCGTTCCTCGGCCAGGTCGAGCTGATCGAGGATGTGCTGCTTCACCGGTGCCGACAGGGGAGTGTCGGGGCGGGTGACCAGGTCGCGGAAGACGGGTACCAGCGGGCGGTACTTGCGGGCCGACGACTCGACCTTCGGGCCGACGGAGTGGATCACCCCCACGCCGTTGTCGGTGAAGTCGGAGACCTTGATGACCCGCGCCCACGGTTCCCGGTCGAGGCTGGCGGCGACATGCTCGTGGTACTGCTCGTTGCGGTCCCGGGCCGGGTCCCACGGCGGGTTGGTGACGGCGGCGACCAGGTGCGCCACCCGCGGGCCGAACCGGTCGGCGAGCACGGCCAGGGCCGCCACGGTCGGGTCGGCGGCCGAGGGATCGCCGGCCAGCTCGGCGGGGTGGTCCTCGACGGCGTCGTGCAGCAGCCCGGCGACGATCACGTCGAGGTCGCGTACCTGGTAGTGGTGCATCATCCGGATCGTCACCCGGAGCAGATGGTTGAGGTAGGGCTCCCGGGACCGCCGGTCGTCGTGGTGCAGCTTGGCGGCCAGGTCCAGCGCCTCGCAGAGGCGTCGCTGGCCGTCGGCGTCGAACGCCTCGCTCTCCAGCCGGAACCGCTCCCGCAGGCCGACCTCGCCGTGGATTTCGGTGATCGCGTGCATCGGCATGGTGGCCAGGTACGGCGGCAGTTCCATGCGTTTCTTATATCCGATCTTCACCATCGGCAGGGGACCGGCTGTCCGCCGAGGTGCCGCCGTCGACCCGGCCGGGCGACACCCTGGCCGGATCCTCACTGCGGCCGTCTGGAGTTACCTGACGAGCCGTCGTCTGTCGCGGTCTGGCCGTCCGGCGGCGGTGGTGCCTCGGCCGGCTCCGCGTACGGTCGCTGCTTCGGGATGTCGCCCGACGTGGTCGGTCCGAAGAGGTCGCTGTCGTGCAGCGCCGCACGGAACTGGTCTTCGAGCCGCCGCAGGGTGGCCTTCTGCTCGGCCAGCAGGCTTTCCACCTCGCCGGCCACCTTCCCGTCCGGCTGCTGCCCGTCGGCGGCGAGGCGGCCGGCGAGATCCTCCAGGATCGTCACCACCTGCCGGCTGAGCTGCTCGGCGCGCTCCGCCCGCCGCTTCCGTACGTCGAACTCGCTGTCGATCCTGATCAGCTGTTCGAAGTAGGGCATGGTGAGCGCCCGGACGCGTTCATCGGGCCGGACCCGGACCCGGACCACACACTCGACCGGCCCGTCGTCGTGCGGGTACCGCCACGGGCCTTCGGCGCGGAGCAACCCCTGCAGTGTCGCCTCCAGTTCGGCGGTGCGATGTGGTGGGAGCTGGCCGGCCGGTGCCGCCGCCAGGTGCGCCAGCCGTACCGTGACGTGCGGCATGAAGTAGCGCGCGTAGCTGGTCAGCGCCTCCCACGGGAGGTGATCGGACGACCAGGTGACGAAGGCGTCGACGGCGAAGATGAAGACACCGTCCTGCGCGGAGACCCGGATCGGTGCCGGCGTTTCGTGGCGTTCGGTGCGACGGCGGGGCGCGGTCGAGGTTCGTACGACCGACGCCCGGCCGGAGTCCTCCTCCTGGAGGGCGTCGGCCATGCGCGTCCAGAGCTGGACCACCCGGCGCCAGAACCGGACCACGGCCAGCAGCAGCGCCGTCGCCCGTTCGCTCAGTCGCCGCCACCGGTCGGCGGAGGCCGCCTCCCGAGCCGAGGTTCCGGTAGCCCCGGCGGAGTCGGCCTCTGGACCGGAGGTGCCGGTAGCCCCGGCGGAGGTGGCCTTCGGAGCGGAGGTGGTGGTGGTCTCGGCGGGGGGCGTTTCCGGCG
>NZ_POTY01000328.1 GCF_003236315.1 Micromonospora craterilacus
GGTTTACGCTGTGGCACGCGGCCACCGCCACATCTGAAGTTATGTCCACAGCAGACAGACGATCACGCGGTGGCCGCACCTCGCCTACCAGGCCCCACCAGCGACATCTCAAACGGCGGCTGCCGTATTAGGGCCTTCCGGGCCGTGCACTCCGCCGACGTGGCCGCGTACTGCGTAACCGAGCGAGCTGAGCAGCAGGCCCAGCGCCCCGTTCATGTGATAGCAGTAGCCGCCGCGGCTGTGCAGTGCAATGCGCCTTGCGGACTCGTACGGGTCGATGTTCCAGGCCTCGCCGGCGTGGATCCACAGGGTTTCGTACGGCACGCGCTCAACGTGCCGCCGCGCCAACAGCTGAAGGCCTGCCACCGAAGGCGGTTCCGCCGCAACACCGAGCCGGGCGAGATACGCCTGTTGGATATCCAGGCCCAATCGGGGCATCGATTCGAACATGGCGCCATTATTCTTGGCCGTCCGGGTTGCGCGAAGTCCGTGTGCTCAGGCGAACTGGCGGGCGGTGGCTTCCAGTTTCTCGCGGTAGGCGGCCCACCATGCCTCGTCGCCGTCGGCGACGTTGTCGCCGGGGTACCGCCAGCCGACCTGGCCGTCGAGCAGTTCGCGCACGATGTCGGCGTGCCCGGCGTGGCGGTTCAGGTCGGCGAGCACGTGCACGAGGATGTGGTGCAGCGTGACCGGCGTGTGTTGCCACCATCGCACCGAGCCGGGCGCGTCGATCGGGAGCGTTTCGATCGTGGCGTCGGCGTGTGCCCAGACTCGGTGCCACAGGTCGATGATGTCGTCGCGGGACTCGTCGGCTGTGGCCCACATGTCCGTGTTCGGCTCGGCGTCTTCATCAAGGCCCGCGATGGGTTCGGGATAGGGGCGGTCGAACACCTCGCCGAAGTACCCGGCGGTTACCGTGGCGACGTGCTTGACCAGCCCGAGCAGGTTCGTTCCGGTCGGCACGAGCGGGCGGCGTACGTCGTACTCCGACAGTCCGTCGAGTTTGCCGAGCAGCGCTTCGCGTGCCTGCCGCAGGTACTGGTGGAGATTCGCCTTGGCGTCGAGGTCTGCCATGCCGCCCAGGATCTCACCGCCGCACCCGCCGCGATGCCCTGCACGCCCGCGTTCCGTGCCGCGGCCCTGCATCGCATTGATGACGGGCAACACCAAGCAGGCCCGCACGCCGATCTCGCGTTTCGAGAAACAGTTTGGACGCCGCTGGTGTGCGTCGGGCACAGTCGGACCGTGGCAAACCCCATCACCGTACGCCATCGCTCCATGGATGAGATCATGGAAGGGCTGCACCTCGTGCGGCGCTCCCCACGTGGTGCCGGCACCCTGGCCCTGGTCGTACGTCGGCCGGCCGTTGACGTCCGGGAGGTGCTTTCCCGGGCAGAGCTGGACCTCAGCGCCGGGCTGATCGGCGACAGCTGGAGTCAACGGCCCAGCACCCGAACGGCCGACCGGTCACCGCACCCCGACATGCAGCTGAACGTCATCAACTCCCGTTTCGTCGAACTGATCGCGGGTCCTGATCGTGACGCCTGGGCGCTCGCCGGGGACCAGCTCTACCTCGATTTCGACCTGAGCGTCGACGCCCTGCCGGCCGGCTCGCGCCTGGCGATCGGCGACCGGGCCGTGATCGAAGTTACCGACGAGCCGCACACCGGCTGTGCCAAATTCGCTGCCCGGTTCGGACGCGACGCCCACAAAATCGTCTGGAGCGAGGAGGGCCGGCGACTGCGACTGCGCGGCCTCAACGCCCGGGTGGTCGTCGGCGCAATGATCAAGGCAGGCGACACGGTACGCCATCTCCCCGCCGACGTCGGCCAGCCTGCCACCGAACGTCTCAGCACGTACGAATAGCTGATCAAGACGATCGGTGCGCACTCGTCACGCACTGTCACGCCCCTCGGGCGGCAGATCACGGCACCGAGGCGGCAATGTTCGAATCGATCTCGACGGCGTGACGGTAGCGGACCTCGACCATGGGGAAGCCTCGCGAGTCGTCCGTCTTCATCGATCCGTCGGCACGCCAGCCACCAGCCTCGTAAAAGCGTCGGGCGCGTCCGTTCGTCTCCAACACCCACAGGACGATCTCGCGGAAGCCGGCCTTCGCCAGCCGACGCATACCCGCATCCATCAGCAGCCGACCGGCACCCTGGCCCCACAGCTCCGGTAAGAGGTAGAGGGCCTGGACTTCCCCCACCAGCCGCGGATCCGTGTCGGTATCCCGGCTGGGGGAGACGTTGATGAAACCGACCACGCCGTCACGTTCGTGCTCCAACACCAGGGTGCCGGCCGGTGCGCGATCTTGCTGGATCCACTGCCGCCATCCGTGCCGGCGATCGGCCGGATCCAGCTGGTCGAGATACTCCTGCGGGGCCTTTCCGCGGTATGCCACCTGCCAGGTGCGTACATGGACGACAGCCAACGCCTCGGCGTCTCGCACGGTTGCGCTCCGAATGATCACCTACGGCATGGTGCCAGTGTCCTGCGCCCAGGTCGCGCTCGATGCAGGATCGAGTGGCATCCAGGCGCAGAAATAGCCACTCAATCCTGGATCGAGCGCGATCATGCGTGCTGACATGAGGACGGGTATCTCGATCACTGTGGCGTGGTTGCCGTCCTTGACGGCTACCATGCCTTCCACGCCGTGCGTGCCGACCTGCTGCGGCGACTCGGGCGTGGCGGCGAGTCGCGGGTTGCGTACGACCGGGCCATCGGGCTCGCCGGCAACCCCGCAGAGCGGGCCTACCTCACCCGCCGCCGCGACCAACTCGCCAGCTGACCGACACGTGAAATCGGTGCGGTCGAACAGCCTCTACTTGAGATCGAAGACGTGGACCATGTGTGGTGCGTCGACGAGGGTGTGCGGCGCCAGTGCGTGGTAAGCCCAGACGTGAACCCATGCGTTGCCGGTCCGCACCGTGAGCACCGCCTTGAACATCCCGGGCGCGAAGTAGGTCAACAGCAGGAAGGCGAGCGACAGGACGGCGTTGCCCGGTGAGGTGAAGACCGTCCACGCGTCCCAGATGTGCAGCGCCGTGTATGTGAGGCCGCCCAGGATCACCGTGGCCGCCGTCGACCCGGTCAGTCGCAGGAAGCGCGGTATCAGGATCGCGTAGATGAAGATCATGGCGGGTAGCACGGCGCCAGCCAGGTACAGCGTGAAGGTCAGCGGAGCCCCCAGCACGAGTTGACCGGGGCTGAGATCGAAGGTCCCTGGAGCGAGTACCGCGATCTGGACCAGTGATTCGATCAAGAGGACCACGCCGACGAGAAAGGTGTCGGCCCGACGATTGCCCGAGCGAAGGTTGAGCGCTTCGGCAGAGTAGCGCCGTCGGAAGAACAGGAGCGGAACCACCGCGTAGACCAGGAGATTGTAGGTTGCCCAGGCGATGGACTCGGCGGGGCTGACATGGTCGTGCGTACCGTAGATCGAGCCGGCTAGGTGAAGCCCGAAAGGGTGCCATCCGGCGAGTTGGGCAAGGACGAAGCCCAGCGCCAGTCCGGCAGCCCCATAGGCGAGCAGGAACAGCGTCTCCCGGGCGGCCACTGACCGTTCCGGCGCACGGTCGGCCAGGTTGGGCAGCGTCCGGCTGCGTGTGAGCCGGTACGTCAGCACGGTGAGCAGGAGCACCTCCGCCAGAGCCAGGTTGGCGTCGATCAGGTGGCCTGCCGGTGTGCGGGCCGCAGCAGTCGGCCAGTCGAACGGGAGTGCGTCTCCCGCCACCGCAAGGACCACCACGTTGCTGGCGAGCCAGCCGATGGCGGCCAGTTGCACGCTGCGCTTGTGCAGCAACGCGGTCAGGCCGTACCGGGGCGGTCGTGGCTGCAGGTCGGTCGTGCGGGAGAGCGTCACCGTCTGCCTCCGAGACTTTTTTAACACGACTGTACTAGCACCGACGGCAGCGTAACACGACTGTGCTATAAAAGGCCGATGCCCAAGGTGGTGGATCCGACAGAGCGTCGACGGCAGTTGGTCGAAGCCGTGTGGCAGGTGATACGCCGCGACGGTCTTGAGCAAGCCTCGGTCCGCAACGTCGCCCGCGAGGCGGGGCTGTCGACGGGCTCCCTGCGTCACTACTTCGCAAGCCAGTCCGAGCTCATGGTGTTCGCGTTCCGGACGATCATCGACCGAATCGAATCCCGCCTCGCCGCACTGGAGCCCGAGCCCGACCCCAGGCGAAGAGCGCAGCGCGTGCTCGCCGAACTGCTTCCGCTCGACGACGAACGGCGAGCGGAGAACGAGGTCTGGTTGGCCTTCACGTCCCGGGCCACGGTCGACCCCGCACTTAGCGCACTGCGGGACGAGGGATACGACGCCCTGCGCGCCGGCTGTCAAACGATGATCACCGACCTGTCCGCAGCCGGCCTCGCCCCGACCGACATACCAGCCGAGACCGAACGCCTACACGCCTTGTTGGACGGCCTCGCCGTCCACGCAGCCATGCGACCAGACATCCACACCGCCCAGTCGTTGGCCGCCGCCATCGCACATCATCTCGACGCCCTTGCGACCGCACGCTCCGCGCGGCGCGTCTGAACGTGGGCGCACACTGAGGGTTTTGCGGATGATCGCGATTCGGGCCTGTCGCAGCGACCCCACCCATCGGTAGGGTCGTCCGCGTGGATCTGGACGACACCGCCGCCCGGCTCGGGGTGCCCGTGGAGGACGTCGACCGTGTGCACCGGCTCGCCGGCGACCGGCCGTCGGCTCCGCTGCCCGCCAAGGCCGACGCGCCCGCGATCCTCGACCGGCTCGCCGTGCTGCCGGACGACGCCGCTGAGATCATGGCGGGCTGGCCCGACCCCGACTCCCCACTGTGGACTGCGGAGCTGCGCTGGCTGCTGGACCGCTCGATCGCCCTGCTCCGCGCCGATCTCGGGGGTTACAGCTGGATGTCGCCCGGTCCGGTGCTGCCGCGCGAACGGGGCCTCGCCTGGCGGCATCTCTACGTGTACGCGTACCTGGCCATGGTCGACGACGTCACGACGTACCACCGCGACCACGGCATCGCCGAGGCCGTGTCGTGGGTGACCCTCGCCGACCTGGGCCGCAACCTCGCGATCGACCGGCGGATGCACCGCGAGGGCTGGCCGATCATGCAGAGCTGGCTGACGCTGCACGCGCGCGGCGGCGTCTACGAGCTGGGCCGACTGCAGCACCAGCGCGGCGACACCGCCATCGACCTGCACGTACCCGAGTCGGGGCCGATTACCCCGGACGCGGTCGCGGCGTCGCTCGACGCGGCCCTCGCGTTCTTCCCGCGCCACTTTCCCGACGAGCACTACACGGCGTTCACCTGCAGCTCGTGGCTGCTCGACCCACAGTTGGCGGAGTACCTGCCCGACGACGCCAATATCGTCCGGTTCCAGCGGAGGTTCGAGCTGGAACCCTACGAGCAGTCGGAAGGGCCGGACGCCGACGTCGAGGCGCTGCGGTTCGTGTTCCGCACCCTGACCACGCCGCTCGACCAGCTGCCGCGCCGCACCGTGCTCCAGCGCGCGATCATCGACCACCTGAAGGCCGGCGGCCACTGGCACTGGCGCCGCGGCCGCTTCCCGATCTAGTGGGCCGTCCATGAACGTTCACCGGGTCTGATCGGTCAGGCGGCTCGGGTGTGAGGCCGGCCCCAGCGGTGTTGGCGTTCGCTGCGGACTCGGGCGCGTTCGCGGCGTTGAGCGGCGAGGACG
>NZ_POTY01000329.1 GCF_003236315.1 Micromonospora craterilacus
ATAAGAGACAGGTGGCGATGTCGGCGGCGTGACCCTCGTGGCGATCGGTGGGGGTTTCCACCAGGATCGGGACGTTGGCGGTGGCCGGGTGGCGCATCAGTTCGGCGAAGGCCGGTTCGCCGATCATGCCCTTGCCGATGTTCTCGTGCCGGTCGCGGGTGGAGCCGCAGAGGTCCTTCGAGTCGTTGGCGTGCACCAGCCGCAGCCGGTCCGCCCCGACGGTGGCGACCAGGGCGTCCAGGGTCTCGGTCATGCCACCCTCGGCGGCCAGGTCGTGCCCGGCGGCCCAGGCGTGGCAGGTGTCGAAGCAGACGCCGAGCCACGGGTGCCGGTCCACCGCGTCGAGGTACGGCCCGAGCTGCTCCACCCGGCAGGCCAGCGACCGGCCGCCACCCGCGCTCGGCTCGACCAGCAGCATCGGCCCGCCGTCGGCAGCGGCCGAGTCCAGCAGCGGTAGCAGGGACTCGCGTACCTGCCGCATCGCCGCCTCGGCGTGCCCGGCGTCCACCGCGCTACCGGCGTGGAACACCACCCCGCGCGCGCCGATCGCGGCGCCCCGGCGTAGCGCGTGGGCGAGGGACTGTGCCGACCGCTCGACCGTCGCGGCGGTCGGGGAACCCAGGTTGACCAGCAGCGACGCGTGGATGTAGACCGGGATGCCCCGCTCGGCGCAGCCGTCGCGGAACAGCGCGTCCTGCGCCGGGTCCCCGGCCGGCATCGCCCAGCCGCGGGAGTTGCCGACGTAGACCTGCGCCACCTCCGAGCCGGCGGCGTCGAGGTACGGCAGTGCCGCCTTCGCCAGCCCGCCCGAGGTCGGCGTGTGCGAGCCGACCGGGCGGTGGCCCGGATCTCCGGTCGCCATCAGAAGCACCCGATGGTGACCGGGGTGCCCGGCGGGACCTGGGCGTTCTCGGGCGGGTTCTGGAACCGGACGAAGGCCTCCGGGTTGAACTGGATCTCCACCGGGAAGCCCTGGCTCTCCAGCACCTGCTTGCCCTGCTGGCAGGGCAGGTCGACGACCCGGGGTACGGCCACCTGCGGCGGACCCTCGCTGACCTCCAGCCGGACCTGGGCGCCCTTTTCCACGCCGCTGCCGTCGGCCGGGCTCTGCCCGAGCACCTCGTCGCGGGGCTTGTCGGACTGCTTGTACGTCGGCTCCACCAGCACGAGCCCGAGCTGCGCGATCTGCGCGCGGGCCTCGTTGAGGTTCTTCCCGACCAGGTTCGGCACGGTGATCGGCGCCCGGCCCTTGCTGAGGATGACGGTGATCTTGTCGCCCGGCTTGACCTCCTTGCCCGCCTCCGGCTTGGTGGCCACCACCACGCCCTCCGGCAGGCTGTCGTCATAGCGGGCGGTGCCCTTGGCGACCTCCAGCTGTGCGCTGACCAGGTCCGCCTCGGCGAGGTCGAACTCCTTGCCGACCACATCGGGGAGGGGGAACCGCGCCGGACCCAGCGACAGGGTCAGGGTGATGGTGCCGCCCTTGAGGATCCGGGCGGCCGAGGCCGGGTCCTGCGCCACCACACCGTCGCGGGGGATCTGCTCGTCGTGCCGGGGGTCGGTGTAGCGCAGGGTGAAGCCACCCTGGGCCGCCTGCGCCTCCGCCTCGGCCTTGCTCATGCTCATCAGCTCCGGCGTGGTGGAGTAGCGACCCACCCCGAACCACCAGCCGCCGAGCGCGGCCACCAGGCCGAGCACCACCACGACGGCGGCGACGGCGAGGCGGCCGTTCGAGTCGCCCAGCAGCCGGGTACGCAGCGTGCCCAGGCGGGAGCCCAGGTGCTCGCCGTCGTCCGGGGCCGCCCGGCGTCGGCCCCGGGCCGGGGCGCCGGCCTCCGGCAGCCGGGCCCACGAGGGCCGCTCGGTCGGGCGGACCGTGGCCACCACCATCGTCGGCTGGGACACCGCCGGGCCGTCGGCCACGGGGGACAGCATGGCGGTGTGGGTGTTCGAGTTGCCCAGGCCGTCCTGGGCCGCCCGCACCTCGGTCAGCAGCGCGCCGGCGTCGGCGGGGCGGGCCGCCGGGTCTCGCCGGGTGGCCCGGGCGACCAGGTCGTCGAGGGCCCGCGGCAGACCGGGCACCAGGGTCGACGGCGCGGGGACATCCCGGTCGACGTGCTGCCAGGCGATGTCGATCGGCCGGTCGCCCTCGTACGGCACCCGGCCGGTGAGCATCTCGAACAGCACGATGCCCGTCGAGTAGACGTCCGTGCGGGGGCCGGCGCGGCCGTCGGTGACCAGCTCGGGCGCGACGTACGCCACGGTGGCCATCAACTGGTTGCCGCTGTCGTGGTCGGTGCTCGCCTCGACCGCCCGGGCCAGCCCGAAGTCGGTCACCTTGACCACGCTGTCGACGAGGTTCGCCGGGCCGCCGCTTGGTGCCTCGGCGACCAGCACGTTCTCCGGCTTGACGTCCCGGTGCACCAGCCCGGCCCGGTGGGCGGCGGCGACCGCGGCGAGCATCTGCTCGGTGATGGCCAGCGCCTCGTCCGGGTTGAGTCGGCGTCGCTCGGTCAGCACCTCGCGCAGGGTGCGCCCGCGTACGTACTCCATGACCAGGTACGGCATCCCGGCGTGGGTGCCCTGGTCGTAGACCGCGACCACGTTGGGGTGGGTGAGCCGGGCGATCGTCTTGGCCTCGTCGGCGAACCGGTCGACGAAGCTGGCCAGCCCGGCTCGACCCGGGGGCCCCTGGGTCGAGTGAATGATCTTGACCGCCACGGTGCGTTCGAGTCGTTCGTCGGTGGCGGTGTACACGGTCGCCATGCCGCCACGGGCCACGCGACCGCGGATGCGGTAGCGCCCGTCGATCAGCGAGCCCAGCAACGTGTCGGCGACCTGTGTGTCCATCGGCAGGGAGTCTATGTGTCGGGGGCATGAAGGTTGAACAGGATGCTACAGCCCAGGTGGCCGCCCGCGGGTCCACCGCGGGTACGGGATGGGGTTCGCCCTGCTCAGGGTGACCGTCGGGAGGCCGTTGACCCGGTGCCGGGGCGACGTGGCAGGGTGGTCGGGTGACCGACTCCGTACCCGCCGCGGGCGCCCTGCCCGAGGCCGGCCCCGCCGACGCGGCAGGCTGGCTGACCCTGCCGGACGTCGCCGAGCGCCTCGACGTGACGATCAGCAAGGTCCACCAGATGATCCGGGACCGGGAGCTGATCGCGGTACGCCGCGACGGTATCCGCCGGATCCCGGCCGACCTGGTGGCCAACCACACTGTGCTCAAGCACCTGCCCGGCGTGCTCAACCTGCTGGCCGACGCCGGCTACGACGACGAGGCGGCACTGCGCTGGCTCTACGAGCCCGACGACACCCTGCTGGGTGGTTCCCCCGCCGCCGCCCTCGCCGGCGACCACGCCCGCGAGGTCAAACGCCGCGCCCAAGCCCTCGGCTTCTAAATCCTCCCGCGTCCCCGCGCGTGCCGGGTCCCCGCGCGTGCCGGGTCCCCGCGCGTGCCGCGCCCCCGGACGTGCCGCGCCGGGCGTGCCGCGCCGGGCGTGCCGCGCCGGGCGTGCCGCGCCGGGCGTGCCGCGCCGGGCGTGCCGCGCCGGGCGTGCCGCGTCCCCAGACGTGCCGCGCCGGGTGTGCCGGGGCCGGCCGGCCGTGCTGTGCCGGGGCCGGCCGTGCCGGGCCGGGCCGGCCGTGCCGTGCCGTGCCGGGCCGGCCGTGCCGTGCCGTGCCGGGCCGGGCCGGGCCGGCCGTGCCGGGGCCGGGCGGGGCGACCCGATCGCCGGACATCGGCCCGGTTTCCGTCGACCCGTCGCCGTGGAATAACCCACGCCGGAGGGTGAGGTACTCGTAGGTCGGCGGGTTAGTCGGCGCGGCGGGTGGCGGCGATGGCCAGGTCAACCAGGGCCTGGCGGGCCTCGGTGTCTAGGTCGACGGCGGTCAGCGCGGCGAGCGCGGCATCGGTCAGCGTGACGATGCGTTGCTCCGCGCGGGCCAGCGCACCGGTGTCAGTGATCAACTCTCGTAGCCGGGCCACCCCGGCCGCGTCCAGGTTCGCGTCGCCGAGCCCGGCCAGCAGCAGCGCCCGGCCGGCCTCGTCGGCCGCCTCCAGCGCCGCCGCCACCAGGTAGGTGCGCTTGCCCTCGCGCAGGTCGTCGCCGGCCGGCTTGCCTGTCTGGGCCGGGTCGCCGAAGACGCCCAGCACGTCGTCGCGCAGCTGGAACGCCTCGCCCAGCGGCAGCCCGTACGCCGAGTAGGCGATGCGCACGTCGGCGGGCGCGTCGGCCAGCGCCGCGCCGAGGAGCAGTGGCCGCTCCACGGTGTACTTGGCCGACTTGTACCGGGCGACCTTGCCGGCCCGTTCCAGCGAGGTGTCCCCGGTTGCCTGGGTCAGCACGTCGAGGTACTGCCCGACGGTGACCTCGGTGCGCATCTCGTCGAAGTCCGGTCGGGCGCGAGCCACCGCCCGCGGATCGAGCCCGGCGGAGTGTAGAAGCTCGTCGGACCAGACCAGGCACAGATCGCCCAGCAGGATCGCCGCGGCGTCGCCGAAGCCGTTCGGGTCGCCGACCCAGCCGGCTGCCCGGTGCCGGGTGGCGAACCGGCGGTGCACCGCCGGCTCGCCCCGCCGGGTGTCCGATCGGTCCATCAGGTCGTCGTGGATCAACGCGCTGGCCTGGACGAACTCCAACGCGGCGAGGGCGGTCACCACCGGGTCGGTGTCCACCCCGCCGGCACCCCGGTACCCCCAGTAGGCGAAGGCCGGCCGCAGCCGCTTGCCACCGCCCAGCACGAACGCCTCGATCGCCTCGGCGACCGGCACCAGGGCGTCATCGACGTCGGCCATCCAGGCCCGGCGGCCGACGAGGAAGTCGGACAGTGCCTTGTCGACGCGTTGGCGGAGGCTGGCGCGGTCAACGGGCGAGACGGGAGCAGCGTGGGTCACGTCCCGACGCTAGTGGGTCGGGACGCGGCGCGCTGACCCACCCACGTCCCGGCGCGCCGTGTCCCGGCTGCTCACCCGTCCGGGCCCGGGTCGGGCGGGCCCGCCGGGTCACCCGCCACGCGGTGCCATCAGCTCAACGACGAAGGCCATGCGGTACCCCCGAAGATCGATCTTCGTCTTGCCGGCGTCGTCCATGTGGCTGCCCTCGCCATCCCCCGGGTGGGCTCGTGCTCGATCCAGGATCGAGTGGCCTCGAAGCGACGGTGAAGCCACTTGATCCTGGATCGAGCGTGATCATGCGGTTGGCCCCGATCCGCGGGTGCGGGTCATCGCGTACCGCGTTGTCTCGGTCGCCCGCCGCCGGGCTGGCGGCTCGGGCGCGGCGGTCTGGCGGCCGGACGGGAGCCGGCGGTGCTGCCAGGCCGGGTGCGACAGTGCCCCGCCCGCTGGTCGCGGCTACCACGCGCGGCGTCGGCTAGCTGGTCGTGGCTACCATGCGCGGCGTCGGCCGGTTGGTCGTGGCTACCACTCGCGGCTTCGACCGGGAGGACGGCCGGCGTCGTCAGGACCTTGGCCAGCCAGCGGCGCCAGAAGCGCCCGGGCATCCGCACCTGCCGCTCCCAGCGGGAGATCTCGTGTCGGCTCAGCGTGGGCACGCCGGCGGCGGCGCAGAGTTCGGCGGCGAGCCGAGACTGACTCCAGCCCCGGGCGAGCCGTAACCGGGTCAGCAGCGGCCCGAACGGCGGCGGATCGGGCGGGGACGGGGGCATCAGTCCTCCGG
>NZ_POTY01000032.1 GCF_003236315.1 Micromonospora craterilacus
GGGTGGGACGGTGGGGTCGGCGGCGTCGTGCTTGACGAAGGTCACCTCGTACGACCAGTCCTGGGTGCGGGTGATCCGGCGCAGGCTCTCGGCCTCGGCCACCGCCGGGGTGCCGGTGACCGTCCACGGGATGCTGGTGATGCCACCGGTGTACCGGTCGACGATCTCCGTGCCGACGGTGAGCTGTCCGCCACCCGGGTTGGCCCAGCCGTAGCGGCGGCTGCGGGGCAACCGGTCGGCGGTGATGTCGAAGCCGGTGCCGTGCAGGAACCGGGTCAGCCCGTCCTCGTTCTTGGCGGCGCTGGAGACGAACTGGGCGATGACGCCGCGGGTGGAGCCCGGCGCCAGCGCCCGGAACGGGGCCGCGCCCTCGTAGTGCAGCCGGGCCGCGAAGCCGTAGCCGACCTCGCCGGAGAGCAGGATGATCCGCTGCCGGCGGGTGCCGTCGTCGGCCGGGGTCGCCCGGGTGAACAGCCGAGCCAGCAGCTTCTCGTACGCGGCCCGCTGTAGCCCCCACGCCTCGGCGTCGACGCCGCCACGACCCCGGTACCGGGTGCCCAGCATCCGCTGCACGAAGTCGGAGACGAACGGGTAGCCGGCCACCGGAGTGGCGGAGGCGACAAAGGTGGCGGCCTCCGGCCCGAGGTCCGGCGGGTCACCGATCTGGTCCTTGAAGGCCGCGTCGCTCCACAGCAGTGCCGGCGGGTCGTCCGGTCCGCCGAGGTAGACCCGGGTGGTCCGGGTGTCCAGCACGATCAGCTGGTGGGCCGCCCAGCGCAGGTGGTAGTGCCAGCCCAACGCGCCGGCGGGCCGCTGCGGGACCCCGTTCAGGATGGTGGTGGGCAGACCGACCAGGTCGCGGATGGTCGCGCTGGTGGCGTCCTCGGTGCCGGTCCAGCCGGCGACCGCGGCGAGCAGGCGCCGGCCGGGCTCGCCATCCGCTCCGGCCGCGGCGAAACGCTCCGGGGTGTTGCCCCACGCCTGGCAGAGCGCGTAGGCGGTGAGCGCGTTCTGCACCACTCGCCGGCCGAGGCCGTCGCCGGCCAGCGCCTGCTCGGTCCAGCGCTGGGTGGCGTACCAGTCCTCGCTGACCTCGTGCTCGCCGAGCACCAGGTAGGTGGGAATGTTGGCCAGCACCCGGCGGATCGCGCCCAGACCGTCCCGGAAGGCGGTGAGGGCCTTGCGTTCGTCGAGGAAGGCGTCGCGGCGCGCCGCCGCGCCGCCGTACCCGGTCAGCGTCTCCCAGGCGTCGGAGAGTCGCATGTCGGCGGGCTTGCGACTCAGCAGCGCGTCGTCCTCGGGGTGGACGTCGCCGAACTCGGGCAGCTGCGCCGGCCAGAGCACGTCGGACCACACGGTCAGGTACATCGCCCAGAACTCGGCCAGGGGCAACAGGTGGCTCTTGCCCGTCGGCGCGGTGAGCCCGGCCGCGGTGACCAGTTCCTGCCGGCGTCCCGGACGCAGCCGCGGGTCGGCGGCCGGCACCCCGGGCAGCGTCTCGACGGTGGCGCCGAGGGTGGTGGCGATCCCCCGCAGCACGGCGAGATGAGCGTCGGCGACGTCGTCGGCGTAGACCTGGCTGCCGGTGAGGACCAGTTGCTGCGGCCGGGCGAGCGGGTCGGCGATGTCGGCACGCAGGATGTCGTCGAGCACGGCCAGGGCGTCCTCCCCGGCCCCGTGCGGCTTACGGCAGGACGAGTGGATGACCCGTAGCCGGTTGAGGTCGGCCGGCGGGGTGGCGAAGCTGGGCAGCGTCGGCCCGCCCGGGTAGGTGAGAGCCGCCCGCGCCGCCGCCGGGGTGGCCGCGACGATGTCCGGGCCGTACAGCCGGGGCTCGGTCGCCGGCACGGGCACCGCCTCGTCGCCGGGCGCGCCGAAGAACACGTCGTACCGGTACGTGGTGCCGGCGGCCAGCGGGGCCGGGCCGGTCGCCGTCACGGCAACCAGGTGGCAGTTGGCCGACAGCCGGACCGTGTTGCGGCTGCCGACGTACAGCTGGTCCGCCTCGGCACCGTCGGCGTCGCCCGCGTACACCCGGAGGGTGACCTTGCGCGGCTCGCGCAGTGCGAGCCAGACGGTGACGGTGTTGCCGTCGACCCGGCGCAGCAGGGGCCCCGCCAGAACCAGTGGAAGTGTGGCGAGTGGTCGTGGCTGCCAGGTCATCGCGACGTCTCCCCGATCTCGTCAGGCGCCGGCCACACGCCGCCAGCCCTGAGTCCTCATTCAACGGTCGCCGTCTGCTGTGGACATCACATGAAAGCTTCTCGTGATTCACCTCTTCGTTTGACAACCATCGGCAGATCCGAGCGCGTCCGGGGCCGTTCAGTGACACCCAGTTGCCAAGAGCGGCAGATGCCTTGCAAGAAACCTGACTCGCCGTTGCGTCTCCTGAAATCCCAACCGCAAGGTGGGCCCGACCAGGCGACCTTGGACGAGAGGAGACACGTGATGGGAACCGATGTCGACGAGTTCGACGTCACCTGCTTCGACGAGGACGACAACCCGGAAGGCAACATCGGCGAGCCGGTCGAGTACGACCTCGCCGCGGTCGAGGAGGAGGACTAGCCGTGGCGGTACACCTGGCCGGGGCATTGAAAATCTTGCGGACCGAGGTCGATCAGCGCTGGCCACACCGGGACCGGACGTCCGACGGTTGGATCGGCGACGCAGCCCACCAGGGGCGCCGGTCCGACCACAACCCGGACGCCGACGACAGCTCGGTCAACGCCCTCGACATCGACAAGGACGGCATCGACCCGCTGCTGGTCGTCCGCCGCTGCATCGAGCATCCCTCGACCGAGTACGTCATCTTCGACCGCACCATCTGGAGCCGCAGCCGCGGATTCCACCCCGCCCGCTACACCGGATCCAACCCGCACGACAAGCACATCCACGTCAGCGTCAGCCACGAGCCGAGCCGCGAGGACAGCACCCGGGCCTGGGGCATCGTCACCTCGACGGCGTCCAAGCTCGGCGACCGCACCCTGCGCTCGGGTAGCCGGGGCAGCGACGTGCGGGAGCTGCAGACCGTCGCCAACAAGCTCGGCGCCCGCCTGACCGTCGACGGCGTGTTCGGCGCCAAGACGCAGGCGTGGGTCCGCGCCTTCCAGCAGAAGAGGAAGCTGATCGCCGACGGCGTCGTGGGGCCGAAGACGGTCGCCGCGCTTCGGGCGGCGAGCAAACCCGCGCCACCGCCGAAGTCCGCGCAACCCCGGCCCGGCACCCGCACCGTCCGGCGCGGCTCCAGCGGCCCGGACGTGGCCTTCATCCAACGGTTCATCGGCGAGCGACAGTGCGGCAAGCCGACCGGGACGTTCAACGCCCGCACCGAGGCCGGAGTCCGCTGGTACCAGCGGCTGCAAGGGGTGGCGGACGACGGCGTAGTCGGGCGGATCACCTGGACCAGAATGCGGGTGACGATCGGGTACTAGTTTCGGCGCTGGCACCGTTGCGCTAGACAGGTAGCCGTACCGAAACCCCTCGGACGGCGGGAGCGCATGTCACCACCCCTGCTCGTCTGGCTGGCCGGTGGCGTGCTGCTGCTGGGCGCCGGCTTCCTCACCACCGTCCTACCCCGACGGCGTTCCCGCGAGCGGGAACGCCGGGTCGCCTGGTCAGCCGCCCGCGCGGCGATCGACAGCGCCGAGGTCAGCCGGGACGCGACCACCGAACGGGTCCCCGAGGCGGAGCGCCT
The DNA here is from genome assembly GCF_003236315.1 of Micromonospora craterilacus. GTDB lineage: Bacteria > Actinomycetota > Actinomycetes > Mycobacteriales > Micromonosporaceae > Micromonospora > Micromonospora craterilacus. The sequence goes on from NZ_POTY01000032.1 coordinate 3,695, forward strand.
GCTGACCCGCGCCGAGTTGATCGCCGCCGAGCGCGGCGGTCCGACGGCGGCCCGGGCGGCGGCCGACTACGCCCGCCGCGCCGACCAGTTGTGGCGGGGGCACGGATGAGGCGCAGGTTCGCGCGTCACCTCAACCTGCTGCGCTGGGCACTCCTCGGCGTGGCGATAGTCGTCCTGGTGGTCTTCCTGCTCGCCCAGCGGCAGAGCGTCGACGTCAGCTACGGCCAGTCGCCGGCACCGTCGGCCCGGATCGAGGAGGGGGCGGCCGGCGAGCTGGGCGACGCCACGGTGCCCTCGACGGACGAGATGACCGCGCTGGTGACCGCCGACCCGGTGGTCCGCCTCCCCGGCGCCATCGCCCGGTGGGACGAGCAACGGGTGCGGGCGGCGATCGGGGGCCACGACACCCGGATCCTGGTCGCGCCGCCCGGGCTCGACGAGGCGGAACGCAAGCGGGTACGGAAGGTCAGGAACGCGACCGTGCGGGTGATCGGCACCGAGGTCAGCGGCGGGGCGTACCAGGCGAGCGCCGACACCCTTCCCGGGTGGCGGGCGCAGTTCGCCACCGGCGACGTGACGGATCAGTTGGTCGCCCTGATCGCCAAGCTACGTGGGGTACCGGCCCCGCCCGACCGCGACGACCTGCGGTGGCGCGAACCGTCCGGACCGGAACTGGCCGCCGTCGTCGGCGACCTGCGGTCGGACGGGCTGCACGTCGGCGCCGGGGCCACGCTCACCCGGGTGCCTGAGAACGCGGCCCGCGCCGCCTTCTCCGACGATGCCTGGTACGTCGTCCTGCCCGGGCAGCCGTACGGTGAGCCGCTCCCCCGGTACGGGCCGGCGCTGACCCGGCTCGCACCGGACCGCCCGATCGTGCTGATGTACGGCGGTTGGATCGAATACCACGGCCCGGCCGAGGCGGATTTCGCGGATCTGGCCGGCGCGAGCTTCTACGCCCAGTTCGAGGGCCGGCTCAGCCGCTACGACTATCCACAGCAGAACGTGCTCGGGGCGTACCTGGACCGGGTCACCGACATCCGGTACGCGGGGCTGTTCGACCGGCCGCTGCCGTACCGGCCGTTCGACCCGCTGCGGGTGGCGCTGCCGGCCCTGCCCTGGATCTTCGCGGCCTGCGTGGCGGCGTTCCTGGTGCTGTCGGTCCGGTCGCTGCGCCGCTCCCTCGGCGGGCCGGGTGACCCCCGGTGGGGCGGCACGCCGGCCCGGCTGGCCGGCCTCACCGCGCTCGCCGTCGAGGTGTCGCTACTCACCGACGCCCGCAGCAACCCCGCACTGACCCGGAGCATCGGCAAGCTCCAGGCGGCCCGCGCGGCATTGGACGACGGTCTGCCCGAGCCGCACGTACGGACGCTGCTGGACGACGCGGCGGCCGAACTGGACGACACCGCCCTCGTGGTCGGCATCCCCAGCTACCGCCCTGACCACTACCTCCAGGGCAGGCTGTCATGACGGCCGCGCTGCGCCGCCTGGTCGGCACCCCGTTCGGCCGTGCCGTGTTGGCCTGCCTGGCGCTGGCCGGCTGGGCGTTGTGGTCCGGCGGGATCCTCGACGGCCCGATCGCCCGCCAGGTCCGCTCCTCGTCGGTCTACGTCGCTCCCGAAGTCGACCTGGACCGGGCCGCCGCCGAACGGGTCATCGGTAACCGCCGGCTGGTCGTGCTGCTGATGGCACCGGGCGCCGACCTCAGCGACGCCTGCGGTCAGACCGAGCAGGCCGCGCAGGGCACGGTCGTGCTGGCCATGAGCCCCGCCGGGGCGGACTGGGACACGTACGGGTGTTCCCAGCTTCGCCGGCGCGACGACCGGGATCTGGGCCGGGCGATGGTGGTGGAGACGACCATCAGCCGGGGCGTGGACGCCTTCGTCGACCGGCCGTTGGAGGCGCTGAAGGTCGTCACCATCAACTACGACCGGCTGGTGAAGGCCGGCGCCATCCCCGACGGGGCCCGCACGATCAGCCCGTCGCTGCCCCGGTACCTGTTGGCCGGCGCGGCGATCGGTGGCGTGGTGGCCGGCGCGGCGGTGCTCTGGATCGCCGGGCGCCGGGCCGGTCGGCTGGCCGCCGCCCGACAGGCCCGCCGCGAGTCGCACGCCGACGGTCGCAGCGCGCTCAGCGCCGCCGCGGCCACCCTCGCCCAACAGATCGTCGACCTCGACCAGCGGTACGGCCGGGTCGGGAACGGCCGCGCCAGCCGGGCGTACCTGCGGCTGGCCACTGACTACACCCGACTGCTGGACGACGTGACGACCGTCGAGGGCGCCGACGAGGCGGCCGTCCGCCGGCTCCGCAAGCAGGTCAAGGCGCTCAGCCGGCAGGCCTCCCGGCTCGCCGGCGAGCCACCCGGCCGTGGCACCCCGCGACGCCGGGCCCGGGTCCGGTAGCGGGCCGGGGCCTCGGGCGTCGAACGAGGACTCATCCGTAACATCGAGAGACTTATACGTTTGAGATTATCCGGATAGCCTCCTGACTATCGATGATCATCCACATCGATAGGTCCATTCCTGAGGAGGCTCTGTGTCACGAGCACGCCTACCGCGCCTGCGGCGCGTCGCGGTCACCGCCGGCATCGCCACGACCACGCTCGTCGCCACCCTGATCGCGCTGCCGCAACCCGCGATGGCGGCGGGCGGCCCGTACCGGGCCACCGCCGTGCCGATCACCACGCCGCAGGCGGCGACGGACGTCGCGGTCATCCCCGGGGCGTACGTCGTCACCATGAAGCCCGGCACCGACGCCACCGTGCCGGCACGGGCCCTGCGGGCCGCCCCCACCGCCTACTTCCACCGCGCGGTGAACGGCTTCGCGGCCCGGCTCACCACGGCACAGGTCGCCGAGCTGGCGCACAACGCCGACGTGCTGAGCATCGAACGCGACGTGATCCAGTACGACGTGCTCGACGCGACCCAGAGCAACCCGCCGTCCTGGGGCCTCGACCGGATCGACCAGACCAACCTGCCGCTGTCGCGCAGCTACACCTACAACTCGACCGGCAGCGGGGTGCACGCGTACGTCATCGACAGCGGCATCCAGGCCAACCATCCCGACTTCGGCGGGCGCGCCCAGTTCGCCTACAACTCGATCGACACCAACAACACCGACTGCAACGGTCACGGCACGCACGTCGCCGGCACCATCGGCGGCACCAGCCACGGGGTGGCCAAGAACGTCCGGCTCTACGGTGTGAAGTGGTTGAACTGTTCCGGCGGCGGCACGCTCTCCAGCGCCGTCGGCGCGGTCGACTGGGTGACCCGGAACGCGAACAAGCCGGCCGTGGCGAACGCCTCCTGGAACTACACCTACAGCGCCACCCTGGCCACCGCGCTGACGAACATGATGAACAGCGGAGTCTTCCTCGCCGCCTCAGCCGGCAACACCGGCGGAAACTCGTGCGACCGGCTGCCGCGTAACCTCACCGCCGCACTGGTGGTCGCCGCCACCACCAACACCGACGCGCGGGCCAGCTACTCGTCCACCGGATCGTGCGTCGACATCTACGCCCCCGGGTCGGCCATCGTCTCCACCTACCCCACCTCGACCACCGCCAGCCTGAACGGCACGTCGATGGCGACGCCGCACGCCGCCGGGACCGCCGCGCTCTACAAGGCGACGTACGGCGACGCGAGCCAGGCGACGGTGCACAACTGGATCGTGACGAACGGGGTCAGCGGCGTGGTGGGCGGCAGCCTCTCCGGTACGCCGAACCTGCTGCTCAACAAGCGAAACCTGTAGCTGCGCCAACAGCGCGACACCCGGCGGGCCGTTCCCTGGTCCGCCCCGCCCCGGGGCCGGTGGAGTCTCCCCCGCCCCGGGGCGGTTCGCTGCGCCGGGGCCCGCCGAGCGTGTCTGCCAGCAGCGGAACGGCTTGAGTTCGGCGGCGACGGTCGACGAGGCTCGGGAGATGCCTGAGCTGATGGACGTCACGGTCGGCGACCTGCGCCTCTCGCTGCGGGTGTGGCGGGCCGTCGACCGGGGCGGAACGCCGACGGTGCTGCTCCATGCCACCGGGAAGACGGCTCGCGACTGGGACGTGATCGCGGCGGGCCTGGCCGCCGAGCGGACGGTGTACGCCGTCGACCTGCGCGGCCACGGTGCCAGTGACTGGCCCGGCACCTACCGCCTGGAGCTGTTCGCCCACGACGTCATCGGCGTCCTCGACCAACTGGACACCGGCGCGGTGGACCTGATCGGTCATTCCCTCGGTGGTCTGGTCGCCTGCCTGGTGGCCGCCGAGCGGCCACGGCACGTTCGCCGGCTCGTGCTGGAGGACATCCCGTTCCCCCATCCTCGGCGGCCGAAGCCTCCTGACCGCCCCGCTGGGGAGCTGCCCTTCGACTGGCAGGTCGTGGCGCAGGTCCGGCCCGAGATCGACGATCCGGACCCGGGCTGGGCCGAGACAGTCACCCGGATCACCGCACCCACCCTGCTCATCGGCGGTGGAGCAACGAGCCCGGTCCCCCAGGAACACGTCGCCGAACTCGCCGACCGGCTGGCCGACGCCCGGCTCACGACCATCGCGGCCGGCCATCTGGTGCACACTGCGGCGCCGGACGAGTACCTCACCGCCGTGACCGCATTCCTCGACGCGTAGAGCCAGCCCGCGAGACGTACGCCATGTTCCGGATTCGGGCCCGCGGCGGGCGGCGGTGCCTACGGTGGGAGAGTGCCGGACGGCGACCTGACGATCTTCCTCGGCGGTGACGTGATGACCGGCCGAGGGGTGGACCAGATCCTGCCTCGACCGGGCAGCCCGGAGCTGCGCGAGCGTGCGGTGGGCGACGCACGGGAGTACGTGGCGCTGGCCGAGTCCGCCGGCGGGCCGATCCCGCGACCGGCGGATCCCGCCTGGCCCTGGGGTGACCTGCGGTCGGTGCTGGACGAGGCGCGCCCGGACGTACGGCTGGTGAACCTGGAGACGGCGGTGACCCGACGCGGCAGCCACGCGTCCGGCAAGGCCATCCACTACCGGATGCACCCGGACAACGTCGCCTGCCTCACCACCGCTCGGCTCGACGTGTGCGCGCTGGCCAACAACCATGTGCTGGACTTCGGTGTCGACGGCCTCGCCGAGACCCACCAGACCCTCGTGGCGGCGGGGATCCGGGCGGTGGGCGCCGGCCGGGACCACGACGAGGCGTGGGCACCCGCCCGGCTCGACGTGGCTGCCGGTCGGCGGTTGCTGGTGTGGTCGGTCGCCGCCGAGTCCAGCGGGGTTCCGCCGGGGTGGGCGGCCACCGGCACGGCTCCCGGGGTCGCCCTCCTGCCCGAGGTCTCCGCAGCCGGCGCCGGTGCGCTGCTCGACACGATAGGGCGGCAGGCCCGACCGGGGGATCTGATCGTGGTGTCGGTGCACTGGGGCTCGAACTGGGGGTACGACGTCGACCCTGAGCAGGTCGCGTTCGCGCACCGCCTGATCGACGGCGGGGTCCACGTCGTGCACGGCCACTCGTCGCACCACCCGAGGCCGGTGGAGATCTACCGTGGCCGGCTGGTGCTGTACGGGTGTGGCGACCTGATCGACGACTACGAGGGGATCGAGGGGTACGAGTCGTACCGGCCCGAGTTGCGCCTCGCGTATCTCGCCACCCTCGACGCGGACGGCGGCGCGTTGCGGCGGCTGCGGATGGTGCCGATGCGGATGCGGCGGATGCGCCTCGAACACGCCGCGCCGCCCGACGTCGGCTGGCTGGCGGACGTGGTCGGCGAGGTGAGCCGGCCGTTCGGGACACGGATCGTCACAGACGGAAGCGACCTGCGCGCCGAGCCCGAGATGCCATGAGCCGCGCACCGTCACCCCTCTACTTCACCGAGCGTGGATCGGGGCCGCCCCTGCTGCTCGTGCACGGTTTGATGGTCACCGGCGAGATGTTCGAACCGGTGATGGCGCACTTCGCCACCCGGTATCGGGTGATCGTGCCCGACCTGCGCGGCCACGGGCGGAGCCGGGAGCTTCCGCCGCCGTACGCGCCGGCCCGCCTCGCCGCCGACCTGTCGCAACTGCTCGACCAGTTGGCCATCGACTCCACCGCCGTGCTCGGCTACTCGCAGGGCGGTGCGATCGCGCAACAACTCGTCCTCGACTTCCCCGACCGATGCGACCGTCTCGTGCTCGCCTGCACCTTCGCGTACAACATGGCGACCGGGCGCGAGAAGGTCGAGGGCCACCTGCTGCCGCTGCTGCTCCAGGCTCTCGGCATGCGGCGGCTGGCGAAGTTGATCGTCGGCCGGGCGGCGTCGCAGCTCGGCAGGGAACGTGCCGACTGGCTCGCCGCCATCATCGCGGGCCAGGACCCCAAATTGATGATCTCCGCCTGGAAGGAGACGATGGCGTTCGACAGCCGGCGTCGACTGGCCGAGATCACCTGTCCGACGCTCGTCGTCGCCGCCGCGAACGACCGGGCGGTACCGGTCCACCATGCGCGGATGCTCCACGACGGCATCGCCGGCTCCCGGATGATCGTCATCGAGAATGCCGACCACGCACTCATCTGGATGCACTCCGCCGAGTTCGAGCGGGTCACCGACGCCTTCCTCGGGACCTGACCGGGGCCGGCCGCCTCGCTCTTCCCGTGCCCTAACTGACGATGAGCGGATGGGCAGCGGGTCCGGCGACGCCGATAATGAGACGCATGTCTGTGCGTCATCGGCTCGCCGCGGCGCTTGTGCTGACCGTGGCTGGTGTCCTGGTACTGGCCCTGCCGGACAGCCTGGAAGGTCCACGGCTGGTCGAGTTCGGCCCTGGTCACGGTCCCTCCACACTGGACCTGGTCGGCATCGCGCTGCTCACCCCGGGCGCCAGCTGGCTACTGGCAATGCTGGTACGAGCGTTGCCATCGCTGGCGTACCAGCCGCGTACCCTCTTCGGCCTGGGCGCCGCCGGCGGGCTCGGTCTCGGACTGCTGCTCGCCTCGGTCTTCGCCGGATTCACCGGCTGGTGGGCGATCGGCGCCCTGACCCTGACCGCAGTCGAACTCGTTCTGCTCGCCCGGCTGTGGCGAGCACACCGCAGCTGAGCTGCCGGACACGCCGGCCTCTCGTTGGTCCGTGGGGAAACCTTGGTGGGGAGGCGGTGCCGGCACCGCGTCCCCACCGGCAGATGTGCGGGCGTCACCGGACCGGGGGCGCGGCGCGGCTCGTCATCACGCTTTCAGGACTGCGCGCAGTCGGGTGGCGAACTGCTCCGGGTCGTCGATGAAGCCGGTGTGGTCGCCGGGGAACAGCGTGGGTTCGACGCCGAGTGCCGCGGCGAGCGCCCGCGACGCGCGGTCGCACAGCTGGCCGGACGACTGCTCACCGATGCCGATCGCGATCCTGGCCCTGGTCGAGCGCAGGACGGTGAGGTCGGGCACCCAGTGGGTGGTCTCCCGCAGCTCGTGCACGAACCAACGGTGTTCGTCGACTGCCTGCTGCGGATCGCGTTCGCCGCCGAACATGATCTCGAACACCTCCTCCGGATGTCGATGTTGGCCTGCGCAAGGAACTTCCGCCAGGCCCCCGTCACGTCGCCAAGGCGGTAGGCGGCGATGATCTCCTCCGTTTCGGCGTGTACCTGCTCGCGGTCCTCCAGCAGCTCGACCAGCGGCGGCTCGTGGGCGACGACGGTATGGACCTGTGCGGGGTGGGCCTGGGCGAGAGCCAGCGCGCTGACGGCGCCGCCGCTGGAGCCCAGTACCGCGGCCGGGCCGACGTTGAGCTGGGTCAGCAGCCGGGAGAGGTCGTCGGCGCGCAACTGCGGGGTCGAATCCTGGTCGGGGTCGTCGACCTCGCTGCGATGGATGCCGCGCGGATCGGTGGTGAGTACGGTGTGGTCGGCGGCGAGCAGGTCGGCCACCGCGGCGAACGAGTTGGCGTCCATCGGGGCACCGACGAGCACCACGAGAGGGCCCTGGCCCCGGACCTCGTAGTGCAGGCGGGCGCCGGGAACGGCAAGGGTCCGGGCCGGGGCGGCAACAGTCGAAGAGTCGTACATCGGATCTCCTGGCTGGTGGGTGCTGCTTGTTGCCATGGATGACTCTCGCCGACCGGTAAAGTCGTCGCTCGTGAGCAACCTTTTCGCGACGCCGCGCCAGGGCACGGCGGGGAAGGAAGCCGAAGACCTCGACCTGGCCCGGGCGGGCGACGCCGACGGCGCCGCGTTCACCCGCCTCGTGGAGCCGCTGCGCCGGGAGTTGCACGCCCACTGTTACCGGATGCTCGGCTCGACCCACGACGCCGACGACGCCCTACAGGACGCCCTGCTCCGGGCGTGGCGGGGCATCGGGCGCTTCGAGGGTCGCAGCTCGCTGCGCTCGTGGCTGTACACCGTGGTCACCCGCACCTGCCTTGACATCGCCGAGGCCCGCGGCCGGCGGGCGCTGCCCGTCGACCTCGGCCCGTCCAGCCGGCACGCCGTGGTGGGCGACCGGCCGGTGCCGGAGGTGGCCTGGCTGGGCCCGTACCCGGACGTGGACGTTGGCGGCGGCCCGGCTGGCCCGGGCGTACGCTACGAGCAGCGCGAGGCCGTCGAGCTCGCCTTCGTGGCCGCCCTGCAGCACCTGCCCGGCAATCAGCGGGCAGCGCTGCTGCTGTTCGAGGTTCTCGGCTTCTCGGTGGCCGAGATCGCCGCCATGATGGACACCTCGACCACATCGGTGAACTCCGCCCTGGCCCGCGCCCGCAAGCTGGTCGAGAGGAAGATTCAGTCCCCGACCCAGCAGCAGACGCTACGCAAGCTCGGCGATGCCCGCCTTCGGGAGATCGTCGCGAGGTACTCCACCGCACTGGAGCAGGGCGACGCCGACGCCCTGGTCGCCCTGCTGACCCAGGATGTCACCTGGTCGATGCCGCCACTGGCGCACTGGTACCACGGCCTTGACGCGGTCACCGACTTTGCCGTACGGCTCCCGCTGACCGGATGCGGCTCCTGGCGGCACCTGCCGACCAGCGCGAACGGCCAGCCCGCCGTGGGCAGCTACCTGTGCGGCGACGGCACCGGCGCACACGTCGCCTGGTCGATCGACGTCCTGACCCTGCGCGACGAGCACGTCGCCGAGATCACCTCATTCGTCGGCCCCGAACACTTCGCCCCCTTCGGCCTGCCCGCCTCCCTGCCCTGACCGGGGCCGGTCCTCGGCAGCAGTTCACCTCAGGTTCGAGGTCGCCAGGTCCGTCTAGGAAAGATCGATGACCAGGCCGGAGAGGGCCACGCCGACCTTGCCCTGATAGCCGTCGCGGGCTGCGGCGCGGGCGGTCGCCGGATCGGTACCGGGCTGTAGATGAGTCAGCAGCAGCTCTCCGACCCCGGCGTCCTCGGCCTGCCGGCCCACCTGGCGCGCGCTCGACAGGTACCGCCGCGAGTCCTCCGGCACCTCGTCCACGAAGGTGGCCTCGGCCAGCAGCAGGTCCGCGTCGCGGGCCAGCGCCACCACCTCCGCGCTCGGGCCGGAGTCACCGGTGTACGCCAGCACCCGGTCGTCCACCGTCAGCCGTACGCCGGCATTCGGCACCCAGTGCGGCAGCAGGCGGGTCTCCGCGCGGAACGGGCCGATGTCCAGGTGACTGCCGGCGGTGAACTCGTGCAGCACGTAGGCCGCATCAAGCATCCCGGGGCGGTCCAGCGCCAACACCGCATCCAGCGCACCCGACGGCGCGTACAGCGGTAGCGGCCCGGGCGGATCGTCCCGCAGGGCACGTGACCGCAGCAGCGGGTTCAGGTCCGCACAATGATCGGGATGCCCGTGGCTGACGAAAACGGCGTCCACCTCATCCTGGGAGACCTGTTCCAACAGCCGCGGCACGGTCGCGTAGCCGACGTCGACCAGCAGCCTGAACCCTTCATGCTCCACGAGGTAGCCGCTGCACGCCTGACCCGCCTCGGGCCATGCGCCACATCCGCCGAGGACCGTGAGCCGCATCCCAGCACTGTATCGACTGATGCGTTGCCGGCCGGAACAGACGCCTGCGAACCCGAGCGTTCATCCCTACCGGGCATGCCCAGGCCCAGCGGGACACCCCCGTCACCGGCCGCCGCCCGTGCCGTGCGCCGGGCCGGCCAGGCGGCGCCTCAGGGTCCCTTGAGATCGACTCTCCGTCATGCGGTCGACGCTATGCCGGCCCCTGCCCGCGCCACATCGCTCCGCAGAGCCATCCGGGGCCAAGCCGGACCGGACGGTGGCGTCGGGTCCGCACCCCCGTCTTCGCCCTCAGGGTCAGCGGAGCCGGAGAGTGACCGTCCCTGAGGTGCCATCGCGGTAGGTCACCTCGGTGTCGACACCATCCGCCGCCGTGTCCTCGAGCTCGTCGCCGGGGAACCAGAGTGCGAAGCGACCTCCGGAGACGGTGGCCTCCACCGGGCCATGCGCTGCGCTCGGATAGGTCACCCCCACCACCTCGCCGCCGGCAAACCCGACGGCCACTGAGACGGCGCCGCGTGCGACGCTGCCAGAGCCGAGGTCGGTCGCGCGCAACTCGCGCGGAGCCGGCTCGGTGAAGTCGTCGGGCCGGCCGACCGAGCCGACCCAGGCATCGGAGAAGAGGCCGAGACTGTCGTTGGTCAGGCACATCGCCGAGAAGCCGTCGTCCCCGGCCAGAACCACCATCGTCCAATCGCCACGCCGCTCGGTCACGGCGGCCCGGGCGGTCGCCAACTCTCGATCGGCGCTGTTCGGCACGCCCTCCTGCTGTTCACGACAGGATTCCGCTGCCTTCGCTGCCGCTCGGGGAGCCAGCGTGGCCGGGCTGGGGGTCCAACTGGCGAAGGCCTGGTTGTCCTGGGGAAGGAGTACGCCGGCCGCGACGGCGACCGCGACGGTGCCGCCGGCGAGGATCAGCCATCGGGCGCGTGGTGACCGGGCCGGTTCGACCCTGGCAGGTCCGGGTGGTCCGGCGAACTGCGGATCGGTCGCGACGATCCGGGCCAGGTCGGCCCGCGCGCGCGGGCTCCGGGGGTCGATCTCACGGTCGGCCGGGTCGAGCGAGCGCAGGGTGCTCAGCGTGGCGTCGGTACGCTTCATGACGTGATCCCTTCGGGGAGGCTCGCCGGCGCGGTGTTGCTCGGCGGAAGGTTGCCGGCGTGGAGTTTGAGGGCTCGTCGCGCCTTGCTGAGGCGAAGCCGGAACGCGACGGGCGAGATGTTGAGCACGCGGGCCGCCTGCGGTGCGGTGAGTCCCTCGAAGACACTCAGGGCGAGGGCTTCCTGGTGTACGTCGGAGAGACGTTGCCAGCCGCGGGCGAGATCGAGCTGGTGGGCGATCACCTCGGTGTCGAGATCGTTCGCTGCCGCCGCGGGAGCCGCTGCAAGGCGGACCCGCAGTGCCCGCTGGCGGTCAGCTCCACGAACCGTGTTGAGGATGACGCCGCGGGCGATGCCGTACAGCCACGCGCGGGCATCCCCGGTCTGTTCCGGCAGGTCCTCCAGCCGGCGCCAGGCAACCAGGAACGCGTCCGCGGCCACGTCCTCGGCGTGCGTCGGATGGACCCGACGCTGGATGAACCGGAGGAGGTCGGCGTAGGTGGCTTCGTACAGCCGGGTGAACCGGGCCTCGCGCTCCGGGACGTGGCGCTGCTCGCTCATGACCTGTACCTGTCCGGCACACCGACGAGTGTGTCCCGGCTGATCGCTATCGCGATCCTGCCTCGCCGCCGGCACCAAGGCTAAGGACGGGAGATCGACGATCCTGGCAGCCAGCATACCGCCTTCCATTATCGCTATCGAGAATGATAGCGTTGACGCCATGGAGATGTCGAGCGAGCGCTGGGCCGAGCTGGCGCTGCACCCGGTGCGGATCCGGATCCTGCGGGCGGTCGCGGGCGCGCAGCTGACCACGCACGACCTGGTTGAGCTGCTGCCCGATATCCCGCAGGCCACCCTGTACCGGCACCTGGCGACGCTGGTCAAGACAGGGCTGCTCGACGTGGTCGAGGAGCGCAAGGTCCGCGGTGCCGTCGAGCGGGTGTACGCGCTGCCCGCGCACGGCGCGACGCTGGACGCGGAAGCCCTGGCCACCGCCACCCCAGCGGACCACGCGCGCTACTTCACGGCGTTCGTGTCGAGTCTGCTGTCGGAGTTCTCCCGCTATCTCGCCCGGGAGCGGATCGACTTCGTCGCCGACGGTGTCGGATACCAGCAGCTCGTGCTGCACATGACCGACGCCGAGCTGGGCGAGTTCGCCGCCGGTTTCAACGCGCTGGTCGGCCCGTTGCTCGGCAACGAGCCCGGCGACGGACGGATACCTCGACTGTTCGCGACCGTTCTGATGCCGGCCGACCAGCCGGCAACCACCAGCACCAACAACCAGGTACCGGGGCCGGCGCACGACCCCGATACGACGAAGGGGGATGGCTGATGGCCTCGGTCACGGTTACCAGCGATGTGATCGACATCCGGTTCACCGGATGGGAACGGATCTGGATCGGGCGGGAGCAGTTCGTCCTGCGTCTCAAGGCAGTACGGCACGCCGCCCCGGTGGACAACCCGCTCCGACTGGCCCGCGGCGCCCGGCGGGGGTACGTGGTGTCCGGCTTCGCCAAGGTCGGCGTCTGGGGTCTGTACGGCGGTCCCCGGCAACTCGTGACGGCCCGCCGGGGCGAGCCCGGGCTGCACCTGGTGCTGGACCGGGCGGCAGCCGGCGGCGAGTTCGACGAGGTCGTGCTCTCCAGCCCGGACGCGCCGGCCCTCGCGGCGGCGATCGGGCGGGCGATGGCGGCCGGCGCATGACCGGCGACCGCCTGGCCATCGAGGTGTCGCGCCTGACCAAGCGCTACGGTGACGTCACCGCGGTGCGCGATCTGAGCTTCACTGTGGAACCTGGTGTGGTCACCGGTTTCCTCGGCCCGAACGGTGCCGGCAAGACCACCACGATGCGCATGGTGACCGGGCTGGTGTCGCCTACCAGCGGCACCGCCACCATCGGCGGACGGCCGTACGGCCGGCTGCCCAGGCCGTCGCGCACGGTTGGCGCGGTGTTCGACGCCAACGCGTTCCACCCCGGCCACACCGCCCGTGACCACCTGCGCGTCTACGCCGCGATGGGCGGCTACCCCGACGGCCGGATCACCGAACTGCTGGACCTGCTCGGCCTCGCCGAGGCGGCCGACCGCCGCACCCGCGGCTTCTCCACCGGCATGCGGCAACGGCTCAACCTCGCCACGGCGCTGCTCGGCGACCCCCGCGTACTGCTGCTGGACGAACCCGGCAACGGCTTGGACCCAGAAGGCATGTCGTGGCTGCGCGGCCTGCTGCGCCGGCTGGCCGATGAAGGCCGCACCGTGCTGATCTCCAGCCACGTGCTCAGCGACCTCCAGCAACTCGTGGATGACGTGGTGGTGATCCGGCGCGGCGAACTCGTCGCCGCCGGGCCGTGGTCCCGGCTCGCCGGCCCGCCGGCGGTGCTCATCACCTCACCCGACGCCGGCGCCCTCGCCGCCGCCCTGACCGCCAGCCCGGCCAACGGCGGCACCGCACCGGTCGTCGAAGCCGTCGGGCCCGACCGGCTGCGGGTACACGGGCTGGACGCGCCGAGCGTCGCCGACCTCGCTGCCGCCCGCGGCCTACGGGTTCACGAACTGGTCACCGAGAACACCAGCCTCGAACAACTCTTCCTCCACCTGACCACCGACAAGGCGGCCACCCGATGAATCGCTTGATCAAGGCGGAGTTCCGCCGGCTGCTGGCCACCCGGATGTGGGGCGGGCTGCTGCTGGCCGCCGCCCTGATCGGCGGCGGCATGATCGGCGCCATGGCGCTGGTGGGCCCGGAGAACTTCGACCCACCGATGCCCGGACTGGACACCGAGGCCGGTCTCCGCTCGATCCTCGGCATCCTCGGCTACACCGCATTCGTGCCGGCCGCCGCCGGTACCGTCGCGGTCACCTCCGAGTACCGGCACCGCACCGCCGCGGTCACCTTCCTGTTCGCGCCGCGCCGCGGGCAGGTACTCGCCGCCAAACTCGCCACCTACACGGTCCTCGGCCTTGTCTACGGGCTCATCCTCGCGGGCTCCGCCGCAGCGGCTCTGTTCAACGTCGCCGCCGTACGCGGCGTCTCACTCGGTCTGCCAGCCACCACCGTGCTGGCGCTGCTCGCCCGCATCGCCGTCGCGATGGTGGTGTACCTCCTCATCGGCGTCGGCATGGGCGCCCTCATCCGCAACCAGGTCGCAGCCCTGTGCGTCGTGATCGGCTATCTGTACCTCGGCGAGCCGGTGCTCATGATGATCCCCGGCGTCAACACGCTCTACCCGATCCTGCCCGGCGGAGCCACCGCCGCGCTGACCGACTTCACCTACCTCGCCGATGCCATGTCCGAACAACTCGGCAGTACCGCCGTCCAACTCCTCTCACCGGCAGCCGGCGCCCTCCTACTCGCTGCGTACGCGCTGACCGCCTCGGCGATCGCCGTGATCGTCCCCATGCGCCGCGACATCACCTGACCGCGTGGTGCTCGGAGGTGGTGCGGTAAAGCCCCGGTGACCCACGATTTTCACCTACGGCAACCGCCGGTCGAATCGGCGGCAATCTCGGTGCCGCAGGGTCGCTGCCGTGACGTACACATTGAACGCCGTGATGACGGTGGGCGCCGTCGTCGCCGCGCTGCTCGCCCCGCCCCACGCAACCGCCGCAAGCACCCGGACCGCGGTCGTGACCACCGACAACGAAACCCCGGTCCTGTACGACGACGAGGCTGGCGGAAACGCCTCCGGTGACGACCCGGCAATCTGGGTCCACCCGGCGGACTCCCGAAAGTCGATCGTGATCGTGACCGCCAAGGAGGGCGGCCTCCGCGTCTACGACATGGGCTCGCGCGAGATCCAGTCGCTGCCCGCCACCGAGGCACCGCGGATCGACACTGCCGCGGGCCGCTACAACAACGTCGACATCGCGTACGGCATCCGGCTGGCCGGTCGCCAGGTCGACGTCGCCGTCGTCTCGGACCGCTACAACGACCAGCTCCGGTTCTTCATCATCGACCCGGCCGGTGCGGCGGCGCGTACCCCGCTGACCGAGGTCACCGCAGCCGACCAGCGCTTCCTGTTCAACCCCGACCGTGAGGCCGTCGACGCGGAGCACACGGCCTACGGCCTCGCCGTCTGGCAGCCGCGCCCCGGCGAGACGTACGGCGTCGTCACCCAGGAGGGGACGACGACGATCGCTACCGCCCGCATCGTAGAGATCGGCGGCAAGCTCGGCTACACCGAGATCCGGCAGCTCGCCATGCCGAGCCGCTTCGGGCTGCCCGACGGGACGACCTGGGTGCCCTGCGAGGAGCCAGGCGTGCTGCCGCAGTTGGAGGGCCCCGCGGTGGACCAGGCGTCGGGCGTGCTCTACGCCGCGCAGGAGGACGTCGGCCTGTGGCGGCTGCAGCTGCCGCTCGGTCCGCGCAGCAAGCCGACGCTCGTCGACCGGGTCAAGGACTTCGGGGTCCACGATGTCTACGACAGCGAGACCGAAGAGTGCCAGCCAGCAGACCCGAACGCCAAGGGCTACGGCGGAAACCTGCTCACTGCCGATGCCGAAGGGGTCGACATCTACTACGGGCCCGGCGCGACCGGGTACGTGCTCGTGTCGAGCCAGGGCGACGACAGGTTCGCGGTCTACCAGCGCCAGGGCGCCAACCGCGCGCTGGGGAGCTTTCGGGTCAAGGGCGTCGGCGGCGCCGACGACATCAACGGCTCCGACGGGCTCGCCGTGACGAACCGCCCCGTCGGCGACTACCGGCAGGGCCTGCTCGTCACCCACGACGAGCCCGAGACCGGGCCCGACGTGGACGACGAGCGCGACGCCACGAACTTCTCCTACGTGTCCTGGGGCGACATCGCCCGGGCGATGTCCCTGACCGTGGACACCCGGGCCGGGAACGACCCACGTTTCCGCTGACCCACCCGAAACCGTGACGGCCTGCTCGATGACATTTCGAGCAGGCCGTTCCCCCTACGCGCGGTCGGGCTCCTCGTCCGGCACACGCGCCCACCCTCACCCGGCTCGACCAGGCCCACCTGCCCACCGCGCTACTCCGCGTCCGGCGCGCCGAGCTGGCTGCGGCGGCGGGTGAGGTAGCCGGTCTCGGCAGTGTTGCCGGCGAGTTCGGTGGCGCGGTCGTAGGCCTCGCGGGCCTCCTCGCTGCGGCCCAGGCGGCGCAGCAGCTCGGCGCGGGTCGCGTGGAAGGCGTGGTAGCCCTCAAGCGGCAGGCGGTCGACCAGGGCGAGCGCGACGTCGGGTCCGTCGACCTCGGCGACGGCGACCGCGCGGTTGAGCGCGACCACCGGTGAGGGCTGGATGCGCACCAGCCGGTCGTAGAGGGCGACGATCTGCGACCAGTCGGTGTCGCGGGCGTCGCGGGCATCGGTGTGGACGGCGTTGATCGCGGCGAGCAGCTGGTAACGACCCGGGGCGGGACCGCCCGCTGCCACCGCGGCGATGCGCTCGCGCACCAGGCGATGGCCCTCCTCGATCAGGTCGCGGTCCCAGGCGCCGCGGTCCTGCTCTTCGAGCGTGACGAGCTCGCCGGTCGCCGAGATTCGGGCGGGGCGGCGGGCCTCGGTCAGCAGCATCAACGCCAGCAGCCCAGTCACCTCGCCGCTCCCATCCCGGCGGTCCGGCAGCAGCTCGCGCACCAGGCGGGTAAGCCGGATCGCCTCGGCGGTGAGGTCGTTGCGGACGGGTGCCGTTTCCGCGCCGGTGGCGAGATATCCCTCGTTGAAGACGAGGAACAGCACGGCGAGGACGCCGTCGAGCCGTGCAGGCAGTTCCTCCACGCTGGGGACCCGGAAGGGGATACGGGCGGCTTTGATCTTGGCTTTCGCTCGGGTGATGCGCCGGCCGACCGCCGCCTCCTGCACCAGGAAGGCGCGGGCGATCTCGGGGACGGTCAGCCCGCCGACCATCCGGAGCGTCAGCGCGATCCGGGTCTCCGGCGAGAGCGCCGGGTGGCAGCAGGTGAAGATCAGCCGGAGCCGATCGTCGTCGATAGCGCCCGACGGTTCGGGAGGATCGTCGCCGAACAGCAACTGAGCCTCCTGATGCTTCTGGTCGCGGCGCGACTCCCGGCGGAGGCGGTCGATGGCCCTGCGGGTGGCGGTGGTGGTGAGCCACGCGCCCGGGTTCGGAGGTACGCCGTCGCGGGGCCAGCGTTCGACGGCAGTCGCGAATGCCTCGGCGGCGGCGTCCTCCGCGGCGGCGAGGTCGCCGAAGCGCCGGGTCAGGGTGGCGACCACCCGGGCCCACTCCCCGTGGTGAGCCTGGGTGATCGCCTCGACGACGAGCCCGGTCACGACTCAAGCAGCGCCTTGAAGTCGCTCAGCGCGCGAGCCACTCGTCGACCTTCGGATCGGGGAGGAACTCTCGGACCTCTTGCGCACACCGGCAGGCGACCGCGATCTTGGCGGCCCACTCGACGGCGTCGGCCCGAGTGGGGACGTCGACGACCGTGAAGCCGCCGACCATCTCCTTGGTCTCGGGGTAGGGGCCGTCGGTGACCGTCCCGTCGACGGCGACGAGCGTCGTCTTCTCGTCGTCGGCGATCCCGCCGCCGAAGACGAAGACGCCGGCGTCGCTGGCTTCCTGGACTACCGCGCGGGCCGCCTTGGCCACGTCGGGCAGGTCCTCCTCGGGGAAGCTCATCCACCCGCGGTCGAACGAGATCAGGTATCGCGCCATCTCGCACTCCTCGATCCGGCGGCCCTGGTGGCCACCTCTCACCTTGCTACGAACGGCACGGCCGCGATCCGACACGGTCCCGGAGAATCTTCTGAAGACTTCGCGACCTCCAGCGGCAGGTCCTTGTGCAGGTTGCGGCGGGCCTGCCGGGAGAACATCACCGTGTACGGGCTGGTCGCCTCGCGCGTGTCGTCCCGCCGCCCGCCTTGCGGAGGCATTAGGCCGCCCTACCGCGATGCCCTTCCAGCTCGGCGCGGACCTCGTCCATCGAGAAGGTGTCGCCGGCCGCGAAATCCTCCCGCGACTGGCGCAGATCCGCGAGGGCCTCGTTGTCGCAGAGCAGGTCGAGCGTCTCCCGCATCGACTCGTACTCGGCGACCGAGATCAGCATCACGTCGGCGCGGCGGTTGCGGGTGATCGTGAAGTGGTCGTGCTCCCGAGCGACCCGGTCGGCAAGCTCGGCGATCCGGGCCTTGGCTTCCGTGATCGGAATGGTCTCCATGGCGGCCATTCTCACGACTGGTCAGAATTATGGCCACCTTCTCCCGCCTGGTCGGCGGCGACCCTGTGCGGCGAGCTGCGGAACGAAACGCATCCTGAGACGGCGAGCGGGTACGGCTCCGGGGTGACCGGCGAACCGGCCACCGGACCGGGGACGTCCAGGTCGGCCGGGCGGCCGACCTGGACGTCAACATCGATCAGGCCAGGTCGAACCGGTCCAGGTTCATGACCTTGACCCAGGCCGCGACGAAGTCGTGCACGAACTTCTCCCGTGCGTCGTCGCTCGCATAGACCTCCGCGAGCGCCCGCAGCTCGGAGTTCGAGCCGAAGACGAGGTCGGCGCGGCTGCCGGTCCACTTGACCTCGCCGGTGGCGAGGTCACGGGCCTCGAAGGTGTTCGCGTCCTCGGACGTCGCCTTCCACGCCGTGCCCAGGTCGAGCAGGTTGACGAAGAAGTCGTTGGTCAGCGACCCGGGGGTCGTGGTGAGGACGCCCAGCGACGACTGCTGGTGGTTCGCGCCGAGGACGCGGAGACCGCCGACGAGGGCGGTCATCTCGGGCGCGCTCAGGGTCAGCAGGTTCGCCTTGTCGACCAGGAGGAACTCGGCCGGCAGGCGGTGGCCCTTGCCGAGGTAGTTGCGGAATCCGTCGGCAGTCGGCTCCAGCGGGGCGAAGGACTCCACGTCGGTCTGCTCCTGCGACGCGTCGGTGCGCCCCGGCGCGAAGGGCACCTCGACGGCGTACCCGGCGCTCTCGGCGGCCCGCTCGACCGCCGCGGACCCGCCGAGCACGATGAGGTCGGCCAGCGAGACCTGCTTCCCGCCGGTCTGGGCGGCGTTGAACCCCTCCTGGATGCCTTCCAGGGTGCGCAGCACCGTCGCCAGCTCGTCGGGGTTGTTGACCTCCCACCCGTTCTGCGGCTCCAGCCGGATACGCGCCCCGTTGGCGCCGCCGCGCTTGTCACCGCCGCGGAAGGTGGACGCCGACGCCCACGCGGTGGCGACCAGCTGGGAGACGGACAGGCCCGAGGCGAGGATCTGGCCCTTGAGGGTGGCGACGTCCTCGGCGTCGACGAGCTCGTGCGTCACCGCGGGGATCGGGTCCTGCCAGATCAGCGTCTCGGTCGGGACCTCCGGGCCGAGGTAGCGGACGACCGGGCCCATGTCGCGGTGGGTCAGCTTGAACCACGCCCGGGCGAAGGCGTCCGCGAACTCGTCCGGGTTCTCCAGGAAGCGCCGCGAGATCTGCTCGTACACCGGGTCGAACCGGAGGGCGAGGTCGGACGTGAGCATCCGCGGTTCGCGGCGCTTCGACGCGTCGTGCGCCTCGGGCACCATGTCCGCGCCCGCGCCGTTCTTGGGCCGCCACTGGTTCGCGCCGGCCGGCGACTCCATCAGCTCCCAGTCGTACGCGAAGAGGATGTGGAAGAACTCGTTGTCCCACCGGGTCGGGTGGTAGGTCCAGGTGACCTCGAGCCCGCTGGTGATGGTGTCGGCGCCCTTGCCGGTGCCGAAGCTGTTCTTCCAGCCGAGGCCCTGCTCCTCGATCGAGGCGGCCTCCGGCTCGGCGCCGACGTGGTCGGCCGGGCCGGCACCGTGGGTCTTGCCGAAGGTGTGGCCGCCGGCGATCAGCGCGACCGTCTCCTCGTCGTTCATCGCCATCCGGCGGAACGTCTCGCGGATGTCCCGGGCCGAGGCGATCGGGTCCGGGTTGCCGTTCGGGCCCTCCGGGTTGACGTAGATGAGGCCCATCTGGACCGCGGCGAGCGGGTTCTCCAGCTCCCGGTCGCCGGTGTAGCGCTGGTCACCGAGCCAGGTGGTCTCGGGGCCCCAGTAGACGTCCTGGTCGGGCTCCCAGACGTCCTCGCGGCCACCGGCGAAGCCGAAGGTCTTGAAGCCCATCGACTCCAGGGCGACGTTGCCGGCGAGGATCATGAGGTCGGCCCAGGAGAGGTTCTGGCCGTACTTCTTCTTGACCGGCCACAGCAGGCGGCGGGCCTTGTCCAGGTTCCCGTTGTCCGGCCAGCTGTTGAGCGGCGCGAAGCGCTGCTGACCGGCACCGGCGCCACCCCGGCCGTCGCTGATGCGGTAGGTGCCCGCGCTGTGCCACGCCATCCGGATCATGAACGGGCCGTAGTGGCCGAAGTCGGCCGGCCACCACTCCTGCGAGGTCGTCAGGACCTCTGCGATGTCGCGCTTCACGGCGGCGAGGTCGAGGGCCTTGAACGCCTCGGCGTAGTCGAACTCCCCACCGAGGGGGTTGGCCACCGCCGGGTTCTTGGCGAGGATCTTCAGGTTGAGCTGGTTCGGCCACCAGCCGCGGTTGCCGCCGCCCTGGGTCGGGTGCGGGGCGCGTCCGTGGGCGACCGGGCAGCGCGACTCGCTTCCCGCGTTCGCGTCATGAACGACGGCGTCGTGGTTCTCGGACATCGGGTTCCTTCCGTGACTGGCGGACCAGGTATCAGGCATTGCCTGCGGTGGAGCAGCCGGGGCACAGGCCCCAGTAGGTGACCTCGGCCTCGTCGATCGAGAAGCCGTGGCCGTCGGAGGCGGTCAGGCAGGGTGCCTCGCCGACGGCGCAGTCGACGTCGGCGACCAGACCGCATGACCGGCACACGACGTGGTGGTGGTTGTCACCGACCCGCGACTCGTACCGCGCCACGGAGCCGGGCGGCTCGATGCGCCGCACCAGACCCGCGCCCGTCAGCGCCCGCAGCACGTCGTAGACGGCCTGGCGGGACACCTCGGGGAGACCCCCACGCACGGCACGGATGATCGAATCCGTGTCGGCGTGCGGATGCGCGTGCACGGCGCTCAGCACCGCAACCCGGGGACGGGTCACGCGCAGAGCCGCCCCACGCAGCATCTGTTCGAAGTCCAAGGCCGTGGCCACGCACCGCAGTCTGGCCCGTTTTCTGGAATCAGTCAAGAAGAACCTGTCCGTGGTGGGCCGGTTGGGGCCCGCGCGGTACGCGGACCCCGCCCGGTTACTTGATCTCGATCACCGTCGGACAGGAGAAGGGCAACGACAACGTGATCCGCCCACCGCCGCCGTCCTCGTCGACCAGCCCGGCGAGGTCGATGACCCCGGCCGGCGGCGTTTCGCCCGGATCCGGCCGGAGCGTGGCGCTGCCGGCGAAGGCCCCGCCGGGACCGAGTTGGCTGAGGCCGGCCGGCCGGCGCCGGAGATCGGCGTACGCCGCCGACATGCTGCCGAGGAACCGGCCCTTGTGCCGCAGCACTGCCAGGGTGAGCGCCGAGGGTTCGTCGTCGACCTGGTACCGGTCGCCAGACCTGCTCAGCACGATCTGGCCCTGGCCGCCCACTTTGTCGTCGGTGTCGAAATAGAGGCTGACAGTCAGCGCGCCGTCGGCCTTCGACCGGTAGCAGCGGGTCGCCGCGACCCAGCCCGACGACGTTCCGGGCAGGCCGGCGCCCTCGATCGTGATCTCCCCCCGAGCCACCTCGGCCACGGTCGCCGTGCAGGCCGCGCCGCCCTCCAGGCCGGCGAAGACCAGCCGGTCGCCACGCTGCAACAGGTCCCCGGGGATCCCGCCGAAGCCCGCGAGCAGGGCGACCTCCTCGTCGCTGAGCTTGCCGAAGGAGAGCCGATCGACCAGCCGCCACTGGCCCGCGGCCAGCATCCCGGACAGTTCCCGGCACGAGCGACCGCTGGCCAGGACGACCTGGGTCTCGGACTCCGACACCGGAACCACATCACCGGTGAGGTACAGGCCCGCGAAGCCGGTGGCCGATCCGGTTCCGGTGTCGGAGCGACCCGTCGGGGCGGGGACGTCGGCGGTGGGCCCGCCGTCACCGGTGCAGGCGGCCAGGGCGAGCACCGCCGCCAGGCCGGTGGCCGCTGCCAGGATCCGCCACGGCTCACGTGCCGTCATGGGTGTACCTCACCTCGGGGCAGCGCGGGTCGGCGGTTACCCGGACGACCGGCCAGGAGAGCTTGCTGAACGGGAAGGTGCTGCCGGCGAGCTGGATCTCGACGTCGCCGACCGGGCGGCCGATCCGGTTGTCGGCCAGCACCACCGCGCGGGTGTTGAGGAACGGGTAGAAACGGATCACGCCGTCGAGGAACTGGTTGCCACCCTCGCCCTTCATGATGAAGAAGGGCTGCGGCCCCGGCCGGTCGTTCGGCGTGAAGCTGATCTTGTTGTCCCTGCCGGCAAAGCCCTTCGGTACGTGCACCCCGGTCGCCTCGCCGGCCATCTGCAGCAGTTGGCCGCTCCGCACGCCGTCGTAGCCGGCGGTGCCCTTGAACGGCCCAGCGACGCCGGCGCAGCTGACCAGGTCGACGTAGACCTTGGGCAGCTTCGCGAGGATCAGGTTGACCTCGCCCGCGCCCTGGGCCAGCACGATGTCGGATCCGTGGTAGGTGACCTCGATGGTGATGCTCTGCGCCGGCAGGCCCGCCTTCACCAGCACGTCCCTCAGCAGGTCGAAGTTCTTGCCCACCCCGAACCCGACCGGGTTGGACAGCAGGCCGTAGACGTCACCGAGCTCGAACGGAAGGCCCTCCTTGTCCAGCGAGGCGAAGTAGGTGGCCTGGCCGGTCAGCTTCTCCCCCTCGCCGTCCGGGTCCTCCACCGGTGGCTTGAGCTCCAGGGTGGCCTTCCCGTCGTCGCCGGTCTTCACCCCACGGGTCCACTTCACGCTGTCCGCCGACACCGCCTTCAGCAGGTGCGTACCGCCCTTCTGGATCGTGCCGGCCTGTGGCTGGATGGCGCTCCACCGGATCGTGAAGTCCTTCAACGGCCCGGCCTTCGGGACGGAGACCCCGGCCAGCGCGTAGCAGTCGATCTTGTCCAGCGCGGTCTCCAGGTCGAAGGTCGCCGACGCGGTCAGCAGTACGTGCTCGTCACGGCTGCCGGCCTTGTGCTTGAAGTGCGTGCTGGTCTTGTCGGCGGTCAGCGCGATCCGGGCGCCGAGCAACAGCAGGATCGCGCTCGCCGCCGCGGACGACTTGCCCCACAACTCGTCCGCCCGTCCGACCTTGTCCTGCGCCTCCTCGGAGAGGAGCTTGATCAGCCCGTCCTTCAGATACCCCTTGGCCGTGTCGATCACGCCCTTGGCCACCGGATCCGGCGCAGGACCGAACCGCCGGCTGAGCGCCTTGCACGGCCCGTCGTCGGCGGCGTGCGCGACACCGCCGCCGAGCAGCCGGTCGACCAGGCCGGGGCGGGCCGCGGCCTGCGGTTGCCCGTCCGTGGCCACCTCGGCGAACCGGCTGGTGGCGTGCCCCAGCAGCAGAACGGTCTGCAACGGGTCGAGGTACGCCGTCTCCGGGTCGGCGCCGGGAAACAGCACCTGCTGGCGGTGGGCTGACAGGGCCCGTACGCCAGCGGCTGCGGACACGAAGACCGGGTGGTCCCCCGGCGCCTTGGCCCAGCCCCCGATGACCGTGGTGAGCTGGGCGAACGTCGCCTTCTTCGCGGTCAGGCCGACCGCGTGCAGCAGGTCGGCGAACTGGTCCACGGTGTACCGGTCGCCGGCCCGGGTGGCGGCGGCCAGCAGCGGGATCAGCTCGGCGTAGACCGGTGCGTCGTACATCGCCACCTGGTCCGGCATGGCCACGACCGGTCCCTTGGCGGAGACGATCGGGTGCCCAGCACGACGCAGCAGTTCGGCGGTCGCCGCCGCGGACCGGGCCGGGTCCGCCGAGTGGATCTCGGCGACGAGCTGTTCGGCCGCCTCGGTCGGGTCGTCCGCGAGCCGGCCGGCCACCGCCTCGATGGCGGCCTGGTCGACCCCGCCGGTCGGCTTCGGATCGTTCCCGTCGGCGGTACAGGCGGTGGCGGCGAGAGCGACGCAGATCAGCACCGCCACCGGCGATCGCCACCGGGCGCGGGCTCGTCCGCGTGGCGGGTCGACACCTCGCGCCCGGCAGGAGGTGCGTGTCATCGAATCGGTTCCCTTCGCAGCGGGGCGCTGCGGCACCGGTCGGCGCCGCCCCGGGCGTAGTAGAGCCGTCGCCTGATCCCGGCTGCCAGGGACGGTTGTCCCGCCGGCCCGGGATTCCGCGCCCTGCCGTGGGCCGCCGTGCCCCATGTGGACCGGGCCGGAGCGCCGACATCGTCTGAGGCGACCCACTCACGATCCGAGGAGATATCAACGATGTACTCCCCCACGCTGCCGGAGCAGCCGGCCGACAGCCGCCCCCTGGCACCCGTACGCCAACCGCGGGCCTGGGCCCTGACCGGTACGGTCGGCGGCCTGGTCGGCCTGGTCGGGATCTTCGCCACCGCCACCCTGACCGCCCCCGCCGAGCAGTTCCGCGGCGACAACGCGCAATACGTCGCCGCGCTCGCCGGCACCGGCTACGTCTGGGCGCACCAGGTGGTGACCGTGGTCGCCATCGTCTGCCTGGCGATCTTCGCGGCCGGGCTGCGCCGGTACCTGGGCGCGCAGGAACCGGCCGGCAGCCTGGTGCCGATGCTCGCTGCGACCGGTGTCGGCCTGGTGCTGGTCGGCCTGCTGATCGGCGGTGGGATCTCGACGGAGCTGTTCTTCTCGCTGGGCTCCGCCGAGGAGTACGACCCCGACGTGATCGCCCCCCAACTCACCATCTTCGCCACCATGGCCTGGCTCTGGGGTGGCATCGGGCTGACCGCCGGGGCGGTCGCGGTCGGCGGGCTACGGCACGGCTCGGTCAGCCGCTGGTTCGCGGTCTTCAGCGCGGTCATCGCGCTGCTGGTCGCGGCGACGCAACTCGCGCCGGTGCAGTACATCGCGCTGGTGCCCGGCGGGATCTGGGTGGTGGTCGCCGGTCTGGCGCTGGCGTTCGGCCAGCATCCGCAAACCGGACGGTCCTGACGTGGGTGACCGGCCCGGGGCCGGCAGGTCCACCCACGGCGGCCGACCCGCCGGGGCGGCCGATGTGCCGGGCCGGTCGTCCGATCCGCCGGGCAGGCGTGATCGTCTAGTCTCGGCGGCGCCATGACCACCGACCGTACGCCCAGGACCCACCCCACCTGGACGCGCCAGGCCGCGTGGCAGTTGTGCGGGGCGACGCTGCAACTGACGGCCACCGCGGTGGTACTGGCCGCGCTCAACCGCGCCTCGATCAGCGACGTAATCCACCTGCTCATGGTGGTGGCGTGCGGGATCGTCGGAGCGACGATCGCCGCGCACCGCCCGGAGAATCCGGTCGGCTGGCTCGCCCTGACCGGCGGTCTCTGCTTCTCCCTACAGGAGGCGTGCGGCCAGTACGCCGCGCACGGGCTCGTCGTCGACCCGGGTTCGCTGCCGTTCGCCGCGGCGCTGGCCTGGCCGCAGAACTGGCTGTGGGTTCCCGGCAACCTCGCGGTGGCGCTGATCCCGGTGTTCTTCCCCGACGGGCGGGTGCTGTCGCCGCGGTGGCGGCCGGCCATCGCGGTGGTGGTGGCGCTCGGCGCCGTCGCCATGGTCACCGGCGCCCTGCGGCCCGGCGCCAACGAACAGGTCAGCCCGGTCGGCGCGGTCAACCCGCTCGGCGTACCGGGCTGGCAGCCGATCGCCGACGTCACCGCCGGCGTGGCCACCCTGACCAGCGGACTGATCTTCCTCGCCGCCGGCGGCACCGTCGTGTGGCAGGCCCGCCGCGCCCACGGGGTCCGCCGCCAGCAGGTCAAGTGGCTCGGGTACGCGGTCGCGATCGCGGTCGGGGTGGTGGCCGCCCGGCTCGTCGCCGGCCTGACCGACGACCACCCCGCCCTCTGGCCGTACGGCAACGTGTTCTGGGACGTGGCCGGTGGGGTGAGCGGCACGCTGATCCTGGTCGCCGTCGGCATCGCCATCCGGCAGCACCGGCTGTTCGACATCGACCTGCTGATCAGCCGCAGCGCTGTGTTCGTCACCCTGTCGGTGGCCGTCGGCGGCGCGTACGTGCTGGTCGTCGGCCTGCTCGGCGCCGGCTTCGACACCTCGGCCAGCCTGCCGGTCTCGTTCGTCGGCGCGGCCGTCGCCACGCTGATCTTCGCCCCGCTGCGGCACTGGCTGCAACGCCGGATCAACCTGCTGGTGTACGGCGAACGCGACGACCCGTACGCGGTGCTGGCCCGGCTCGGGCAGCGGCTGGAACAGACCCAGGACGCCGGCGCGGTGCTCGCCACCAGCACCGCCACCGTACGCGAGGCGCTGCAACTGTCCTACGTGGAGATCCAGACGGTCGACGGGCGGTCGTACCGGCTGGGTGTCCCGCCGCCCGACCCGGTGCGGCTGCCGCTGGCCGGCAACGAACCGGTCGGTCACCTGCTGCTCGGCCCCCGGGCCGGGGAGACCGCACTCGGGGCCTGGGAACTGCGGCTGCTGCGCGACCTGGCCCGGCACATCGGCGTCGCCGTGCAGGCGGTCCGGGCCCTCGACCGGGCCCAGTCCCTCGCCGCCGACCTGCAACGCTCCCGCGAGCATCTGGTGGTCGCCCGCGAGGAGGAACGCCGGCGGCTGCGCCGGGACCTGCACGACGGCCTCGGGCCGACCCTGGCCGGGCTGACCATGCGCGCCGAGGCGGCCCAGGAGATCGGCCCGGGAGAACAGGCCCAGCGGCTGCTCGAGGAGATCGTGGTCGACGCCCAGACCGCCGTCGCCGACGTACGGCGGCTGGTCAACGGCCTGCGACCACCGGCGCTGGACACCATGGACCTGGTCGGTGCACTGCGGTCGCACATCGCGGCCGGGCCGGGCGACGGACCTCGGGTGGTCTTCGACGCCCCGGCGGCGCTGCCCGCGCTGTCCGCCGCGGCCGAGGTCGCCGCCTACCGGATCGCGGTGGAGGCGCTGAACAACGCCCGCCGGCACGCGCACGCCGACAAGGTCGAGCTGCGGTTGCGGGTCACCGACGGGACGCTGCAACTGGACGTGCACGACGACGGCCGGGGCCGTCGGCCCGACCAGCCAGACGGCGTCGGCATGCACTCGATGCGGGAGCGGGCCGAGGAACTCGGTGGTTCCTGCGTCGTCGCCTCGACGCCGGGCGCCGGCACCCGCGTCACCGCGACCCTGCTCGCCGGCACGAAGGAGACCGATGGACCAGATCCGCGTGCTGCTGGTTGACGACCACGCGCCGTTCCGGGCCGGGCTGCGCGCGCTGCTGGCCACCAGCCCCGACATCGAGGTGTGCGGCGAGGCCGCCAGCGGCGAGGAGGCGCTGGCCGTCCTGGCCCGGTTGCAGCCCGACGTGGTGCTGCTCGACCTGACCATGCCCGGCATGGGCGGCATCGCGGCCACCGAGCGGCTGGTGCGGATGAGTCCGCACGTACGGGTGCTGATCCTGTCCATGGCCGACGACGACGATTCGGTCTTCGCCGCGCTGCGGGCCGGGGCGCGCGGCTACGTTCTCAAGGGCGCCCGCCGGGTGGAGATCATCCGTTCGGTGCGGGTGGTGGCCGACGGTGAGGCCATCTTCGGCCCGGCCATCGCCACCCGGCTGATGGGCTACTTCGCCGGGCTCGACCGGACCGAGCCGGCGTTCCCCGAGCTCACCTCCCGGGAGCGGGAGATCCTGACGCTCATCGCCCAGCACCTGACCAATCCGCAGATCGCCGCGCGGCTCGGGCTGAGCACGAAGACGGTACGCAACCACGTCTCCAACATCTTCGCCAAACTCCAGGTCGCCGACCGGGCCCAGGCCATCAGCCTGGCCCGCGAGCAGGGGCTGTGATCGGCGCAGCGTCACCCGCCCCCGGGTAGCGGCGGAACCGGCGACCGAAGGTCGTTGGGTCTGCACTACTGACTTCTTTACGCCGGCCGATCCGGCGCAGCTGGCCCCCCACCCTGGCGGAGGCCGCCCGCATCGCGGAACTGCCCGATGTCTCCGCGTTGGGTGGTGGGTGGTTGTGGTGGTGGTGGACCACTACTTCCAGGTGACTCCTCTGACGCCCGAAAGGCGTCAGCTTCTCAGGCCGCGAGTACGGCCTGACGGGCAAGCCCTGCCCGGAGAACGTTGTTGGCACCGACGACATCCGCATGCGCGGCGTACCCGCACTGCACACATACGAAGTCGGCTTGGCTAACACGGTTCTCCCGCGCGCAGTGCCCGCAGGACGGGCAGGTGCGGGAGGTGTTGCGGGGATCCACTGCGATGATCGTCCGTCCGGCGCTTTCAGCCTTGGCGGCGAGGATCGACAGGAACACCCCCCAACCGGCGTCGAGAATCGAGCGGTTGAGCCCGGCCTTGGCGGCGACGTTGACGCCGGGGGCGTCAACGGTCCCCTTGGCCGAGCGAGTCATGTTGGCGATGCGCAGGTCTTCGTGCACGATCAGGTCGTGGTGGCGGACCAGCCACAGCGCCGTCTTGTGCGCATGGTCAAGGCGCTGCCGCCGAACCTTGGCGTGCAGGGCGGCGAACCGCTCCCGGGTCTTACGGCACCGGTTCGACCCCCGCTTGCCACGAGCTAGCGCACCCTGCACCTCCGCGAGCCGGACGGCGGATGCGGCGAGGTGGCGGGGGTTGTTGACCTGCACACCGCCGCTCGTGGTGAGAAACAACGCCACACCCATGTCGACACCGACCACGCTGCCGGTCGCCGGCAATGGTTTCGCGGACACCCCGTCGCAGGCCACGATCACGTACCAGCGGCGCCCTTCACGCTTGACGCTGACCGTTTTCACCCGGCCGTCAACCTCGCGGTGCGCGTGCACCCGCACATGTCCGACGCCTTGCAGGTACACCCGGGTCGGCCCGCCGCCGATGGAGTTCCAGCGGCAGCCGTCGCGGTCCTTCGGCCACTGCACCGTGTCGAACCAGCCGACACCCTTGAATCTAGGGTATCCGGCTCGCTGCCCGGCCTTGATGCGGCGGAAGAACGCGGCAAACGCCTTGTCGAGACGACGCAGGGTGGCCTGCTGGGAGGAAAACGACCAACGGCCCTGCCCGCCCGGATCGAACCGACGGATGTCCTTGAGTTGGGCCGACTGATCACCGTAACGGATGCCGAGCCGAGCACGCCGGTACGCCCCACGCCGCTCTTCGAGGGCGGCGTTGTAGAGCTGCCGGTGATCCTCAACGCACGCAGCCAACGCCGCCGCCTGCCGGGCAGTGGGGCGCAGCAGGAACTTATACGCCAGGATCACGGCCAGATTCCCGCAGGTCAAACCCCGCCACGCCAGCACCCTACCACTCTTAATCCACAAGAGACTGCAGGACCACCACCCGGTTTAGTTCGCCCAACAACTGGGCCGAGCACCGGGTTCCCGAGCGGCTCGCCGACCTCGGCTGACCTCGCCACTCACGCCCACCTGAACTGACCCCGGTAAGCGCCGATCTCGGCTGGGTCCAGCGTTCAGCGGGGCGGCAGGCCGGCCAGCCAGTGGTCCAGCGCCGCTGGGTCGTCGAACAGCAGCACCGGCGGCCCGGACGGATCGCGCTGCCAGGCCCGCATCCGCCGCCGTTCGCGGCCGTACCCAGTGAGGTGCCACATCAGGACGGCATCCCGGGACAGCACGCTGCCCAGCGACTCGCGGTTGCCGTTGCAGATCTCCTCCCCTGTCGCGAGCCGGCGCATGGTGCGCCGCAGCAGCCGCCGGAAGGAGAGCCCACGCGGGTAGTCCAGGCCGACGACCAGGTCGGCGCGGGCCAGCGGCACGTCCCGCCAGCCGTGGTACGCCCCGTCGAGGATCCATCGGTCCCGCCGGCAGATCGCCTCGATCCGGCTACGCTGCAACGCGACCGGCACCTCGACCCAGCCGGGCTCCCAGAGCAGGTCGTCGACCGGGTACCAGGGCACCCCGAGCCGCTCCGCCAGCCGCTGCGCCAGGGTGGACTTGCCGGAACCGTGGACCCCGTAGACCAGGATGCGAGACGGCACGTTCATCGCGCGGCAGCGTAGACCGCCGACGCAATCGGGCGCACAGGTGCCTCGCCCGCGACGGCCAGGACGGCCACGGTCAGGCGTCGCGGCACAGGGTCGCCGCCACCGTCGCGATCACGGTGGTGGCGATCCAGGCAAGCAGGACGAGCAGACCGGTGACGGGAGTCAGGATGCGATCGGCCCCCGGCAGGTAGAGCAGCGCGCCCGCCTGGTCGGGGAGATAGCGCGCCTGCTCGGTGACGCCGCCCAGCAGCGGTGAGACGACCAGCAACAGGCCGAGCAGGACGACGAGAGCAGGCACGAGCGACCGGGTGAGGACGGCCACGGCCTGGCCGAGCAGCCCGATGAGCACCAGGTAGCCGGCCGCACCGACGATCGTCCACGGCGTACCGGCAGCGCTCCCGGGGACGTCGCGGACGGCCAGGGTGGTGCCGGCGGTGAGCAGCCCGGCGGCGAGCGCCGCGGCGGCCGTGCCGGCGGCCCAGAGCAGGTAGGCGATGGCCTTGCCGGCGAGCAGGAGCGGGCGGTCCGGGAGGGCGGTCAGGGTCGTCCGGATCTGGCCGCCGGCGTACTCCGTCCCGGCGCTGAGGATGCCCAGGACGATGGTGCCGACCTGGAGGTACGGCACCGCCTGGCGGACGATGGCGGTCGGCTCCGCCGGGTCCATCGGCGACGCGGCCAGCGCCGCGCTGATGACGGTCGCGGCCGCGACCGTGCCGAGCGTCGCGGCGAGGACCGCGGGCAGGCCACACAGCTTGATCAGTTCGGCGCTGACGGCGTGGCTGAGCGCGCGGCTCATGCGTCCCGCCGGACCAGGACGGCGCCGGCGACGGTGAGCAGCCCCGCCGCCCAGGCGGCCATGACGAGGCCGCCGGTGAGCGGGGCGAGCGCGTTGTCGAACGTCGTCAGGTGACCGGCGAACAGCCGGATGCCGGCGAGGTCGGGCAGATACCAGGCGAGGGATGTGAGGTAGGACAGCAGCAGCGAGACCGACACCAGCGAGCTGTTGACCACGAGCACGACGATCGGGACGATGCCGCTTCGGGTGAAGACCGTGACCGCGAGCGCGATCAACGCGGTGAGCGCCCAGTAGATTCCGGCCCCGACCGAGCGGGACAGCACACCGTCCGCCCCCACCGGGGTCGACGCACCGGAGCCGATGATCTGACCGGCGAGCAGGAGTGACGCGGGGATGGTCAGCGTCGCCACGACGGCGACGAGCAGGACGACGACGGTGGCCTTCGCCGCCAGTACCCGCAGACGCCCGGGGGTGGCCGTGAGGGTCGCGGTCAGCTGCCGCCCGCCGCCCGCGTTGGTGCTGTTCACGGTGTACTCGCTGCTGATCACGACGACGCCGAGGATCACCGCGCCGACCGTACCGAGCGGGATCGCGGCGAAGGCGGTCTCGACCGGCGAGGTGTCGGCGACCAGGTCGACGCGTCCGGTCCGCAGGGCGTTGCGGACGGTGAAGGCGTTGAGGATCGTGATCGCGATCGGGCCGAGCACGGCGACGGCCAGGGCCACGAAGGTCGCGGGCAGGGTCGCGGTCTTGCGCACCTCGGCGGCGAGCGTGTTGCGGAACGTCATCGTCCACCCGCCGTCGGCTCCGGCGCGGTGAGCGCGAAGAAGGCGTCCTCGAGGCTCGGGTACCCGACGGTGACCTCCCGGATCGGGCCGTTGGCGACGACCCGGCCGCCGGCGATGACGACGAGGTCGTCGGCGACCTCGGCGACCTCGCTCATCAGGTGGCTGGAGAGCAGCACGGTGCCGCCGGACGACGCGTGACCGCGCAGCAGACCGCGGATCCAGCGGATGCCCTCCGGGTCCAGCCCGTTCACCGGCTCGTCGAGCACCAGCGCCTCGGGCTCGCCGAGCAGTGCGGTGGCCAGCCCGAGCCGCTGGCCCATCCCGAGTGAGAACCGGCCGACCCGGGTACGCCCCGCGCCGCCGAGCCCGACCTGGTCGAGCACCTCCGCCACGCGTCGCTTCGGGATACCGTTGCTGCGCGCCACCCAGCTGAGATGGTTGCGGGCGGTACGGGAGCGGTGCGCGCCGGAGCCGTCCAGCATCGACCCGACCGTGCGCAGCGGGCGGCGCAGGTGCCGATACGGCTGGCCGTTGACGAGCGCCGTACCGGCGTCGGCCCGATCCAGGCCGAGCAGGATCCGCAGCGTCGAGGACTTGCCCGCGCCGTTCGGCCCGAGCAGCCCGGTAACCCGGCCCGGTGCCGCCCGGAACGTGATGTCGGTGAGGATCTCGCGGGAACCGCGCCGTTTGACCAGGCGCTCGACTGACAACATGGCCACCATGTCAGCCCACGGCCGTGGCCGGTGTCATCGGCCTGCGGCCCGGACTTCCCGCCCACGCCCCGGTCCAGGGTCGCTCCGACCCAGGTCCGATGCCGCCCGCCGCGCCGGATCCTAGACTCGAGAGGTGACACCTGGCGAGCGTCCGGCACGCCGACCCTGGCTGTCCGCCGTCGCCGCCGCAGTGCCGGCGGCCCTGATCCTGTGCCTGCTGACGACGGGTACCGACGGATCGGCCGCCGTTCTCCTGCTGCCGGTCATCGCCGGGTTGGCCGTCGCGTCGTCGGCGTGGGTGCTGATCCGCGCCCGGCGGCAGCGTCGGGAGTACGAGGATCGGCTGACCGCCTGGGCCGCCGAGCGTGCCGCCGGAGCGGAACGACTGCGCATCGCCCGCGAAATGCACGACCTCGTCTCCCACGGCCTCGGGCTGGTCACCGTCCGCGCCGCCACGGCCGCGCGAGTGGCCGGGCCGGCCGGGGAGACCGAACGCGCGACCGCGCTGGCCGACATCGAACGGGTCGGTCGGGAGACCACCGCCGAGCTGCGGCGCATGCTCGACGTGCTCCGCACGCCCAGCAGTGAGCCCGCTCCCCTGCGCCCCCTCGACACGCTGGAGTCCCTCCCAGGGATCGTGCGGGCCGTGGGCGGCACCGGACTCGCGGCCAGTCTCGACGTGCGGGAGGTCGATGAGATGTCGTCCGGCGTGCAGCTCGCGGTATGCGCGATCGTCCGCGAGGGACTGAACAACGCCGCCCGGCACGCCGGCCCCACCCGGGTGCGCGTCGGCGTGGACCGCGACGGCGACACGGTCGTGGTGGACATCCGCGACGACGGCCCACGGGCGGGCTGGCGGTCCCGGGCCGGCGCCGGTCACGGGCTGGACGGCCTGCGCGAACGGGTGACCGCGCTCGGCGGCAGCCTGCGTGCCGGTCCCGCCGGGGCGGGTTTCCATCTCTCGGCGCGCCTGCCCGATCGACGGCGGCCCGGATGAGCACGGAGTGGCCGGGCCACCCCACCATCCGGGTACTGGTCGCGGACGACCAGCAGCTGCTGCGGCACAGCCTCGCCATCCTCATCGACGGCACCCCGGGGCTCACCGTGGTCGGTCAGGCCGCCACCGGCCACGACGCCGTGGCGCTCACCCGCGAACGGCGACCCGACGTCGTCCTAATGGACATCCGGATGCCCGACGGTGACGGCATCGAGGCGACCCGGCACATTACCGGCGACCCCGGACTACGCGACACCGGCGTCGTGGTGCTCAGCATGTTCGCGCTCGACGAGTACGTGTCCGCGGCGCTGCGCGCCGGAGCGCGTGGCTTCCTGCTCAAGGACGCCCACCCCGACCAGCTCCTCGACGCCATCCGGCGCACCCACGCGGGAGAGTCGCTCTTCGCCCCCAGCATCCTGACCCGCCTCGTCACGCACTACCTCGACC
>NZ_POTY01000330.1 GCF_003236315.1 Micromonospora craterilacus
CCCCCCACACCCCCGTCGATCTTGCACTTGTCGTTGCGGCAAAAGCTGTCAAAAGGGGCGTTCGGGCGACCGAAAGTGCAAGATCGGCGGGTTGGATGGCGGCGTGGGGCGGCACGCCCGCGCGGGTGCGTGTGGGAGGGCTGGTGGCTGCTAGCGTTTACGGGTGTCGCGTAGCCGGACCGAGCGCCTGGTCAACCTGGTGATCTGCCTGCTGTCTACGCGGCGGTTCCTGACCGCCGCGCAGATCGCCGCGACCGTGCCCGGTTACGAGCACGATCCGAACGACGCCCGCGAGCACGAGGCGTTCCAGCGCAAGTTCGAACGGGACAAGGCCGAGCTGCGGGAGCTGGGCGTACCGCTGGAGACCGGGACGGCGAGCGCCTTCGATACCGAGCCCGGGTACCGGATCGCCCGCCGGGAGTACGCCCTTCCCGACATCCCCCTCAAGCCCGACGAGGCCGCGGCGGTGGGCATCGCCGCGCGGCTGTGGCAGCACGCCGGCCTGGCCGCCGCCGCGTCGTCCGGGCTGGCCAAGCTACGCGCCGCCGGGGTGGACGTGGACCCGCAGGCCACCCTCGGGCTGGAGCCGATGGTCACCGTCGACCCGGCGTTCGCCCCGCTGACCGCCGCCGCCCGGGACCGGCGCGAGGTCCGCTTCGACTACCGCGTACCGGACCAGGACGCGCCCACCCGCCGCCGGCTGCAACCGTGGGGCGTGGTCTGCTGGCGCGGCCGGTGGTACGTGGTCGGCCACGACCTGGACCGCGGCGCCACCCGCTGCTTCCGGCTGTCGCGGGTGGTCGGCCAGGTCCGGGCCACCGGCGACGCGGGCGGCTACCAGCCGCCGGCCGGGGTCGACCTGATCAGCCATGTGGCCCGCTGGTCCGGCCCGACCGAGCGGGCCGGCCGGGCGACCGTGCTGGTCACCCCCGGGCGGGCCGCCGGGCTGCGACGCTGGGCCGTGGCGGTCACCGCCGGGCCGACAGCCGACCGGCTGGTCCTGCCGTACGCCGACGCCGACTCCCTCGCCGGGCACCTGGTCGGCTACGGCCCCGACGTGCGGGTGCTCGACCCGCCCGAGGTACGCGAGGCGGTCATCCAGCGGCTCAAGGAGATCGCCACCCGGCACGACGAGATGGCGGTGACCCGATGACCGCGACTGCGCGGGCCGGCTCGCGCACCTCCGCCGACCGGCTGGCCCGGCTGCTCAACCTGGTGCCCTACCTGCTCGCCCGCCCCGGCATCGAGATCTCCGAGGCGGCCGGCGACCTGGGCGTCACCGAGCGGCAGCTGCGCGAGGATCTGGAACTGCTGTGGGTGTGCGGGCTGCCCGGGTACGGCCCGGGCGACCTGATCGACATGGCCTTCGACGGCGACCGGGTGACCATCACCTACGACGCCGGCATCGACCGGCCGTTGCGGCTCACGCCGGACGAGGCCCTCGCCCTGGTGGTGGCGCTGCGGATGCTGGCCGAGACGCCCGGGGTGGCCAACCGGGAGGCCGTCGAGCGGGCCCTCGCGAAGATCGAGGACGCGGCCGGTGACCTGGTGGCCGCCCCGGTGGAGGTGCGGCTGCCCGGCGACACCGGCCGGGTGGAGCAGCTGCGGGCCGCGGTCGAGGGCGGGCGCGCGCTCCGCATCACCTACTACACGGTGGCCCGGGACGAGACCACCGAGCGCGTGGTCGACCCGCTGCGGGTGCTGATGGTCGGCGGCCGGACGTACGTCGAGGCGTGGTGCCGGCGGGCCGAGGCGGTGCGGCTGTTCCGGGCCGACCGGATCGACGCGGTCGCCGAGTTGGACGAGCCGGCCGTGGTGCCACCGCAGGCCCGCCCGCACGACCTGAGCGAGGGGGTGTTCCGGCCGTCGCCGGACCTGCCGTTGATCACGCTGCGGATCGGTCGGGGCGAGCGCTGGATCACCGAGTACTACCCGTGTGAGCGGGTCGAGGCGGACGGCGAGCGGTGGGTGGTCTCGTTGCGGGTCACCGACCTCGGCTGGGCCCGCCGATTCGTGCTCGGTCTGGGCCCGGACGTCGCCGTGCTCGCCCCGGCCGAACTGGCCGGGCAGGTACGGGACACGGCGGTGGCGGCCCTGGACGCGTACGCGACGCCGGTGCCGCCCGGCGCGGACCCGGCGGCGGCGGTGGACAGGCAGTAGGCTGGCGGCCGTGCTGAAGTGGATCGTGCTCGCGCTGGTGCTGGTCCCGTTGGTCGTGCTCGCCCTGGCCGTGCGACCCGTGCTGGCGCGGCTGCCCGGGCTGCGCCGGGCGGCGCTGGCGCTGCAGCTGCGGGCCGACGAGGCCGCCTCGCTGCGTGCGGCGGCCGAGAGCCTCCAGCAGCGGGCCGAGGGCTTGCAGGGCCGGCTGGAGACGACCGAGCAGCGGCTCACCCTGATCAGGTCCCGGCGCGGCGGCTGAGCGCCCACGCACCAGCGGCGTGCGGCCCGGAGCGTGTGGTCGGTGCTGCGGTTGCGAAATTCGGTTCCGGGCGTGAAGTGGCCTTTTTGCGGTCACGATGATCCACTTGCCTGGTTGACGAGACAGTCACAGTTGGCCGAGACTTCACCAGCCGGGACGAACCACCACCGCCCGGTGGGTGGCAACGGCCCACGACGCACGTACGATGGGCTGCGGTACACCCCTCATCGACACAGAGCGACTGGAGCTTCCCATGGGTGCCCTCAAGCCCTGGCACATCGCCGTACTCGTGGTCGTGCTGATCCTGCTCTTCGGCGCGAAGCGGCTCCCCGACGCGGCGCGTTCCCTGGGCCGCTCGCTGCGGATCATCAAGGCGGAGACCAAGAGCCTGGCCGACGACGACCGCGACCTCGCCGAGAAGGCCGACGCGCAGGCCGGCTACCAGCCGCTCACCCCGCAGCCTCCGCAGCAGGCGCAGCAGCAGCCGTACCAGGGCACGGTGCAGCAGCCGGTCGTCGACCCGGTGCAGCGCGTCCGCGACAACTGATCAGCGGGGCCGATTACCGTGGCCTTCGGACTCCGTAAGCGCGGTCCGACCAACTTCGATCGGGCCGCCGACGGCTCGATGACCCTCATCGAGCACGTACGCGAGCTGCGTAACCGGCTCTTCCGTGCCTCGCTCGCGCTCGTCGTCGGCTTCGTCGTCGGCTTCGTGCTGGCAGACCCGGTCTTCGATCTGCTCGCCGTGCCGTACTACCGGATCAACCCGGATCAGCCGTTCATCCAGCTCGGCGCGGCCGACGGCTTCCTGTTGAAACTCAAGCTCGCGCTCTGGATCGGGCTCATCGTGGCCTCGCCGGTGTGGCTCTACCAGCTCTGGGCGTTCATCGCCCCGGGCCTGCACCGCAACGAGCGCAAGTACGCCTACATCTTCGTGGCGATCGCCGCGCCGCTGTTCATGGGCGGCGCGGCCCTGGCGTACTTCGTGGTGGACAAGGGCCTGTCGTTCCTGCTGGAAGCGGGCGTCACCGGGGTCGACACCTCGCTGGAAGTCACCCGGTACATCTCGTTCGTCACCAACATGATCGTCATCTTCGGGGTGGCGTTCGAGTTCCCGTTGATCGTGCTGATGCTCAACTTCGTCGGCATCGCCAGCGCGAAGCGGCTGCTCGGCTGGTGGCGGATCGCGGTCTTCACGTTCTTCGCCTTCTCCGCGGTGGTCACCCCGACGCCGGACCCGTTCGGCATGACGGCGCTGGCGCTCTGCCTGTGCGCGCTCTACTTCGCCGCGGTCGGGGTCGCGTTCATCAACGACAAGCGCCGGGGACGTGGCAAGGAGATCTACGCCGGCATCGACGACGACGAGGTCTCCCCGCTGGAGTTCGACCAGGAGCGGGTCGACGCGGGACGGCCAGTTGACGGGGTCAGCCCGATCGACGCCCCCGAGCCGGTGACCGCGCCCAAGCCGATCGAGCGTCGCTACGACGACGTGACCTGACCGAACCCGACCCGACCGCTACGAACGCCGCCCCTCGGGGCGGCGTTCGTCCGTATGGCGGTCCTGCGGGGCCGGCCGGGACTACGTCTGCGGAGGTACGCCGGAATGCGTCGCCCGGACGACGCCCGCCGGCCCGCGCCGGCCGACCATGGCGGGCATGACTGGTATCCAGCTGCGCCGGCCGAGTAGCCGCACGACGACCCGCCCGGCCACGGTCCGGTGGCGCATCGGGCCGCGGCTGCGCAAGGTGCTGCTCCTACTGCACATCGCCGCCGCCGGCGCGTGGCTCGGCATCGACATCGTGCTGGGCCTGCTGGTGCTCGCGGCGTTCACCCCCGGCGACGACCTCGGTGCCGCGGCCGCACTCACCAGCATCGGCTACTTCGCCACCTGGCCGCTCGCGGCCGTCGGTCTGCTCTGCCTGGCCACCGGAGTGCTGCTCGGCCTCGGCACCAAGTACGGGCTGGTGCGGTACTGGTGGGTCGCGATCAAGCTGGTTCTCAACGTAGTTCTGGTCACCCTGGTCATCGCCGCGCTCGGCCCCGGCATCCACGAGCTGACCGCAGGGGCCCGGGCGTCCC
Organism: Micromonospora craterilacus; assembly: GCF_003236315.1. GTDB lineage: Bacteria > Actinomycetota > Actinomycetes > Mycobacteriales > Micromonosporaceae > Micromonospora > Micromonospora craterilacus. The sequence continues at coordinate 4,499 of NZ_POTY01000330.1, forward strand.
TCGCCGCCGGGCGCCCGCTCCCGGTCCTGACCGACCTGGCCTTTCCGCCGATCGTCTCCACCGCAGCGGTGCTCTTCGCGACGACCCTGTCAGTGTTCAAACCGTGGGGACGGCTGCGACGCGCGGCACGCTGAGGTCGCCGAGGCGAGAATTCACCCTTTCCGCCAGCTGACAGAGCCGGCGGACCAGCGGGTACGGTGCTCGCCGTGACCGCAGACGATCACCTGCCCGCTGGCGCGCCGCCCGACGGGCCGGTCGCCGTACTGGCCAACCCGACCGCCGGCCGTGGCCGGCACCGGGGGCTGCTGCCGGACCTGCTGAATCGGCTCTCCACCGCCGGCCGGCCGGTCCGGCTGCTGACCGCGACCAGCGCGGACGAGGCGGAGGCGGCCTGCCGAAGCGCCGTCGCCGACGGCGCGTCCGCGCTGGTCGCGGTGGGCGGCGACGGCACGGTCCACCGGGCGTTGCAGGCGGTCGCCGGCGGCACCGTGCCGTTCGGGCCGGTTCCGGCCGGCACGGGCAACGACTTCGCCGTGGAGACCGGCTTTCCGAGCGAACCCCGCGCGGCCGTGGACGTCATCGCGACGGCGCTGCGGCAGGGGCGCAGCCGGCCGGTCGACCTGGCCCGGATGACCGGGGCCGACGGCACCGTCCGCTGGTACGGCGCCGTTCTCGCGGCCGGTTTCGACGCCATCGTGAACGAGCGGGCCAACCGGATGCGCTGGCCGCGTGGCCCCCGCCGCTACGACCTGGCCATCCTGGCGGAACTTGCCCGGCTCCGGCCGCGCCGGTACACCCTCACGCTCGACGACGAGCGGATCGAGGTCGACGCGGTGCTGGTGGCGGTCGGCAACGGCGCCAGCTACGGCGGCGGGATGCGGATCTGCCCGGACGCGGACCCGACCGACGGCCTGCTCGACGTGGTGGTCGGCGGCCGCTTCGACCGGCGCACCCTGATCCGGGTCAAACCCCGCATCTACGCCGGCACCCACGTCAACCACCCCCTGGTGCACACCTACCGAGCCCGCACGATCACCATCGCGGCCGAGGGCATCACCACCTACGCCGACGGCGAACGCTCCCTCGACCTGCCCGTGACGCTCACCGCCGTGCCCCGCGCCGTCCACCTCCTCCACTGACCACCGCCCCCGCCGGGCGGGGCGGGGGGTCAGGG
>NZ_POTY01000331.1 GCF_003236315.1 Micromonospora craterilacus
GGGTCAGGGGGTGTAGTGCTGGTCGTGGGCTTGGCGGGGGGCGCAGACGGAGGCGCGGGAGCAGGAACAGCGGGAGCCGTCGGCGTCGAGGCGGACGGTGACGGCGTCGCGGGGGACACTGTGGCCGACCACCCGGCCCTCCCCCTTCGGGGTGGAGACCCGGGTGCCGACCTCCGGGGCGGACTCCTGGAACCGCTGATACAGCGGGTGCTCGTACTTCAGGCAGCACATCAGCCGGCCGCAGGCGCCGGAGATGCGCAGCGGGTTGAGCGGAAGGTCCTGGTCCTTGGCCATCCGGATGGTGACCGGCTCGAAGTCGTTCAGGAAGGTGGCGCAGCACAGGTCACGCCCGCAGGAGCCAATGCCGCCCTGCACCCGCGCCGAGTCCCGCGCGGAGAGTTGGCGCAGCTCCACCCGGCAGTGCAGGGTCGCCCCGAGATCGCGTACCAGCGAGCGGAAGTCCACCCGGTGCGGCGCGGTGAAGTAGATGGTGCTGCGCTCGCCGCCATCGGTGCTGCCGAGCACGTGGTCGACCGCCACCACCTTCATCGGCAGCTCGTGCTCCCGGATCAGCCGCTTCGCTGCGATCTTCGCCTCGGCCTTGCGTCGCCGCAGCGTCTCGTCCCGGCGCAGATCCTCCTCCTCCGCCAGCCCCGCCAGCCGGGGGAAGCCGTCGGTGTCCTCGGTGACCCACTGCGCGGCCCACACGCACTCCGCCACCTCGGGACCGTCGTCGGTGGGGACCAGCACCTTGTCGCCCACCTGCGGGCGCAGCTCGCCCGGATCGAGGTAATAGAGGCGCCCGTACCGCTGGAAACTGACCGCGCAGAGCATGCCCATGCCCTTCACCCTACGACGCTGCGCCGGGATCGCGCCCGGCCGCGGTGACGCGGGACCGCACCATGCAGACATCCATGATTGTCGACTCGACCGACCCCTGTCCCAGCTACTGGTACGACGATGCCGGGCCGGACGGCTGAAACCTCCGCGACGGGCGGGACAAACCGGAGCTGGCGGCGTTGAGTGAGGAAAGACCTGCGGGGGGTGCAGGAAAGGGTCACGGCGCCGCTGACGGGCGACCCGAACGGGTGCCTGTGGGCGGCGCCGTGTGCCCTGCCCGGGCGGCGGCTACCAGCCCACACGGGTCGTCCGGGTGCCCGGCAGACCGCCAGCGTCCGGGCGGGACCGGTTGCCGGCCGGGCGCCAGGGGGACTCGGCCAGGCTCGGCGCCCACTGCCGGAGCAGGGTCTCCGCTCCGTCGTAGGCGACACCGAGCACCGCCAGCACCCGGGCGGCGATCTCGGCGGCACCGGCGGCACCTGGCGACGACGGCCCGGAATGGGACGACTCCCGGGTGACCGAAGTGGCTGCGGCGACCGCCACCGCCTCTGCCGAGCCGAGCACGTCGGCCAGGACTCGGGCGACCGCGAGCCGGCTGCCCTCCACCCAGTCGGCGAGCGCGTCGGCGTAACTGGCGGTCGCCTCCAGGCGCCCGACCAGGCTCTCCGGCCCCTCGTCGAGGTGTCGCAGCAGCGTCGCCCGGGACTGCCCGTACGACGCGGCGGCCGGCCCGGACCAGAGCACCGGGTCGGTCAGGGCGGCGCAGGCGTGGTCGTACCCGTGGACCTGGCGGCGCACGGTGTGCCCGGCACCGGCCAGCGGCGCGGAACGCAGGTCGAGGAAGTTGCGCAGCGCCTCGCCGGGCAGCACCTCCATCCGCCGCAACAGCGGCCAGACCCGGTGCCCCTCGGGAGCACCGGCGGCGAGCAGGGTGTCGACCCGGCGCAGCAGGTCGAGACCGGGCTCGGCGAGCCGGTCCAGGGCGTCCATCACGCCTCCCCGACCAACCGGCGGGAGACCACGGAGTCGGTGTCGGTGTACTGGTCGGCGGCCTGACGCAGCGCCGCCGCCGCGGACGCCAGATGGGCGGCGGCCGCGTACGCCTCCCGGGCGCGGTCACCGGTGGCGGCCACCCACTGGCGGTGCAGCGCCCGCCCGATCTCACCCGGCCGGCCCGGGGCGTCAGCGCCGAACGCCACCTGCGCCGGGTCACCGGCGGCGACCGAACGGGACAGCGCGGTCAGCGTGGCGCTCGCCTCGTCGAGACGGCTGGCCAGGGCACGAAGGCTGTCCATCTCAGGCCCCCGTCAGCGGTCGGTAGGCGGTGAAGGTCTCGTTGTGCAGCTTCTCCCTGGCCCACTGAGCGGCATCGGCCGCCGCGGCGACCGCGGCCCGCACCGAATTGGCCACGTCGCGCGGCGCTCGGGTGTGCAGTGGGCCGAGGAACCGCACGTCGGTGATCCGGCCACTGGCGGTCACCACCACCTCGACCAGACCGTCCGGTGACCGGACGGTGACCTCGACCGTCGCCACGGCCTGGTCGAACTCGGCCTGGAGCGACTCGATCCGGCGGTAGCGCCGGACCGCCTCCTCGATCCATGCCTCGTCGATCTCGCCCCGCGGCATCAGCGGGCTCCTCCCCAGTCGTCCTCACTCTGCGTGCCGCCACCGTCACCACGGCACACCGGACCGTACCGCACGCGAATTGCGCGTGTCGATGCCTGTGGAAAACCGATCCGGCCGGCGGGACGCCTGGCCGGACATCGTCCGGGAGTGCCGGTCAGCCCTTCCAGAGGGCGAGCATCATGGCCTCGACGGCGATCCGGGGCTTGACGTTGGCCTCGATCGCGGTACGGCAGGCGAGCACCGCCTCCAGGCGCCGCAGCGCCCCCTCCGGCTGCCAACTGCGGGCACCGGCGTCAGCCAACTCGGCGGTGTCGGCGTGCACCGGCGCCACCGGCGCGCCCAGCGCCATGGTCAACGCGTCCCGGTAGAAGGCGGCCAGGTCGACCAGGGCCCGGTCCAGCGCGTCCCGCTGAGCCCGGGTCGCCCGCGACTTCTGGCGTCGCTCCAGGTCCTTCAGCTGCCCGGCCGCACCCCGTGCCGCGCCCGCCGCGCCCCGGCCGGTGCCGCCCGCGCCGAGCGCCGTCTCCAGCGCCGCGCGTTCCGCCGTGTCGATCTCGGTGACCGACGCGGCGGCCTCCGCCTCGGCCGCCTCGATCAGCGCGGACGCCGCGTCGAACGCGGCGCCCACGCCGGTCAGCCGGCGCGGCACCGCGAGTACCGCCTCCCGCCGGGCGCGGGACTGCGGGTCGCCGGCCAGCCGCCGGGCCCGCCCCACGTGCCCCTGGGTGGCCGCAGCCGCCCACCGCGCCACGTCGGGCGCGATACCGTCCCGGCGGACCAGCATCTCGGCCACCGCCGCGGCCGGCGGCTGCCGCAGGGGTACGACCCGGCACCGCGACCGGATGGTCACCGAGACGTCGTCCGGGTGGGTGGACGGCGCGCAGAGCAGGAAGACGGTCCGCGGCGGTGGCTCCTCCACCGCCTTGAGCAGCGCATTTCCGGCCGCCTCGGTGAGCCGGTCGGCATCCTCGATGATCACGATCTGCCAGCGCCCGCCGGACGGGGTGCTGGCCGCGCGGAGCACCAGCGCCCGCATCTCGTTGACGCCGATGGAGAGCCCTTCGGGCACCACCAGCCGCACGTCGGCGTGGGTACCGGCGAGCGTGGTGTGGCAGCCGGGGCACTCGCCGCAGCCGGTGCCGTGCCGGCACTGGAGGGCGGCGGCGAAGGCCCGCGCCGCGACCGACCGGCCCGACCCGGGTGGGCCGGTGAAGATCCACGCGTGGGTCATCCCCGCCCCCGGGTCACCGCCGGACCCGGCCGAGGCCGCGTCGGCGTCCTGCGCCGGTGCGGCCGTGGGCTCCGCCCGTTCGCCAGCGGTGCGCAGGACGGCCGCAGCCGCTGCGGCGGCCCGGCGCAGGGTGGCCACCGCCTCGTCCTGCCCGACCAGGTTGGCGAAGGCGTCCGGCATCAGGTCCGCTCCGTCGTCACCAGCTCCGATGGGGATAACTCGGACTGCACCGGGGTGTCCGGCCCGTTCGCCGGACCCGGGTGGTCCACGCCGCCCGCGGCGTCGATCAGCTCCTCCACCCGGCGGGCCACCCGCTCGGCGATCTCGTCGGCCGGGCGGGCGGCGTCGAGCACCAGGTAGCGCTTCGGGTCGGCGGCGGCAAAGTCGAGGAAGGCGTACCGGACCCGCTCGTGGAAGGCGACCGACTCGGCCTCCAGCCGGTCGGCGGCCTGGTTGCGCGCGGCGGCCCGGGACAGCCCGGTACGCGGGTCGACGTCCAGCAGCACCACCAGGTCGGGCTTGAGCCCGCCGGTGGCCCAGGAGGACAGCCAGGAGACCTCGTCGACCGGCAGCGTACGGCCGGCACCCTGGTACGCCAGCGACGAGTCGACGTACCGGTCGCTGATCACGACGGCGCCCCGGACCAGGGCGGGCCGGACCACGGTGGCCACGTGGTGGGCCCGGTCGGCGGCGTAGAGCAGTGCCTCGGCGCGCGGCGAGGGCGCATCGTCGGCGGAGGTGTCGAGCACCAGCGACCGGATCCGGGTGCCGATGCCGGTCGCGCCCGGCTCCCGGGTGACCACCACGTCCCGCCCCTCGCCCCGCAACCGCTCGGCCAGCTCGGCCAACTGGGTCGACTTGCCCGCGCCCTCGCCGCCCTCGAAGACCACGAAGAGCCCGGCCGAGACGAACGGTTCGGCCGGCATCAGCGGGCGGCCCCGGATCGACCCCCAGAGGTCGGCCAATACCGGGACGCCCTTCTTGTCGTCCATCTGGCCGAACGCGCTGATCCCGGCGAAGATCCCGGCCACACCGGCGGCGAGCAGCAGCAGGCGGGTGGCGGAGACCGAGATCTGCGCACCGGCGACGTCCACGGTTCGCGACCCGCCGATACCGGCCAGCAGGCCGCCCAGCGCGATGGCCAGGATCAGCACCAGCCGGGTGCCGATCTGCACCACGGCGAAGACCCGGCCACGGACCTCGTCGGCGACCTCGCCGCCGAGCAGGGTGGTGCCGGACAGGAAGGCCATCCCGGCACCGGCCCCGACCAGGATCGCCCCGACGATCGCCATGGACAGGTGGATGGCGAAGGCCAGGGTCATCACCGAGGCGCTGGCCAGCACGATGCTCATACCGAACCAGCGGCGCCGGGACATGTCCCGCACGATCATCGGGCCGAGCCCGATGCCGAGCGCCAGGCCGACGAAGATCGCGCCGAACAGCAGGAAGAACGCGGCGTCACCGGCGTTGAGCGAGGTGGCGAAGAACTGCGCGGTGCCGATGACGATGCCGCCGCCGGCGAACGCGCCGAGGATGCCGAGCACCAACCCCCGGACCAGCGGGGTGTGCCCGATGAATCGCCAGCCCTCGATGAACTGCCGGAACATGCTCTGCTCGCCGCGCTGCTGCCCGTCGGCTCGTCCCTGGCTTATCTCCTTGATCCCGTACGCCACCACCAGCGCGGTGGCCAGCCGGGAGAACGCGTTCACCCAGAGCGCGAGCTGTGCGGGCTCGGCCCAGGCCGGCATGTCCCCGCCGACGATCGCCCGCACGCTGCGGTCGAGCACCGCCGCGACGACTGCGGCGAGCACCGGCGTGAGGCCGTACGTGGTGATCAGGGTCAGCTGGTTGGCGGCCTCCAGCCGGGCGCGCGGGATGAGGTTCGGGACCGCGGCCTCCTTGGCCGGGATCCACAGCAGGGTGACCGTCTCGATCAGGAAGGTGGCGATGGCGGCCCACCCCACCACCAC
>NZ_POTY01000332.1 GCF_003236315.1 Micromonospora craterilacus
GGTTCGGTGAGGTGGTGGCCGGCGGCGCAGTGCAGTTCGATGTGGACATCGGCGCCGCAGTCGCGGTGCCCGACGCTCAGCGGCGGACCCTCCGGGTCGGCGAGGTACCGATCGCCCCAGGCCAGCACGGCGACCAGCACCGGCCAGAGGTCGAGCCCCTTGGCGGTGAGCCGGTACTCGTGACGCAGCCGGGTGCCCGGCTCGCGGTACGGCTCGCGGCGCAACACGCCCTGGTCGACCAGGGTGGCCAGGCGGTTGGTCAGCACCTGCCGGGGAACCCCGGTACGCACCCGCATGTCGTCGAAGCGGCGGACCCCGCTGAACACCTCGCGCAGCACCACCAGGGTCCACTTCTCGCCGAGAATCTCCATCGCGCGGGCGACGGTGCAGTTGTCGACCGACCAGTCCAGAGCCGCGGGTCTCATGCCCGAGAGGCTAGGTCTGATTGACAGACTCAGCAACTTGTTGGCAGGCTGAGTCCATGACGCAGACGCAGGATGCGGCGCGCAGCCGTACCTTCTCCTGGTCCGATCCGGGCATCAACGCCGCGCAGATCGGCCGGCGCAGCGGGCTGGAACTGCTCCGCGCGATGATCGCCGGCGAGCTGGCCGCCCCGCCGGTGATGCACCTGATCGACATGGCTCGGATGGAGGCCGACGAGGGCCGCGTCGTCGTCGAGCTGGTGCCGCAGGAGTTCCACTACAACCCGCTCGGCACGGTGCACGGCGGGGTGATCTCCACGCTGCTCGACACCGCCGCCGGGTGCGCCGTGCACACCACCCTGCCGGTCGGCGTCGGCTACACCTCGCTGGACCTCAACGTGAAGTTCCTCCGACCGGTCACCGTCGCCTCCGGCACGCTGCGCTGCGAGGGGACCGTGCTGCAGAGCGGGCGCCGGACCGCCCTGGCGGAGGCCCGGCTGACCGACGCGCGGTCCCGCCTGGTCGCCCACGCCACCTCCAGCTGCCTGCTGCTGCCCCTGGAGCCCCCCGCCTGAGCGGCAAGCACCCACCAGCACCCGGCACCCGCCGCATGGCACTTCGCCGCACGGGACCCGGCACTCGCCACCCGGCACTCGCCGCACGGGACCCGGCACACGGCACCCGCCGCACGGCACATGGAACACGCCGCACCCGGCACCCCGCCGCACGGCCGGAGCGCCGGCGGCACCGGCCGGGCCGCGAGCGCCCGGCCGGCCACCGCCACCCGCGCCACCCGCGCCGCACGCCGGCGCCGGTGGTGCCCTGAGCCGCCCTGGGTGCGGTCGTCGTCGAGAGAGCCAGCGACGACCGCGCCCGGGGCACCTGCGGCTGGGGGCTCAGCTCACCAGCGGCTTGAGGTCCGCCCGAGGGGGCGTCCACTCCCCCGCCGCGGCGACGATCTGCTCGCCGGAACGGATGTCCTTCACCTCGTCGGCGGCACCGTCCGCGCCCGGGAACCAGACGTACGGGATGCCGCGCCGCTCGGCGTACCGGATCTGCTTGCCGAACTTCGCCGCGCTCGGCGACACCTCGGTCGGGATGCCCCGGGACCGCAGCCCCTCGGCGACCCGGTTGCTGGCCGCCCGCAGCTCCTCGTTGGTCACCGCCACCAGCACACAGGTCGGCACGTCCCGCGACACCGACAGCGCGCCGGTGCCGAAGAGCAGCCCGAGCAGCCGGGTCACCCCGATCGAGATACCGACCCCGGGGAACCGGGCCGACCCGGCGCTGGCCAGGTTGTCGTACCGGCCGCCGGAGCAGATCGAGCCGAACCGCTCGTACCCGATCATCTGGGTCTCGTAGACGGTGCCGGTGTAGTAGTCCAGACCCCGGGCGATCCGAAGGTCGGCGACGCAGAGGCCGGGCGAGTGCGCGGCGGCGGTCTCGACCACCCGGACCAACTCCTCGACGCCCTCGTCGAGCAGCGGGTGGCTCACCCCGAGCGCGCGCACCGCGTCGGCGAAGGAGGCGTCCGGCGCGGAGATCTCGGCCAGGGCCAGGCACGCCTTTGCCTGCGCCTCGCTCGCCCCGGCCGTGCCGGCCAGCAGCTCGGTCACCTTCGCCGGGCCGAGCTTGTCGAGCTTGTCGACCGCGCGCAGCGCCGCCTCCGGGTCGTCCAACCCGATACCCCGGTAGAAGCCCTCGCAGATCTTGCGGTTGTTGACCTGGATCCGGACCGGCGGGATCGGCAGTGACCGCAGCGCGTCGCCGATGACCAGCGGCATCTCCGCCTCGTGGTGCGGCGCGAGGGTGTCCCGGTCGACGATGTCGATGTCGGCCTGGAGGAACTCGCGGTACCGGCCCTCCTGCGGCCGCTCACCGCGCCACACCTTCTGGATCTGGTAGCGACGGAACGGGAACTGGAGCTTGCCGGCGTTCTCCAGCACGTACCGGGCGAACGGCACGGTCAGGTCGAAGTGCAGGCCGAGCGCGTCGTCACCGGCCGGACCCTCCGGGTCGCCCTGCAACCGCCGGATCACGTAGACCTCCTTCGAGGTCTCCCCCTTGCGCAACAGCTGGTCCAGCGGCTCGACGGCCCGGGTCTCCAGGGGGGCGAAGCCGTACAGCTCGAAGGTGGCCCGGATCCGGTCCAGGACGTACTGCTCGATCATCCGCTGGGCGGGCGTCCACTCCGGGAAACCGGAGATGGGCGTGGGCTTGCTCATGACTTACTCCTTGGGTGCCACGCGGGCAGCGCGGTGAGGTCGTCGATCGCGGCGGCTACAGGCCGCGGGTGGGGGCCGCCGGTCGCGCGCCGCCCATCCCCGCCACCTCGGCGAGGTACGGGTTGGTGGCGCGCTCGCGGCCGATGGTGGTCGCGGGGCCGTGGCCGGGCAGCACGACGGTGTCGTCGGCCAGCGGGAGGATCTTGTCCCGGAGGCTGGTGAGCATCGTCGGCATGCTGCCGCCCGGCAGGTCGGTGCGGCCGATCGAGCCGGCGAACAGCACGTCGCCGGAGAGGCAGATCTGCTCCGCCTCCCAGGGCGAGCCGGCGCCGGGCAGCCGGAACAGCACCGACCCGCCGGTATGGCCGGGCGCGTGGTCGACGGTGATCTCCAACCCGGCGAGGGCGAGCGTCGTACCGTCGGCCAGCTCGGCGACGTCCTCCGGCTCGGCGTACGGCAGCCGGCCGCCGAAGAGCTGGGTGAGGTCCATCGACAGCGCCTTCGCCGGGTCGGCCAGCAGTTCCCGGTCGTCCGGGTGCACGTACGCGGTGATCCCACGCGCCCCGCAGACGGGCGCCACGGAGAAGGTGTGGTCGAGGTGCCCGTGGGTGAGCAGGACCGCGGCCGGGTGCAGGCGATGCTCGGCGAGCAGCGCGTCGAGCCGGTCGATCACCCCGATGCCGGGGTCGACCACCACGCACTGTTCCCCCGGGCCGGCGGCAACCACATAGCAGTTGGTGCCGAAGGCGTCCGCGGGAAAGCCGGCCACGAGCACGTCCGCTCCCCTTCCGTCGAGCTGTCCTCTTCGGCAGCCTAACCGGCGGCCCCAGCGGGCTCCGGCACATCCGTCCCAACCGCCCCAATGGGCACTGAAGGCCCCCGATGCACGTGGGAGCCGACCTAGTACACGACTTTCCCAGCCGGTACCCGTACACTCTGGCGGGCGTGTGGCGTGGCGCACCTGCCGCCCGACGGGTACGCGATCACCGGCTGACGACCAGGGTAGAGGAAAGGGGAGCACGGGTGGCTTCCAGCAGGGACCGGCAGCGCAAACTGGCGCGGGCCAAGCTCGACCGGCAACTGGCCCGCCGGGCCAGCGCCGCGAAACGTCGTCGGCAGATCCGGGCCGGCGTCGGCACCGCCCTGATCCTCGTGCTGGTCATCGCCGGCTCGGCGTGGGCGCTGGGCGCCTTCGACCACGAGCCGGACGAGAACACCGCCGCCAACGAGGTCTGCCTCTGGACCCCGCAGAACACGGCGGGCAACAGCAACCTCAAGGACGTCGGCGAGCCGGCCACCACCGGGCTGCCGATCACCGGCACCCGGCCGATGACCATCGCCACCAACCAGGGCGCGCCGATCTCCGTCGAGCTGAACCTCGCGAGCGCCCCGTGCGCCGCCGCGAGCATCGCCCACCTGGCGAGCCAGTCGTTCTACGACAACACCAAGTGCCACGAGATCATGGCCGAGGGCGCGGTGCGCTGCGGCGACCCCAGCGGCACCGGCCTGGGCGGCCCGGCGTACTCGTTCCACGACGAGAACATGCCCAACGCTCCGGAGGCGTCCCCCTCGGCCAGCCCGGCCCCGGACGAGCCGCCGACGTACCCGAAGGGCACGGTCGCCATGATCGCGAACCCGCCGGGCGCCAACGGCAGCCAGTTCGTGATCTTCTTCAAGGACCACACCACCGCCGAGCCGAAGTTCCCGATCATCGGCCGGGTCACCGAGGGCCTCGACGTCGTGGAGAAGATCGGAGCCCTGCCGACCGTGGACAATGGGTCTGGCGAGAAGGTCAAGCCGAAGGACGACGACGTGGTCATCCAGAGCCTGACCGTCGGTGAGCCGGTGCTGGATCCGGCATCGCCGGCGGACCCCACCCCGAGTTCGGCGGCTTCGGGCGCGCCCGAAGCCAGCACGAACGCCAGCTGACCCACCCGGCAGGCCGGCCCAGGCCGGCGCAGGCCGGCCCAGCGCCGACTGAACCAAGACACGGGTCTCACCACCCGCAGCGGCATCCACAGACAGTCCAGGAGGATCGAGGCGTGACGTCCACCAGAGAGCGGCAGCGCGCGGCGGCTCGCGCCCGGCTCGAGAAGGAGATGGCCGAGCGGGCAGCCCGGGCCCGCAAGCGCCGCCAGACACAGGCGGTCGTGGGGGCGGGCGTGGCCCTGCTGCTGGTGGTCGCCGGCACGGTCTGGCTGGCCAGCAACATGATCGGCGACGACAGCGGCACCGACAACGTCGCTCAGAACGCAGACTCCGTGGAGTGCGGCTGGGTCGAGATCCCGGCCGGCGAGCGGACCCCGACGACCAAGGACGTCGGGCTGCCGAACACCCAGCAGAGCCAGGTGGGCAGCCAGATCCTGACGATCACCACCAACCTCGGCCCGATCACCGCCAAGATCGACCAGTCGGCGGCGCCGTGCACCGCGGGGAGCTTCATCCACCTGGCCGAGAAGAACTTCTTCGACAACACCAAGTGCCACCGACTGGTGACCGAGGGCATCAAGGTGCTCCAGTGCGGCGACCCGAGCGCCACCGGTAAGGGCTGGCGGGAGACCGACGGCACCGGCGGCCCGAGCTACCGCATGCCGGAGGAGAACCTGCCGACCGACAAGCGGCCGCCGTACCCGGAGGGCGTCATCGCGATGGCCAAGTCCAACCAGCCGGCCAGCACGGGCAGTCAGTTCTTCATCGTCTACGGCGACTCCCCGCTGGAGCCGGACTACACGGTGCTCGGCACCATCACCAGCGGAATGGACCTCGTGAAGGAGGTCGCGGCCGCCGGTGACGACGGCGCCTTCGCCCAGCAGGCCGGCGGCGGTCACCCCAAGAAGGAGGTCGTCATCACCGACCTCACCATGACAGCCTCCTAACCTGCCCAACCACACGAAGCGCCCGCCGGCCAAGCCGGCGGGCGCTTCGCTGCCCCCACCCCGCACC